>NZ_JBMWDT010000017.1:0-95636 GCF_049545585.1 Providencia sp. NPDC089933
GTTTCAGTAAAACGAGCTTTTTTCATCATGACCTCTGCAAATTTTAGGGCAGAAAATCTAATTATAGCTGTCTTATTTTAGGGGAAGTGGACAGAACAAATAGCTAAAAACGAAATAACTAAAATTAGCTACCCATGGTTTATATCTCAGATGCTTTTTACATTCGAACAGATTTTAGAAAATCAAAAAAAAGACAAGCAATGGGAAACAGCTATTACACATCAGCTGAAACAACATGCATGGTTCTTAAAGAAATCTAACTCAGCTGCTAGGGATGAATGGTGTTATGAGCTTAAATCTTTAATTACAATTGTAGTCAAAGATTATGAAAAGCTGAATAGCCATACAGTTAAACCACCATCAGGCACCGTTAAAAAACCAAAACTGTTATATTAGAATTCCCAGCAATTAAAATTCTTAAATATGTTTTGAGTTGAATGTTCACTATATCTAATTCAGTATAGCTGTAAAAAATGGGCACGTAAAAGTGCCCAAATGGTTGAAAGAGGCATACTGCTATTTCTCTGAATCAAACATAGGGCGTCGCCTTATTATCTTATAATAAGAAGGATTCTCCTCATCCATTTCAAAATCATAAAATAAATTACTATCTCTTAACGCAGTTAATAAGCCTTGATTACCTGTATTAACCTCAATTTTAGGCTTACCTCGCCCCAAAATTTTACTAAACTCTGATAAACCAAGCAGATCAAGATACGCTTTGCAGACAACCTTACCCAAATCCTTACCTGACAATAAAGCGATTAATAGCGCTATTTTATCCTGTATATCTAGAGCCTCTGAAGTAAACAGATCTTTCAGTAATGGCTCGGGAATGTCATCAGAGGTAGCTATCAATGTTGAGATATGCTCTATAGCCAAGCTCAGAATGAGTAACTGAGTGGACGTTGTCCATGTTTTATATGACGACGTCAGGTTTAAGAGTTCGCCTAGTTCAAAATTATTTTCTAAAATATGGTTATTAACGGCAGTAGAATATTCCTTACCATGAATAGCAAGTGGTGTTTTAACAAACTCGAGTAACTTAATTTTTATATCATCATCAACGTTCCAAGAAATTACCGATATAGCCTCATCTAAGACAAAGTTCTCTACCACCATTAGTTCAACATAGGTTTCGATATTCTTTCTGATATAATAGAAAAGCTGTTCAGGATAGCTTTCTCGTATAAATTCAAGTGAATCCACACTCATACGAATAATTTTTTTATCCACTAATATTTTGAATTTATCACCTACAATACCGTTGATGCCAAAGGAGGATTTATAAATACGCTTTAGCGAACAAATTAATTTTTCATATTTATCATTTAATAAATCGTTACAGATAATAATCGCTCTAAACAGTTTACTTTTTTGCTCATCTTCAATATCAATACTTGCAAAGTTCAACTCTGCATCAGTTCTATTGATAAATCCGATAAGTGAATCATCTAGCCCATCAACGTTTACAAAGTAAGATACTATATTTTCTTCAGAGCAAACTACTTTCTCTTTATCCAACAACGATGACCATAAGGATTCACTCTCAACCGCACTCAGGGAGGTCACGAAAGTTTGCAAAGAATTTATATATTGTTCTTTTTGCTCATCCGATATTTCCTCATTATTGAGAACAGATAAAACAATAGTTTCATCATCCGTAATTGAACCATCACAACTAGATAAAACCATATCCAGATAGTTACTAATATGATTATTAACATATCTAGCCAAGGGAGATTCAGGCTGTGACATCACTAACGTATAGTTTTTATGGCGGATATCATCTTCACTATTAAACTGATAAACCTTACTCAGCATTAAGGTTAGGTTGGCAAAATTAATACCATAAAGTGACTGCTGATAGACCCCATCAAAGAGTGCTTTATTTGCTCTTTCAAAATTAATATTAACAAAAGAGGCGTTAAGCAGCTTAAAGCCACTAATTAATTTGTCAACCTTCGGCTCCTCTATGGCTAAATAATCCGCTGAATCAGAAAGGTAATCAGTCAGACAATTATCAATGTTAATGGTCTCAATGACGTTACTGGCAGAATAATAAAGTGTGCCTATCGAGTAGCGTTTAACCCAATCAGCAGAAAACTCACTTTCTTTAAGGGCATAAGAAAAGAACTCAGGCCACAGCGTATTTAATCGATAAATAAAGCTAGGCTGAGCTTTCTCTAACTCAAAATAATCGCGAATAAACTCAACGCTTTTATTACCTCTTAGCTGTTTAAATAATCGTTTAATTAAATTAAGATGAGCTGGAGTTTGAGTTTGAAGCAGGTAAGTTAATAGATCAAAATTAAGTGTCTCTTCCTGTTCAAAATCCACCTCTCGAAGGCGGGTAACAACCATCTTGGGATTCTTGAGTTGATAGGTAAACTCTTTGCTTTTTTGATCGGTAATACTACGTAAAAACATCTTATCAATGCGACTCAAGCTATTTTCGTAAAAATAGGTCATATAGTCGGTATAGGTTTCATCAATATAGCCATCACGAATAAGGTATTTGAGCAAGTCAAAATACTCACTGCTTTTTATTTCATTAAAATTCCTTTCTTCGCCAATTTCATTGATATATGTGAGTTTAAAGAGTTTATCAATATTTTCTCTTGTTATAATTTCTTTTAGTTTTTTACTTCTGAAGTCAACCAAATCTTCTCTTAACTTTGATAAAATCTCATTAATCTTTTCTATTTTCCCATTAGTTTTATTTTCAACATTTGCTTTCCTAGACGCTCTTCTCTGCGCTACATCAGCTTTTTCTTCCTTATCATAGTAAGGGTTACTATGATACTGAGATAATTCTTTATCATATACAGCATCAACCTCCTGAATAGATCCGAGGACTTCATTATTGATGACCTCAATATCTTTTTTCCTATCACTAATTTCTTTTTCTAGTTTTTCTATTTCCTCAGTAATAATATTTTCTTTTTCACTAAAAATAGCAAAAACAATACCTTGATTAATCTGCAACTCACCGAAATCTCTAGGGAAAATATTTTTATAGGCTATGATAGCTAACATTTTATTACGATCAAGCTCTGTCGTGTTTAATCTATCGTTATACACCAAAAATTCATTATAGATATTTTTCAGTATCCTCATATCATCAATATATAATGAGAGACCTTTTAAGAAACTTTCATTGAATAATGATAAAATCCCACCATCTTTAAAAATAGAGATAAACTGATCGTAGGAGTTAGAACTATCAACAACAGGAATAACTGGGATAATATAATCAAAGAACTTAGTTCTATCCTTAGAAATGAAGATATCATCACGAAGCAGGTAAATAAAACGCAAGGTTGGTTTCTTATGCTTAGTTAAGATCCTAAATAAGAATTCAGGTAATAGTTTAGATGATATCCAAGAATCTTTAACTAAATTACGTTGAATATTAACTAACCTATTCACCTCATGAAGACGTTCAAAAATGTTATTAGCATTAAAGCGGTCCATATCTTCAAAAACAATAGCATCAGCATTAACGTTCTCAAAAAGGTATAATACTTCATTTAAATATCGGTCAAAATAAGATTCTTCACTCTCTTCAAAAATATCTATTTTATTACCCTGCAAACTTATTTTTCTCAGCATGTTCCTATTTTTTTGTGTTCTAATTAAGACATAGATAAATACACAGGATAAAATAGCGCTAATTGTACCACTAATTAGTAGAGAGTCATATTTGGTGGTGAATATTAAAAGCGTTTTTAACCAACCATCAGATAACAACGAGACAAAATCACACCATTTTTCAAATAGCATGACATGCAATATCATTGCAATAAAGAACACCATCCAAAAAGTATTTTTAAAAACGCTTTTAGATGTTACCTTTTTCTTTACTTTAAAGTTTGTTTGAGGAATATCATCAGCATTAATTTGGTGAATTAACTGGTTAAGGATTTTACCTTCTAGTGCAGTTGTACTGATAGGAGGGCTGTTAGGTTCATTAGTTCCAGTCGGTTCCGACGTTCTAAAATGAGCAAGTGAAATATGAACAAATTTTTTATTCGGATGATTTTTCTTATAGGATTCGACAAGGCTACTTTTACCTGCACCATATTGCCCTGAAATTGCAATATTCTTTAGATCGTCATTGTCAAAAGCAAAGTTGATTGCATCTTCATAAATACCTAAATCAATATCACCGACAGGCGTAAGCTTTTGAAATTTAAATTTTTTATCACCCATTACCATTCCTTATTTAACTACCTTCAGTATTATCTAATAATTTTAAACTTCAAAAATATAAGCTATATGAAGTAATTCATCCCTAAATACTATATTAAAAGCACCTATAATCAATTGACAAAAAGAATTTCTTTCCCTATTTTGGGACAAGATTTCACAATCACACTTGTTAACTGTAAAAATTTTTGTGAATCAAACTTGCTTATTTTGAACCAATAAATTCTTCATGGATTAAATGGCTGCTACTTGAAGTAAAGTAGTAATCTCTACATAAACTGATAAAATGCGAAACTATATGTATAGCTGCCCCACTAATATTAGCGTATAAAAATCAATCAAATTGTTTTTAGGCACCTTATTAGGCACTTTTTAAAAGTTGAATTGAACATTAGCACTATAAAATCATTTAGTTAAGCGACGAATTCAGACTCCGCCAGCCCAAATTTGGTGGGTCAGTGATAGGACAACAGGTTTAAAAACAGGAAGTTAGCAAAATCAGTTGGACTAGACACTGGCAACATTAAGACTAGAAAGTGCACGTGAAATGCACGCGCATTTTAAATCAAAAACCCTGAGGGTCATTCCTTGGGGTTTTCTTTTTTGTAAAAAATGAAATTAGATACCTCATCTCACCTGAACATCAACATATGTTTTGAAATAGATGATAAGCCACCAAACGGTAGCTTTTCGCTGTTAGATGGCTTTACTATTTGATAGTATAAATCCTCTAATGTTTCTAGATGATGTAAATAGCTTACTACTTTTTACATATTCATAGAAAAGCTCAAAAACTAGGCATGTAACTTGAGAGTAATTGTCAATATCGGTTCAGTGATGGCCATTAGTGTGTAAGTGCCATATTTTCGGCGCTATAAGCCATCAAATATAGAAATTTAAATCAACCATATGGTAGGTATCCAATTGATTGTTTTTATTATCAACCTAAAAGAAAGTTCTGAGCGTCGAATGAAAATGCAAGCTCAACTCGATAAAACTGAACTAAAATATGAATTCATTAATGCAGTAAACGGGAAAGATCTATCAAACTCTGAACTTAAAGAGATTGTTTATGACTACCCAAATTGCATGCTATCAAAAGGTGAAATTGGATGTGCTTTAAGCCATTTGGCAATTTATAAAAAAATGGTAAACGAAAACATTGAGCAGGCATTCGTACTAGAAGACGATGCTACATTACCTCATAACATTGAAAATGTAATATCTAAAATACAAAAAATAGATAAATTAACTAAGCCAAATATCTATTTATTATCATGCGTTGATAGTTACATAAAAAATCAAAAGATAGATGATAATGTGTTTAAAGTTTACCAAGCTATTCGATCTCATGCATACATTATCAACAAAAAAGCAGCCCAAAGACTCATATCATTCCAAACCCCAATTAAGTACGAAGCTGATATGTGGTGGTATTTTAGATACTTCAATTGTGCTAATATATATTGCTTTATACCTTCCGTTATACCTTATGATGATGAAACTAAAAGTATTTCTTTAATTGAGCATGAGCGTTTACCATTAATAGAATTGAGAGAAAAATACAGAAGTCGTCTGCGAAAAACAATAAGAAATTATCAATATTATAGATTAAAAGATTTATTCTTAAAGAAAATACTACTAAAAATTGAATATAATCAAAAATAATACAAGCTGGAGCCTATCAACAAAGGAAGGCACAAATAAGAGTATTGATAGGTCAGTGCAATAGTCCTACTTGTTTCTTGGTATTGCAAAACATATGTACGTAACGATAGGAAAATATTTAGAAAAAACGGGAGATGGCTATTCTGAAACAGTAAAAATACACTTAATACGATAAGAAGCCGCTTTTTACAACGGCTTAATTTGTTAGGGTTAATTAGCAATATTAATTTAAATCCTTACGCATCTCATTAATTAAGAGACTAACATCAAATTTACTCATAGGATCACCCATCGCAAGACCAAGATTATCACTGGTAGTTAGTTGAATTGCATTCGAGCTATTAGCACCAAAAACAATATTACAATCCTGATTTATAACATTACGCTTGTTATTATAGACACAATATTGTTTTATATTAAAGGCACTTGCCAAATGAACAATCGCCGTATCCACAGAAACAACCACATCGGCATTGCTAACTAGTGCAAAAGAGTTTCCAGCATCGTTAAATGGATTTAACACCACATTTTCTAATAATTCACAATTAATGCTACATCCTAAATTAAAAACAACTGTCTTATAATTTTTTAGTGAGTTTAGATACTCGATTATTTCATTTATTTGCTGCATTGAAAAAGAACGTTCAGTTTGTGACGCATAAGGATTAAATATAATTAGTTTTTTATTTTCTTTTACTGACTTAGCATAGTCATGAGCGAGCGAGAATTCAGAACTATCAAAGGATAATTCGTATTTATAGTTTTTACTTTCTAGGTTTAAGTATTTTAGAACTTTGATCATTCTATCAGTTAAATGAGCTTTACCATCACTGCGTAGATTGATATCGTATATACTTCCTTTAGGCTGGTCAAAACCAATTGATTTTGCAGGATTTAATAGAAATAAAGTTTTTAACCTATGGCGTATAGAATGGTCAAAATCAAAGAGATCAATAACTAGATCAATATTAATTTTTTTTAATTCACACACTAACTCAGGTATTTTATTTTTATCAAAAGGGTAAAAACCATCATTTCCAATGATATCAGAAAATAAAAAATTCAATCCCTCCGGAGCAACAATGTATACCTTTTTACCACTAGACCTAATTTTTTTAATCAGTCCCGATGTAATAATAGAATCTCCTATAGCTTTTGCGTGCATAAAAATGCACACATTATTGCAATTATTTACATCAACCTTTTGTCTTTTATAAAGCAACTTCATAATCCATAGACTAAGTTTAAACTTGATTTTTTTTGTTTTTTCATTTCTATATCTATTTATCTTTCTTAATATATTCATCTTCTAATTTTTAAGCTTAAATTTTATAAGTAATACCATTCCCATTATAATAATTATGATTATAATTTATTCAACTTAAATATTACTATGAATGATTTAAGACCGCATCACCTTACGGTCTTATTATATCAGCATAAAAATATATCAATTATTCCTGCTTGGCATTAACTAACCCTATACCACCCCATCAACATTATATAGGCGTTTGTCACTGTGATTGCACTACCACTACCTTTTTTTCCTGTAGCACCCGATATTGTATGAGTGTGAGCGCCAATTGTGACAGTATGATTATGTGCGCCGGACGAACTAGTTACATTGCCACTTCCGGGTGCAAGAGTTTTATTATTTCGGTCCCCCCAATAAGAATTGATGGGGGTACCGGCTGTATGCGTGTGAGCTCCTGCTGTATTTGTGGTTTTCGTTCCATAATCAAAACTACTCGTTGTTGCCGAAAAGCTATGATTATGAGCTGGCATCTGTGCTTCTGTTAATGTGACCGAATCCGAACCGCCAGTTGTTAACACATTCGCACCACTCGCTGCAGCTAATCGAATAGTTTTATTTTCACTGATGTATTGCCATTTAGTACCAGGGAACAAGGTATTCGGGTTTTTGTTTTGTGCAAACCACATAACAATGCCAACGGGATAAATCGTATTGAGGTTAACCGAGTTTTGTAATGCATCGGTGACGGCCTTCTGGCTCATCACGTTCGTTGTTGATCCGCCCGTTGATTGGGCAACACTGCTCGTATTGAGCTTAGCATTCAACCCGTTATTAAGTGCTGTGTTTGTTGCATAGTCCCCTGACGGCTGATAACTGCCTTTCGGCTGATATCGCCCATCGCCCTCTACTTTAGTGTAGCTTTCACCTTTAAGTGCGTAATTGCCTGCGGGGGCATAGTTGCCTTTGGGTTGATATTTGGTATCAGACTCCGCTTTAGAATAGCTATAACCTGCCGCTTGGTAATTGCCTAATGGCTGAAAGCGTTTGTCGGATTCGGTTTTGGTATAAACATTAATATCACCGGCACTTAAATCCGCTTTCAGTTCCTGCCATGCTGTACCTGCGACAGGTTCAACATTGTTATTTTCAATCTTCGACTGCCACGTTTTGTTTTTATGATAAACGATAGCGCGAATTGGGTATGGCGTACCTTCTGTCGCCCATTTAGGTAAACCAAAGCTCTGCAACTCACCTATTGCTTCCGTAATATCGTGAAACATGCCATTCATCTTTTCACGTTCGATATCTTTAGCTGCAGGATCAGTTTGTTGGTCACGCTCATAATCATAGCTATAACCTTGCGTGTATGAAACTGCGCCATCGGCTTGTACATCATCGGGAATAGAAGTCCTGTCCCCTTGTGTTGCAAAGGGAATTTTAAAGATTTTTGTCATGGATTTTAGGCTCCGAAATTACTGCTAAGGAAATTTTTACGATGTTGACCGTTACCAAAGGCTTTTTTAGTCACAATACGATATTTAACTCCTACCCCTGATGGGCGAGGCATGAGGTCGAAGTTTTCAAGAAGGGCCCGTAAACGTTCGTCCGGGTTGAAATTAAACACGTAATACAAATAGGTCATATCCAGCGGATCAAGCACGAATACTTTACTATCCGCCTGCCAAAAGAAGCGTTTAAGAAATTCATTAATATTGGTGGCCGTTGGGCTTTGCGTAAGGTTAAAATAGCGCATACGCACGATGAGACGTTTTTGGTCGACCGTCAGCGATAAGGTGTAATCGGCATTACGCCGAAAGTTGCCTTTGAAATTGGCATTCTTTTTACCAAAACCAAAGCCGATTTTCGTTTTATCGCTAGGCGGGACATCAATCCCCAACGGCACATCGAGTAACCGTCGATAATAAAAATATTAAATACGCTGAAAGGCTACTTGCTGAAATTCAAAACAACATTGAAAAAGGCACTTTTAATTACGCTAAATATTTTCCTAACTCTAAAAAATTAATGCTTTTTGGTGTTAATAATCGAGAAAAAAGAGTGATTGATTATTTAGAGGAATATTTAGTTATTTGTGAAACTAGAAATTTATCGCCATCAACGATTGGCGGTTATAAAAAATGCAAAAGTGCCTTATCTGATTTGCACCAATTACATGTTTCATCACTCACACCGGCGATCCTAAAAAACTGGATACAAAAGCAAACGACAGTATTAAAAACTATCCGTAACCAGCTCTCATTTTTGCGTAGCTCGCTTGATGAAGCCATTACCGATGGGATCGTATCCATTAACCCAGTCAGCCTTGTATCTGCTTCAAGATATCAATCAAATAACAGTGACAATGAAAGCAGTTATATTGTTGACCCATTGTCACCTAAAGAGGTCTCTGCCCTACTCGCTGCGGCAAGATATGAGCAATGGAAAAACTTATTCCAATTTGCCATTAATACTGGATTAAGAAGTTCTGAATTATGTGCATTGAGATGGAGTGATATAGATTTCATAGAAAATACTGCACACGTGCAATCCGCCAGCGTTGTCGGTGTTATTAAGAAAACCAAAACTAAAGCTGGTACTAGAAAGGTTGGGTTGAATAGTGAAGCCCTGAACGCCCTAAATAACCAGAAGCAATTCACGTTCCTAAAAGATGATGTGATTTTTGAAGACCCAAAAACAAATAAAGCTTGGGCAGGCGCTGATGCAATTAGGAAGAAAGCATGGGTACCAACGCTCAAGAAAGCAGGAATCAGGTATCGTAATCCTTATCAAACACGACATACCTTTGCCACAAGGCATATTAGCCAAGGCGCTAACCTGTTTTGGCTAGCTGGGCAAATGGGGCATAAGGGGCCTGAGATGTTGTTTAGGCACTATGGAGGTTATCTTAAGGAGTATGATGGGGGGACGGTGATTAAGCCCCCTCAATCGTATTGAATTTAGCTAGTTAAATTAATTAAACATAGATAGCTTACCCTTTTAGAAAAATAAGGACGTGAACCTAGAAAATCAATATAAAGAATAAGCATAAAGACGCTAATTTTTAGATACTATCTAACGTATATAAATAGCTTGTAAGAAATTTTAAGGTATTATTGAGTATTAAATTTTACTAAATTAATAAGCATAGGAAGTACAATGAACTCAATAAAAATTGATCATTTTATCAGGGCTATAGATGATTTAGAATCTCATGGCGATAATGATATGTTACCATTTGATATTGATACGGTTTTCATTTCTGATTCAAAAGATAAAATAGCAAAAATAGCATTTAACCTTTTTGAAAGACTTGAAAAAAGTGGGAAAAAAAATACTAAAGATATTTTAAATTCAATACAGATTTATTCAGAAAGACTACTTTCCCCTACGGGGGCTAGCGGTTTTAGAATTTCTACTAAAATTCACTCTTTTTGGAATATTTACTTAAACGGCCTCGCAATTGCAATTGCTGAGAAAAATGAAGTTTATAGAAGCCCTAATGCCCACTCATATCGATTCATAGAAAATGGTTCCAGTATATTTGATAGGAATAAATCATGGAAAGCATATAAAGAAGCTACGATTAAAGATCCTGCGTTAGAAAATAATGATTCAGTAGTTATACAAACAGATATTTCAAATTTCTATGAGCACATCTACCATCATCGCATCGAAAACTTTATTAATGATTTATTTGGATCCAGCTCCACCGTTTCAACCCAAATTGACAGGATTTTAAGCCAACTATCATCAGGAAGATCATTTGGTTTGCCTGTTGGAGGTCAATGTTCAAGAGTGCTTGCTGAACTATTAATGACATCAATAGACAAATTACTTACACTATCAAAACTCAAATGGCATAGATACGTCGATGATTTTACATTAATAGCAGATAACCAAGCAGAAGCTTATAGAGCTATATCAATCCTTTCAAATGTACTGGCAGATTATGGGCTTTCTCTCAATAAAACAAAAACAATAATGCTAAAAGCTCAGCATTATAAGAATTTTGTTTATTCTCAGTTATTCACCGAAGACGACAATTCAAGTAGATTAAAAAAAATAGATCTACATTTTGATCCTTACTCAGATAATCCTATTTCCAATTATGAAGAACTTGTTGAAACAGTTGAGCAACTAAATGTCCAAACCTTACTTGACTTAGAAATCCATAAAAGCCAACCAGATACATTCTTAGTAAATCAAATAAGTAGAACGTTAAAGCTTCATGATCCTAAATTAGCACTACAACTTTGTAACACACTACTTTCACCAGGAAATTTGCACTCTTTCAGAGCCTCTTTCTCCACAATTTTAAAAGGCATTATTTCAATAAGAACAGATACAAAATATACAAGTATATATAGTTCATTAGATCAGATGGTAGATAACATAGCTATCCATTCAGAACACCTGCTTTTGCCTGAAGCTAATTGTTTGCATTACCTGCGAGCTTTAAGAGTAGCTAGCACCTCACAAAGAGCTATATACGTCCATGAAAAATTAGAAACAAGTTCATCTGAAGCTATCAAAAGAGCATGCTTCGAGTGTATTAGGAATTGGAAGGATAGAGCATCATTTATTTCCGCTAGGAATAAATGGCCTAGCTTTACACCTGAAATCCAGAGAATGCTATGGCTAGCCTCTTTTAAGTTTGGAGATGATGGAACTCATTTTAGAAAACAAGTAACAAAATCAATTGATAAAGCATGGGCTTTAGGGATTGAAACAAAAGGAACAGCATCTTTTAGTGAGGTGTATGTTTCATGGTGTGAGAGGTCTGAGAAAAAATGAGATTTTTTAGATTGCCTGTCAAAGATCCCAGAACCGTAGCTCGAGACATTCCTGGAATATGTGATTTACTTTTCCCCCAGCTGCTCCCAGCTATAATTGCTCATTTAAATCGAGAAGCCCAACCTATCCCCAGTTGTACCTTTATAGATGAAAGTTTATTTTTAAAAGTATCTATAAATTCGGCAATGTTATTTGAAGTTGCTTATGCCCGTGCAGAACAATTACTTGAAAATAAAAAAGACGATTGGGATACATGC
Organism: Providencia sp. NPDC089933; assembly: GCF_049545585.1. Lineage (NCBI taxonomy): Bacteria > Pseudomonadati > Pseudomonadota > Gammaproteobacteria > Enterobacterales > Morganellaceae > Providencia > Providencia sp. NPDC089933. The sequence continues at coordinate 12,187 of NZ_JBMWDT010000017.1, forward strand.
TTATCAGTAGCCTTAGAAAGGCAGTCCAAGTATTTTGATGCGGTTTTACCTAAAAAATTATTAGACGTAGAGATGCAGATCGCAGATCAAACTGCTAATAATCTAGTTAAATCCATCAAGTATCTTAATAACCAAAAGGGTAATTCACAAATTATAAAATCACCATTAATACCTGGTTATCAATGGATAGCACAAGGAGAAGGCGACTTTGCAATTAGAGATACATTAATAGAAGTTAAATGTGGTAGTAAAAATTTTTCTTCATCCGATTATCGGCAAATTTTAATCTACTGGTTATTAAGTTGTTCATCATCAATTGAAGACGGTATAGAAGAGTGGAAAACGGGTATTTTATTAAATCCTAGGACAAATAAATACATTGAAATTAGTTTTCATGAGCTTGTAAAAATAGCTGGGGCAGGAAGATCTAAGTTAGAATTATTAGAATTATTTTCATCGATTGTTGGTGATTATGCATATAAACTTGATAACTAAGGTCACTCAAACAGCATATAGCAGAACTTAATTATACCTAATAAATTTAATGTATAGCTACGATAGAACCATACACTTACCTCCATGTGCACGCCTAGTGCACATGATTGAAGCTTAATAAAAATACCCTTTAATAATCAAACAATTAATAAATTACGGACTCGGGTTCAACTCCCGCCAGCCGGTAGGCATAGAAGATTTCAAAAAATCTCAATGACCTCTCAATGATGGCGGGAATCTATTTCGCACACTATCAGCGATACCGGATCTTTATACGGGAATACTTCTACTATTTAAATACATAATCATCATATCCGTATATTCATAAAAAGATGCTTGTCAATTAATATACTCACCTCCACATAAAATATTACCTCATCCTAACGGGCGAGGCGGGTTATTTAGAAACCCGACGGAAAATTCAAACAACAATTTGAAAAATTTAAAATTGTTGTTAACACGGGTACGATTTTAAAATTACAAAAAAGTTGTAATGATTTAGAGCATCTACACCCTAAAAACGGTCATGCATTCAATATGTAGACCATCATAATAGATCGTGTTCGCGTTCAATAAATATGCTGGGGGGTTCTGGCAGTATCACAAATACCTGCATTATTCACCGTGAGGTCAATAATTTTATCCTTTTTCCCAGATTGGCAAGCCCGATATTCATAATCTACTTGGAATCTTTGGCGCAGGCTTGGCAGCGATAGCATTGATGCTCAACAATTCGCTATCCATGTTTTTTAACTAAATGCGTTGATTGGCAAAATGCGCATTTTACATCGACTTTGAGCATAAATATCTCTATCTTACAGACTGTTCACCGAATTGAATACGAGCTCCAAAAACACATCTCTCATAAAATATCAGTAATTCAATTATTCTCATTGAAACTGAAGAGTGAAAACTATAGTGTATGAAAAAAGTATTTACGCTATTTATTGGAAATAATAGAAAATATAGTACTATACCTTTTAACAGGCTCTTTTCATGTGTTTTTTGATTTAGTCATAATTTGAACATCGAGCAAACTGAGCCCTTGCTTTTTCATTTAGTAACTAGGTAAATCTATGATTAATTTTTTAGAGAGCTTTTATTTCACATTATGCCTCGTAGTAAGTTTTATTATTACTTATTACATTGCTGGCATTGATGCAACACTATGGAGTTCACTCTCAACCCTGCATGGCTACACGATATTTAATAAAGCTAGCCAATATAAAAATATCACCTATTCACTACTGTGTTCTTTTTTTGTCTTTGTAGGCTCTGCCTTGGGCTATTTTTTGGGTTTCGGCAGCCTATTTTTGGTAATTCTCTTCATAGCACCTTTTATTTACTACCAGTTTTACAATATAGACTCCTCATTGGATATGTCATTTAAATACTTCATGATTTTTTATATCATAGGGGCGACACTCAACAAATCGAGCTTTGATGGCCTAGTAATAGGCTTACTGATAGGAACAATCATAACTCTTGTATTTTGCTACACCATCAGTAACCGTAAAAAAATTACGATGTTCCAAATAAAAAAGTATATATCACTAAAAAAAGACAAATTATCATATAGCCTTATTTTTCAGTCACTAATCTATTCATTTGGGTTGCTTTTATGTGTTTTGACCTCTAGAGCAATTAATATTGACCATTTCTTCTGGGCACCACTGACATATATATTTGTGTTAAATCCTAAATTAACTAACATCATTAAGTTAACTAGAGATCGAGTTATTGGCACATTACTTGTTGTTTTTATTTTATATTTTACGTTTAATTTTACTGCCTTTATGCCGTATGTTGGCTTTGCTTTGATATATCTATTTGCTTTTCTAATCCCAATAAGTAACAGCAAAAAAAACAACGTTTTTGGCACATTTTGCCTTACAGGACTTGTTTTATCCTTAATAGAAATGTCAATTTACTTTAACCATATCGATTACCATCTTTTACTTGAAAGAATAATGGAAACATTGATTGGTGGTATATTTGCGATTATATGTAGCTATTTCCTTAAACTAGCAACACAAAAACAATCCGTTAGCCATATACGAAAAATACATAAATGAATATCTAAAAATGACTAAATTAAAATTACTCAATTTAAATTTAGAATTAAATTGCTATTATTAATAACTATGCCAAATTAAAACCCATTATTATAGACGCAAAGGTAATTGTTCAAGAATACTATAAAATAAAAATAAGTGCCTCGGTATAACAAGGTAATTTTAGAATTTAAAACAAAAATTCTTAGATTAGAGGAAGGTGACGCTCGTTAAACTAGATAGCAGGCAAGACGGTATAAATAGACATAAAAATAACCTATCGGTGCGTTGGGATTTACTTTAACGTTTTCGATAGTTGTTGAACCATCAGTCTTGGTAACCGTAGTGTACAGCACATATCAGATCTACAGACGTCGCCTTTTCTCCGGGCCAACACAACCAGTTGGCTTTGTCACTATCATCGTTGTCACTATCACATTATCATCGGATGATTGAGCTTGTGCTGATAGTGTACCTGTGCCCAAAGCCAATGAAATCCCTATCGCGAAGTGGTGATTATTCATGAAGGGCACCTTAATATTTCATGCAGTAAGATAATACCTTACTGCATGATTTTATGTGATTTTAAGTTTTTCAGAGTGTTTTAAAGGTCTTATAAACACAGGCTAGAATCCGTGATTTACATTGCCCTTACAAGCCCCCTAAAATAACAATCTCATTGCCAATAAAGGTACAGGATGTATCCGTTTGACTGAAATCTATGATGCGGCTTCCTTATGAGTTGGGTCAGAAGCGGGTGATTACACTTCGTGCAATGCCGCCATTTTTAAGCTCCTGATAAGCTTCGTTAATTTCATCGATATCGATCTGTTTGGAAATGAGGTCATCCAAGTTAAAACGTCCTTGTAAATAAAGATTGGCATACATAGGAATATCATGCTTAATATTCGAAGACCCCATGTAAACCCCTTTAATAGTTGCCTGATTAAGCAACACGTCCTCCAAGGCATCAACACTAATGGGGTTATCTGGCTTCGGCATACCAATCACATAGGTAGTACCTCCCTTTCTTAACATCTTGACAGACTGCTCAATGGTAGATTTTGCACCTACCACCTCGAAAGCATGTAAAACTCCGCCATTCGTCATGGTACGAACCGTTTCAACATGATCACCATCTCCCGCCAATACGAAATCAGTCGCACCAAACCGACGAGCGAGTTCCTCTTTAGCCGGTTGAGTATCAATGGCAATAATACGTATAGCTCCAGCAAGCCGTGCGCCAGAGATGACGTTAAGACCCACGCCACCAACACCAATCACAGCGACCGTATCTCCTGGTCTGATCGCAGCGGTGTTAATCGCAGCTCCGGCTCCTGTTACGCAACCGCAGCCTAGAACTGAAGCTTGAGGAAAAGGTAACTCTTTGGGAACCTTAGCCAGCTGATTCTCATGTACCAAAGTGAATTCTGCAAAAGCAGCAGTACCAAACATCGGTAAGACTGGCTCACCATTAAGGGTTAGACGCTGTCCATCCCCTGCACCTCGCATAGTTTCCTCAGGATGCTCGCATTGGTAAGTTCGTCCGTCCAAGCAGGCTTCGCAATGGCCGCAATATTGAACCAGAGAACCAACCACATGGTCACCAATAGCGAACTCTCTGACCTCAGGGCCTATCTCTTTGACAATTCCAGCTAGTTCATGCCCTAGTACGGCTGGCAGCGGAAAGCCGTAGTTATTCTCTGCAATATGTAAGTCCGTATGGCAAAGGCCAGATGCTTTGACCTCCACCAGAACCTCGCGCCCTTTCGGGTGGTCAATCTCAATATTCTCAATCGAAAAGAGCCCGTTAGGCGTATTGAGTACAGCGGCTTTCATCATGGATTCTCCTATCCAAATTTCAAATCACTCAACACTGCTTTTGAGCTTGTTCGCGGCGAGCAATAGCCGCGTTTGCCCACATAAACAGTTTTTCACTCTTCCACGTATTCGACTGGGAAACTATCTACCTTTTCAAGATAGAAAAAGTAGTACTTGCCGTTATCAACAATATCAGGGGAGCCCTCCAACGATTTACCATCCATGACGCCGAGCAGTGTGTTTTCATCAACTTTACGTAAATGATCGAAGATAGGTACACCATCGTAGATCATGGTAGTCGAGACTTTTCCACGGAATTCTACATCCCAAAGCGAGGCTTCACCCTTCATTGCCTGACTTGAAAATAGGCGATTTTGGTCGTCATAACAGATAAGTGGCACTGCGTCCATCTTGCTACGATACCATTTTCCGTACCATTTCCTTTCTATCAGAGCACGATTGCACCAGTGCCCTGTATTGAAATCACCACCTTTCCAGCGCCCCAGAACTTCATCTGTAGAAACGGGTGAAAGCGAATCAAAGAATTCAAACAGAATTTCGTCATTGAGGCGTTCCGTATTCTTAAGTTGGTCGAACCTCTGTTTCGTGTCCATGCATTCCTCCAAATTTGTTTATTTCACACTAATGCTAACAATTGTGGCCGTACGCCAAACCAATTTACCAGTAGTGGATTAGTACAGATTTCGATGGAAGTATCCCTCTATCAAGAAGCCATGTCTAAGACGAATTTTCTCGTAATTAAGTCAAATTTCGTATAAATAACAATATACATGCTAACAGTATAGCGGTTAAGATTTCGTTATAATTCCAATAGGATTTAGTTAAAATGCGACGGTCATTAAACATTACGCTACAACATGCAGATCTCTGCGATATAAATGAGGAATTGCTCAATGAAGCTTGATCCGCGCCTTGTGGTGCAGTTTGCGATAATCGCTGAGGAAGGTTCATTCACTCGAGCAGCTGAGCGTTTACATGTAGCTCAACCGTGGCTGTCTGCCCGATTGAAAAAGTTTGAGGAGCAGTTAGGGTTTCCCCTATTTACTCGGAACACTCGTAATATTGCCTTAACCAAACAGGGCTACGAGCTACTTCAAGCAGCACGCGGCGTACACGCATCAATGATGCTGACCGAAGCTCTTGCGTCCCAATTGCAACACCGAGATGAGCGTCACCTTAGGCTTGGTTCTCCTCCTTACGGCAACCACATTGTTCGCAGACAAGAACTGGTCGACCAATTTGCGTTAATTTATCCCGATATCAGTGTTGAACTCGATATTGGCTGGAGCTCAGGGCTGATTGATCGGGTTCTGAAGGGGGGTTTAGACCTTGCTTTTGTGTTGGGTGAAGTACACCATTCTGAAATTGAGACAATGTTACTCTGTGAGCTCAAGCTTGAACTACTGATGTCTGCCAATCATCCCCTCGCGAAGGTCAATAATCTGAAGCCTGCGGATCTTAAGGGCCAGACTATCGCAGTGTTTACACGGGCACTCCATCCTGAACTGTTTGATTCTATTTTCACTGGATTAAAAGCCGCAGGTGCCACGCTCATTCAGTTTATCGAGTTCAATCAAGCACTCTTAGATCGTACTCACTCAGCGGAACCTACTATGGTGGCCAGCTTTGGACTGAGATATGAATACCTAAATGCTGCTAATATTATCGGAAAGACTCTCGATGAGAGTAACTCGATTCCTTTTTCCCTAATACGAAAGATTGGTCATGCGTCTGAGGAAAGTCAGCTTTTTTGGGATCTTTCACTTTAAGTCTGCAAAATCTAAAGGACAATCACAGTTTAATTTAGAAGAGCCTCAAAGTTTTACATAGTATTTATTTCTATTCTGGATCAGTTGAGTACTGTGTGATTAATGAAGGGCAGCCGAATAGTAGTACTAAACTAGCTTGGCTGCTGGATTTCAACATTTCAGTTCCCATCTCTATGCAATTGGCTGATCAGCCTGAGAGGCAGGTCAAACAAGAACATGTTAATGTGATATGTTAATAACCAACAGGCTTACTTATCTGGTACTGCTATGAGGGTCCTACTATGAACACCTTTCATCAACTGACAGCGACAAGTCTCAATGGGCAACTCATCTCTATGACTGACTACGCGGGTAAGGTGGTTCTCGTCGTTAATACTGCCAGCCATTGTGGCTTTACGCCGCAATACAATGGCCTTGAAGCACTCTATAAGAAATTCGCGCCTCAGGGCTTTGTGGTACTTGGTTTCCCCTGTAATCAATTCGGTAAACAGGAGCCCGGCAGCGCTGAGGAAATCGCGCAGACCTGTTTTATTAACTATGGCGTGAGCTTTCCTATATTCGAGAAAGTAGACGTTAACGGGAGCTCGGCTCACTCAATATTTCGTTACCTGAAAAACGAGCTACCCGGCCTAATGGGGAGTCGAATCAAGTGGAATTTTACTAAGTTCTTGATCGGCCGTGACGGTAAACCACTCAAACGCTTCGCCCCTTTCACTACACCAGAGAAAATGGAAGCAACAATTATTTCGTCGCTTAAAATTTAGCTGTTCGCTAATTTGTGAGATTAAATCGAATTTTAGTCCCCTATCAAAATAACATTTGGCAGACCATATGATCTGCCATTTTTTGATTAGCAAATATGGACAATACAGAAGTTGCCAAAGGCTTTATCAACATATTTATTTTTAAGCCTAATATACTGATAAAGGGATGGAATAACTTATCCGGTGCATAGTTAACTTCCGTTGTATTAGCATTAAAGGGATATCATAATTTCTGATTCTTTTCCTTTGTAAACTTCAGTTGCTATATAATCAAAAATCTCATAAGGAGAGACGTCTAGTATCAGCAAAATAATTAATAGCTTATCTATACTTAATTTATTAATACCTCTTTCATAACGAGACCATTGTTGCTGGCTAATACAAAGTTTTTTAGCGATTTCTTCTCCTGTAAGATCATTACTTTTTCTAATATCCTTGAGAAAGAACCCTATACATTTATTAATATTATTAACTCTTTGACTTGCTTTTAAAAATTGTTCATTAACATTATGCTTAGTCACTGTTTATTCCTATCATTGGTTAATACAAGTATACAGTGGTAATAATATATATGAACCACAGCATGAACATGTGAATAAACTTTAAATAATTATTTTTTAGAAAATTTAAAATATAAAAAGCACTATATGACAATAAAATTATGTTTTTTTGCAAAAAAATTGGGGGATTGTAGTTGTATACATAATGTAGCTATTCTCCCCATTCTCCTTCACATTAACATTAAACCACCCCCCCTTTTCTCGTGTATAACCATACATATAAATATATGCCAAGTTATCTGGTAGATTATCTAAAGGCGATATTTTAATATTAGAAACAGTCATTAAATAAGAATTATTATCAGTGACTTTATAATTTACTTTTATATCTCTCTTTATATTAAAAATGGAGTTTTCTTTTTTTAAGGTTGCTGAATAAGATATTGTACCTTCACCATTTTCTAGCATAAAACCAATACCAGTATCCATCACATCAAACCCTTTATCAGTAAAATAACTATAGCGAACTTGGGCGTAACAATTAAGATCAGGTATACGATTTTTATAGCTATTAAGATAGAAAAATATTGACGATATAAATAAAAAAAGTGAAACAACAGGAATTAATATTCTTTTCATTTTAAATTATCTTTTAAATAATAATAGTACGAACTACATATACTTTCAGATAGATAAATATATTCATTACATTTAATCACTGATATTCTTGGTAGGTTTGAATATACTGAAAAATATAGTTTTTCATTATTATAACAAGCTACCCCACCGATAGTTTTCAATATATTATCTAAGAAATTTTTTGAATAACTTTCACTAGCATAGATACTACAATCATTATAGTTACCCATATATTTATAACTAGAGAAGGGAGAAACAATCTTACTCATATTGTTATAATAAAGAAAAACCATTACCAAACATAGTAATATTAAAAAAACCACTGAAAGATTAACATGATATTTATTTTTTTTAGTGGTGTTTTTCTTAACTAAAGGCTGCTCTATAACTGTCAATGGTTTTTCGATAACTGCCAATGGTTTTTTTTCACTTAAATGATGGTTTTTTACTTTTTTAATATCTATATTTTTTGATATTACAATGCCACGCCGTGGTATTGTAATCAAAACATCAGGTGTGTACCCTAGTTGTTTAAAGGCCTTTCTTATAATTGAAATATTTTGATAAAAAGTATTCGAATTTATTGGAATACCATGAGCCTCCCAAACCTCATGAAATAACTGTTTCTGAGTTGTTACTTCAGGTGAATTTTTTAATACAATGGATAAACACTCATTTGCCGGAACAGTTAATGTTGCCACTTCATTTGTATTTAATAAATTTATAATTTTTGCCGATTCTTTATCATAAAGAATCGTATCATCAAAAATGACTTGCTGTATTTTACTCATACTCCCCCCTAACTCATAATAAGTGTATTTTAACATTTAAACATTTTCAAGATTTAAATTTTCAGTACCAATTAATAATAATTCACATAATAATCATTATCATCAAGGCCTTAACCAAAATATTCTATACCCGACTAAAAAGACTATTTTAAGTAAGATAAAAAACTAAAATTATAAAAAACCATAAATTTAAAAACATCCTTAAGAAGAAGTACATTACAACATATATTTTATTTTTCTTAATTAAATATTCTTAAATAAAAAAAACATATAATTATTCATAAGTTACGAGAGAATTAATGATTATAAAAAAACAAAAATTTAACATTCCCTATCCATATAAATAAAAAATCACAAACATCAACAGCCATAAAAACACCAACAAATATATTTAAGATAATTTAAGAAACAACATAACAACTTGATTTTATTAGATTTTATCCAATGAGATAAAAATAAAATCTTAATTATTAAAATTTAAGTCTTTTTAATTAAACAAATTACAAGCTTAGAGATTAATATTTAAAACAGGCAAGGAGAGGAATGATATTTTATTTAATAATTTTATAAAATTAATTATTGATAAATCTGAAGTCCATTCCATAAGTAAGAAAGCCTACAGAAAACACTAGTAACTTGATTAACTTTATCTGTTACTACTTTAAATTTTAAAATAAATATTAATTAATGGATGAAATATGAAATTGAATAAAGTTTTTTTATCTTTAGCTTTAACTTCAGGTATTATGGCTTTTGGTGCAGCTGCAGTGGAACCAGAAACAGCTACAGCTCCAAAAGAGCAAGGATCAGGTAGTGTGACTTTTACAGGTTCAATTATTGATTCACCATGCTCTATCGCACCAGAAAGTTCTAACCAAACCGTTGATCTTGGTCAAATTTCAAGTGTGTTACTTTCAAATGCAGGAAATTCAACTCCCCGTAATTTTACCATTGGATTAGAAAAATGTGATACTACAACGAAAAAAAATGTAACTATCACATTTGATGGCTCTAAAGATGCAATAAACAACAAGCTTTTAGGTGTAACTGGTAGTGCTAAAGGCGCAGGCGTTGTTGTTACGGACGGTAGCGGTACACAAATTACATTAGGTACGCCGTCAGCAGCACGCAGCTTATTAAATGGGGATAATAAATTAGTATTTTCTGCATACTTACAAGGTAGTTCAGCAACAGGGGAAGTTACCCCAGGCGAATTTAGCAGTGTAGCAAACTTTACACTTGCATACCCATAATTTTCTCTTTGTATAACTAATACATTATTAAATAAATTATAACAACTGCCCATATGAACTAATTAATTCATCTAATTCTTCATTATGGGCAGTATATAGTTATATTTAATTTTATTTATTTTATCGCCTCATTATTAATTATAAAAAACAAAACCAGTTTGTATTACATACAGTCACTGAAATTATAAAAATATTTATGACTTTATCGAAATTAATAACTTAACGGAATTAGCTATGATTAATAGGGAAAAAACTAAATATAAAGCAGTAGTTATCATTCCACTGTTGACCATGAGCTATTGTTTTAATTCAGAAGCGATAGAATTTAATACTGATGTGCTTGATTCAGTTGATAGAAGTAATATAGATTTATCTAGATTTAAAGATTCTGATTATGTAATGCCTGGTGATTACCTGCTAAATATTTTCCTGAATAATCAAAAAATTGAAAATGAAGAACAATCAATTTCATTCTATGCAAATGAGATAGACCCTAAAAAAACAGATATTTGTTTTCCTGTCTAGTTAGTCAATAAACTTGGTTTGACTCAAAATACCCTAGAAGAAGTTAAAACTTGGCACCAACAACAGTGTGCTGATTTCAGCTCTTTAAAAGGTTTAAATATTAAGGCAAATGTTGCAGATGGAACACTATATTTAACCATGCCAAATTTCTATTTAGAATATCGCGACACTAACTGGTTACCACAATCTCAATGGGATGATGGAATAAATGGTTTACTGGTAGACTATAATCTAAATATGGATTTGAACCGCCTTGATAACAATGGGTCCACAAGAAATTTAAGTGTTAGTGGTACTGTAGGTGCAAATATAAGTAAATGGAGAATGCGTGCAGACTACCAAGGTAACCATACTAAAGCTTCGTCATCGAATCATACAATAAATAAATTTGATTGGTCTAGATGGTATGCATTTAGACCAATACCCAATATTCACGCTGTTGCTACCTTAGGTGAGAATTTTTTTCAATCAAATATATTCGACTCATTTAGATATACTGGTGCTAGCTTAGTTACTGATGAAAGAATGCTTCCACCCAATTTAAGGGGTTATGCTCCTGAAGTTAGGGGTATTGCAAAAACTAATGCCACAGTTACCGTAACTCAACACGATCGAGTAATACATGAAACAACCGTCGCATCAGGTCCCTTCCAAATTCGCGATCTGACTAGTGCTGTAAGTGGAAAATTAAAGGTTAAAGTTCAAGAACAAGATGGAACAGAACAAATATTTTATATTGATACTGCTAATGTTCCTTACCTGACGAGACCAGGATCTTTACGTTACAAAATAGCCGTAGGACGACCTTCAACGTTTCAGCATAAAATACAAGGAGATTTCTTTGCTAGCAATGAAATCTCTTGGGGTGTTGCGAATAGCTGGTCTCTTTACGGCGGGGGAATTATGACTGATGGGTTCAATTCTTTATCCGTTGGTATAGGTAGAGATTTATTTCTATTGGGAGCTTTATCTGCCGATGTTACACAATCACACGCACAAATTCCGGGCTCCAATACTAAATCAGGTAAATCTTATCGGCTAAGTTATTCCAAAAGATTTGATGATTACGATAGTGAAGTAACTTTTGCTGGCTACAGATTTTCTGAGCGTAATTATGTAACGATGAATCAATTTTTAAATTTACGTTATCATAATAATGATATAAAACAAAATAAAGAAATGTATACCGTAACAATCAATAAAAACTTCTCAGATGCAAGATTAAGTTTATACTCTACGTATTCACATCAAAGCTACTGGGATAAACCAGAAGAAAATAACTATAGTTTGTCACTAAGCCGATATTTTGATTTTTTAAATCAAAAAAATCTATCCATTAATATTTCTGCGGTAAGAAGTCAAAGAAATCAGCGTACAGATGATAGTATTTCGGTGGGTATTAGCCTGCCTTTAGGAAATGGTCAAAGCCTTGGCTATAACGGTCAAAGCTCTAGTAACTATATTAATCAATCTGTCAATTTCACAGATAATATAGACATAAATAATAACTATAGAATGTCTATTGGTGAGTCACATAAATCAACACAAGAAATAAATACTATGATTAATGGCTATTATAGCCATCGTAATGATATAGCTGATGTTAGCGTCAATGCGTCATATGCTCAACAGCAATATAGCTCCGTGGGAGCTTCAATTCAAGGAGGCCTGACAGCCACAATGAATGGTGCTGCTTTTCATCCTTCAGGTATTAATGGTGGTACAAGATTAATGCTGAGTACAGAAGGTGTTGAAAACATCCCAATTAATAATGGAATAATACATAGTAATTATTTCGGAATTGCTGTGCTCACAAATATCAATAGCTATTATCGCACAGATACCAGTATTGATGTAAATCAAATAGCTGATGACATAGATGTTAATAGTAGTATTGTTGAATCTGCTCTCACAGACGGTGCTATCGGTTACCGTAAATTCAGTATACTTCGGGGGAATAAAGGTTTTGTCATTGTTAGATTAAAACAAGGCAACTATCCTCCTTTTGGAGCTAGCATTCAAAATGAGAAAGGCAGAGAGCTTGGGATCGTTGGTGATAATGGATTAGCTTATATAGCAGGTTTTAATATTGGTGAAACCTTGCATGTTAAATGGAATGGAACACCACAGTGTCAGATTGAAATTCCACAAAAAATCGAACTTAATCAAGATTTGTTACTTCCTTGTGATTTTAAAAGAATTAAATAATTATATTTAGGAGATGAAATGAAAAAGACGTCCATTTATGCATTTTTTATACTTACATTATTAAATTCAGAGTATAGTAGTGCTGCAATAGCATTAGACCGAACACGCGCCATATATGAAGAAGGAACAAAAGCAATAAGTTTAAAAATAAGCAATGAAAGTAATCAGTTGCCATATTTAGCTCAAGCATGGATTGAAGATGAAAACTTCAATAAAGTAACAAAACCATTATTAATTACTCCGCCTATTCAACGTATTGAACCGGGAAGTAAAAGTATGATTCGCATATCTTCATTACCAGAAGTAAAGGATTTACCACAAGATAGAGAAACTCTTTTTTACTTTAACCTTAGAGAAATACCACCTCGTAGTGATAAGCCTAATATTATGCAGATTGCACTTCAAACAAAAATTAAATTATTCTATCGGCCTAGCTCAATAATGACAAACTCAGGCAAACCTTGGCAAAATAAACTTATTTTAACTAAAGAAAAAAATGGCTATACTATTGAAAACCCAACTGGTTATTATATTACCATAACTGACATACAATCCTACAACAATAAAAAAAGTGATAACCAATTTTCTCCTATTACAGTTTCACCAATGAGTAGCACAAATTTAACAACGACTGTTTATGATAATTTCACACTTACATATATCAATGACTATGGTGGTCGTCCAACATTAGATTTTCAGTGTTTAAACCATAAATGCCAAGTTAAATAAATTTGAGAAATTTATGCCAAATAAATATTTATTAATATCATTAATTTTTTTTCATTCTACATCATTATCTTCAATTCTTGGTTATGGAACTGATATGCAGTTTAAGGGCCGTCTATTTGAGCCTGGATGTGAATTCAACAACAAGGTAGATATGGATATTGATTTTGGTATGATTGGATTCAAAAAAGTTGATGGAAAAAAATACGCAAAAAAAATTAATATTCCAATGAAATGTAAAGGTAGTTTAAATAAAAACCTATACATTCAAATTCAAGGAAATGCTGTTAGCGGCAACAACAATGTAATATCAACAAGTAAAGAAAATTTAGGAATTATATTTAACGATAACATTGGTAACCCAATTACACTTAATAAATTTTTAGCAGCTAAAAGTGACAGTATATATGAGTTTACTATTACACCAATAATGTTAGATATGACAAAACCACTTGATGTTGGTTATTTTTCAGCCACGGCAACTTTGGTTTCAACTTATTTTTAATAAGGGACTCTATGTATTATATTTATATCATATTTTTTCTGTACTCAGCTTTTATTTCAAACGCATTTTCTAGAAATGGTGATTTATATATGCATGGGGAAATTGTCTCTGAACCATGTGTATTAAATTTAAACTCTAGAAACCAAACCATAGAAATTGGAAATGTAATTAAAAAAACCTTGTATCTCCACACCCGGACGATTGGATATCCATTTACAATACAATTAGAAGAGTGTGATACTTCATTGGGTAATGATGTGGAAATTAGCTTTATTGGTGATGGAGATTTAATACTTCCTGAGTTATTGGCAATCAATGGTACGGCAAAAGGGATAGCAATAGGTATAGAAACTATTGATGGTGAGCATATAAAAATAAACAAAAGTATTTTAAGAAAGAAAATCACTAATGGGCAAAATACTATAACAATTAATGCATACATACAAGCATATACCGATGCAATTGAAAATAATCAAATTATAGATGGTGATTTTAATGCCAATCTTAATTTATTAATCAACTATCCTTAGGTTGTAATGATATGATATATTCAATAAAAAAAATATTAACCGTAACTAAAACAATATTTATTCTAACTCTACTTAACTTTCTTTTTTTACAAAACTCTATTGCTGCTGATATCGAAAATACTTGCTGGGATTATAAAGAGTCAAATATATTTAATGTAACTCTTAGTGGTAGCTCCTTTACTAATAGCAAAGCTAATTCATCTGTTTTATATAATTATAGGTCTCCTCAAGGTCCTTATCCTATAGTTTGTCGTTTTAAACCTGAAAGTTCAGGTTCAGGTAGTTATATGTATCCAATGGCATATTATAATACAAGAAGTTCACTACCTAAATCCGAATACGGCAATGGTTTTTTAAAACTAAGTGACGATTTGGATATAAAAATTCAAACAACAGGTTTTAATGGAGCCACAATACCTCATACGCCTACCAGTGGTAGTGGTCGTGATGTAGGTTCATTAAGGGAAGGTTTGAATTTTCTTAATGGTTCCTATGGTGTAGAACAGTTAATTACCTTACGATTAAGAAAAGATCAGTTGAACGGTTTTGTCAATGTTCCCCCTGGAATTGAATTATTCTCTGTTTATGATTCAATTTATATTTTTAGCAGCTTAAATAACTCTACTTCAGCAAAATTTTACACAACCGGGCAAACAATTTTATTACCAATTATATGCCAGATTAATAACAACCAAGATATTAACATTGACTTTGGTGATATTGATAATACAAGGATAACTCAAACTGGTGATAGCTATATCAAGACTATCCCACTATTGTATTCTTGCAATACGTCGATAAGCCAAGATATAAAGGTTACTATTATCGCTAACCCTGCTAGTTTTTCTTCTGATTTGGTTTCTACCTCTCTCCGGGATGATATAGGGATCATGATAAAATACAATGGCCTTATTGTGAAGCCGAACACATCATTTAATACTGTGTTGACTAATGGCACGGGGCAAGATGTACTCGAAGTTGCTCCTGTAATAAACGATCCAAACAAATCAATAACTGGGGAATTTACAGCATCAGCAACACTTGTAATGACTATACTGTAGAATATGTACTGCTCTATTTAACGATGGTTGATAGAGCAAAATTCATCTAACTCATGCTGAATAGTAAAATCTCGCGATTTATATCATTACCATCAATTTTCTGTATTTTTTCTTATCGCATATAAACTCCAAATACCTTAAACTTAATAATATTTAATTTAAGGGGACTCGAAGTGGCATTCACTATTACTTATCTTTTGTTTTTTTCTTTTTTATTACTCGTTCTTGCTTATTGGAGTTTTTCAGCGCTACTCCCTAAATCGCCGCCAATCAGCCTTAGCTGCCTTTTTGCTAGGACAATCATTGGTGCTGTTTTGGGAATAGCTGCTTTATATGTGATTATTGTTGTTGCCTCAATCTCTATTTAACCGATTATAATAAGGTTACTTTACCGAAAGTGTCGTTATTTCCAATAGCGCAGAATAGGAAAAAACCGGGTCTATAGGCATAAAGATAATAAATGTTAACCAACCTATGTTTACCATATCATAAGCAAAATTAATATACATAATATCTCCTTGTATTTGGCAACGGTATTTCACTGTATTAAAGTAATTAAAACAATAAGACAAACACTGAATTAATCATTTATATCTCGATTAATAGTCAATAATACGTAAAATTAAGGAGTGGGAAGTAGAAAATAATATTAACGACTGGATGCACTATAATGAAAAAAATTGATATTATATAAAGATGAAGTGCTCAAGCTATTGTAAAATATCGCACAATATTCTCTAATAGAAGAAAGTATACTAAATTTTATACGTTTTTAATCATTGATTCCTTACATGTGATAGAGCATCCCATATTAATATTTGTTCAGAATACAATTACGACAGTTTTAAGTTCATAGTTGATACAAATGTATTTGTATCTAAAATTAACAGTGAATGATTAGAATTATTTAGTCAACTAATTGATTTATATAAACAGCAATCAAAAAGTGGCACTGACTGCGCCACTTTAGCTTCAATAATTACTTATGAGATACGATACCAACCCATTAACATAATATAGGCGTTGGTTACTGTAATTACAGCAGCACTACCTTTATTACCTGTTGTTCCTGAGATTGTATGGGTATGGCCACCTATTGCGACGGTGTGGGTATGGGCGCCAGAAGAACCTGTTGTTTGTTCCTCTTGTACCCACGCAATTCTCCCTCCATTTGTAGCGTTAGGCATTGTTGTTAATCTTTTTACCCCTGTAAATGTATGAGTATGAGCTCCAGTACTATTTGTCGTTTTCGTCCCATAATCAAAACTACTGGTTGTTGCTGAGAAGCTATGATTATGTGCAGGTAATTGTGCTTCCATTAACTTAATCGAATCACTACCACCACTACTTAACACATTATTACCACTCGAATTGGCTAATCGAATCGTTTTATTTTCACCAATATATTGCCACTTCGTGCCAGGAAATAACGTATTTGGGTTTTTATTTTGAGCAAACCACACCACAATACCAACTGGGTAAATTGTATTAAGATTAACCGCATTTTGTAAGGCGTCAGTCACTGCTTTTTGACTCATGACCGCCGTTGTTGAACTGCCCGTTGCCTGAACAACACTGCTGATATTAAGCTTAGTATTTAGGCCGTTAGTTAAAGCACTATTCGTCGCATAATCCCCCGCAGGCTGATAACTTCCTTTGGGTTGATATCGCCCATCTGCTTCTGCTTTGGTGTAGCTTTCCCCCTTAAGTGCGTAGTTCCCAGCAGGGGCATAGTTACCTTTAGGTTGATAAAGAGTATCGGACTCCACTTTTGAATAGCTATAACCAGCAGGAAGATAATTACCTAATGGCTGGAAACGCTTGTCGGATTCGGTTTTATTATAAACATTGATATCGCTGGCAGTTAAATCTGCTTTTAATTCATGCCATGCTGCTCCAGCAGCTGGTTCATTGCTATTATTCTCAACTTTCGACTGCCATGCCTTATTTTTATGATAAACAATGGCGCGGATCGGGTATGGTTTAGCTTCTGCTGCCCATTTAGGTAGCCCCAAACTTTGCAGCTCACCAATCGCCTCCGTAATATCGTGAAACATACCGTTCATCTTTTCACGTTCAATATCTTTCGCCGCAGGGTCCGTTATTTGGTCGCGCTCATAATCATAACTATAGCCCTGCGTGTAAGATACTGCGCCATCCGCTTGTACATCATCAGGAATAGAAGTTCTGTCCCCTTGTGTTGCAAAGGGGATTTTAAATATTTTTGTCATGGATTTTATGCTCCGAAATTACTACTGAGGAAGTTTTTACGATGTTGGCCGTGACCGAACGATTTCTTCGTCACGATACGATATTTAACCCCAACCCCAGATGGGCGAGGCATTAGGTCAAAATTTTCAAGAAGCACCCGTAAACGTTCGTCAGGATTGAAACTAAACACATAATACAGATAACTCATATCCAGCGGGTCTAGCACGAACACTTTGCTATCTGCTTGCCAGAAAAACTGTTTAAGGAACTGATTTATATTGGTAACCGTTGGGCTTTGCGTCAGGTTAAAATAACGCATACGCACAACCAGACGCTTTTGCTCAACTGTCAGGGATAAGGTGTAATCGGTATTACGCCGAAAATTAGCGTTAAAATTGGCTTTCTTTTTGCCAAAACCAAAACCAATTTTCGTTATATCACTAGGAAAAACATCAATCCCCAGTGGTACATCAAGAATACGTGCCCAAATATTTAAACCTAACTCATTAGCGGTATCAATATTGAACACATCACGATACCAACCACTCCAAAACTGCGTTGTCGCACGTTCAAAGTAATTCGCTTTATATTGTGCTAATACCTTAAGATTTTCAGCATCTTCATACTGCCAAAGAATGGCGCGCAATAAATCTGAATGGAAATCAAACGATTGGATTTTCGTCATACCATCACCACTTGTACTGCACTGCGTTTGATTCTTGCCACCTCATTCATATTTATTTTATAGTTATTCGATGACCAAGCTTTGCCATCAGTTGAAAGCTCAACATGCGTAATAAATAAGCGAGGCTCAACCGCATTAATACCCGCTGATATTTCAAATGGCGAAACATCTCGCCCAACCACTAAAGCCCCCTCACCATCGATATCCCCATTAGCCCATGACTCAACCGCAGCTGGGATAATGGTTTGTGCATCAACGGTAGCTTTTTTTACTGTCACACGACAAAACAACACAATCTCTTTCGCCCGATCAAACTTAACGGGATAAGTTTGGCCGCTGATTGTGTCTAAAACATTAACTTCTTCATTGCCATTAAAAGATGCTCCGAGCGTTTTTGTACGTAATAGCGAACGAGCAATCGCATCTTTATCTCCCCCTTCAACACACACATAAATACTATGAGGCACTAGGGTGATCCCCTCAAAAACCATCGGCTGACTGGTATGATTTTCTCTATAAGCAAGGGAACGCACACCTTCTAGTTCATATAATGCAGAGGTAATCGCTTCACCCACGCTGACCGTGTTCTTAGCTAATGTCTGCTTACGCCGCCGCCTTGCCTGTAAGTCTGATTCCGCATTTCTCCCCAGTATTGCATTACTCGGGTTATAAACGGTTTCCCAACCTAATACGGAGCTAGCCACTTTATTCAGTTGCCCAATCCCACACTCAATCGCCCCCGTTTTAATGGCGCGCATATCCCCTGTAATAGTGCCATCCTTACCAATAATCAGAGTGTTGGTGGTTTCAAATAAATCACCACTCAGCGTTGCTGCTTGCGACCCTTTAGGGATCAAGGTGTCGGCAGTACCGGTGAATTTAACCTGTGTCAAAAATGAATGGGTCGCATCAAAACGCTGACCGCCCATTAACGCCCATATTGCATCGAGAAATATACCGCCGGCTAAATCAGGGTTAATTTGATTGGCTAGCTCGGCATTATTTCGTGCGATTGCATCCCGATTCTCAACTTCCATGGTGATAAGTGCACCTTGCGGCGTTTCAGGTGACACATCGAGTTGTTGACCAAAGAGGTTTTTAAATTCATTTTCGACCTCATCACGTAAAGTGCTGGTATCAGGCACAATGACACCTTGTGATGTAATATATTGATAATCAGCCATTAAGTGTTATCTCCCCATAAATAGTTTGGATCACCGCGGTATAATTCAGTGTGTTATCCGCCATCACTGCCGAAAATGACACCACGGAGGTCACATCATCCAGTTCCCCCATTCGGCTGCGAAAAGCAGACTCAAACAAAGGCATGTCCACTTGCCGCCCAAAGGTTGTTTTCCAATACGGGAGCCCCGAATTTAGCTTATGTAACATTTCACCGCGTATCGCTTTGGCGTAATGCTCGCAACGGTTTTGCGTTGCTTTTTCAGCGTTTGCTATCGCTAAGTTGCCACTACTGCCAATATAAATATCGTTATTGTCGTTAACATCGAAGGTCATCATATTGGGGCTCCTGTGTTGCTATTACCGCTTTGAATACCACTATGTTTATGCGTTGAGCCAATATCCTTACCATTATGTTTCATCGTGCCACCGTTTGAGTCGCTGTTTCCATTCACCGCCTGGTTACCATTGATCGTGACATTACCGTTAAAGGTGGTTTCAGGCACATTAACCTCAAAAATGGGTGAATCTAATACAGTTTTTCCTTCATGTAATGACAAACATACTGAGCCATCCATAGACTGAATGACTAGCGCATCGGTATTTTTTCCATCAATCAGCCAGCCTTTAAGTGTGTCCGGATAAAACATAGCATCACTAAAAGTATGTAAGCGCGCTGTATTCGGTTCATCTTCTAAACCGCCCCGTTGAAAGACTAAGCTGATATCGCGGTCATTGGCTTTGAGCCAACCAAAATCCCCTGCTTTAATGGGCATTCGGATAAAAAAACCTCCTCCTCCAAAGCGGAAAACCGGGATGTTCGCTACCGAAGCACGCCCAATTTTTTTCCCCTCGGTAGAAACCATCATCACTAACGGTTTGATAACAGCTCGATTGGTTTTATCGTTATAACTCACCACTGTAGCCGGTAGCATGTCATCAATATTCATCAATAAGTTACGAAACGCAGCCATAAACTGCCCTGCCAAGCTGCCTTCGCTAGCAATATCATTATTTGGTTGGTTCATGGTTTATACTCTTTTGCAGATCGCTTGATAAAAGAAAGGGTCGTCATGGGAAGCAATATCGAACTTGAGTTGCTCAATAATATAATCACCGTTTAAAGCAGGGTTAAACTGACTTTCAAGGCGTAACATTCCCCCCAATGTGGAGCCACTATCAATCAAATAAGTGACATCGACGCCTTTTTCATTAGCTTTAGGAATACCTACCATGCCTGTTTTTTGATTGAGAATACGCAGACGGCCGTTTAATGCTTTATCCCTATCTTTCACATAGAGAGTGTCATCATCAATAAACGCTTTAACATTCGCGGCATCTTGTAACCGCTCCACTTGCTTTAACGCGGAGCCACAAAAATACCAATTAGCAATATTCTTATCGGTAGCCTGGAAATCCAATTTAACGCCACAATCTTGGGCGATATTCTTGGCTAGTTCACTCATTTTGCTCATGGCACCGGCCGATGAAGACACGATATCCCGTGCGTTACCATTGTTAGTTTTCGCTTTTAAGGTGAGAGTTACCTCTGGCGGAGAGGCAATTTCTGCGCTGACGATATCCCCGACATAAATGCGAAATACCCCCGTACTAACGCGCCCTGCTTCTAAAATTAATCGGTGTGGTTTTTTCGCTTTAGCATATGGGCTGGTTTCCGTAAGTAACATATTGCGCGTATCCGCATTCAATCCGTCAATATTCACCGTACATTCATTTTGTAACGAATTAGCATACTTGGTGCCATTAGCACGAATACGCAGCCCTTCATACCACTGTAGTCGCTCATTGACTTCAATGCCGATACGAATACGGCGTAAATCAATCATCGTCATTCCCCCACCACACCAGATAGTGAGATTCTCCAAACTGTTCCCACCACGGGTATTCATCATTATCAGTAATAAACACAAAATTGCCGCCAGCAGATAGATAGCGATAAGGGATCAAAGGTTGATTAGGTATAGCTCGAATGCCTCGCAATAAAACGACATCATTGCGTTTAATATCACAACAGATTGTATTTCGTGCCACCTTGAAAGTGAGTTCCCATTCCTCTCCGCTAAGGCTAATGCGTACGCGTTGATTCGGTACAGTATTTAATGGAATTTCTTGCATTATCCTCCCCCTAGTTTTAAATCACCGTCGACCATTTTTGCCGCTGTCGATTTTTTCTTTTGGTCAGATACTGTGACCGTTTGAACTTTCCCTCGATTTACTGTGCTAGATTGCTCTTTTTTAGTCACTTTTCGTGGCGGTAAATCCCCATACTCAGGCTCAACCGTTCGCCACTCAGTAAAACGTAAAGTGAGCTTAATTGCGTCTGCCATATCTGGAATTTCAGTGTGATTGAAATTGACTAACAGCATGGGTTGATAAGTTTTAACGCGAGTCTGAACCCCCACTAATTGATGTTTATCATAAGCTTGCTGCATGATTTCAAAGGTGCTTTTCATCTCGCCAGTCAGTATGAGATCCATGCTAATCTCAACGGGTTGCTCCACAATATGGTCACTGCGCGTTTCTCCTGATTCAACCGCAAACTGTGTTGCTTTATGTCCATCGCTCACATTAATTTGCATTGGATTAACCGTTTCAAATAATGCCGTGAAATTATCTGTATTGAATATTTTAACTTCAGTGATCATTTGCCTAGCCCCGAATTCATTTGATGACCAAGGTCTTGGCAATGAGAGGCAATAGCATCCTTGCTATCTCTCGCCATACCTTGAGCATCTGTAGCTTGTGTTTCCACTTTAATCTCACCAATTGAGATGTTAGTTTCATTGGTCGAGTTGGATGTGTTATTTATAGCCTGACTGGTCATTGAGTTTAGTGGATTAGATGAAATGCTACTTATGTAGTGATTTGCCCCTTGCAGCAGTTTCATCGCATCCTCTTCCGATAACTGAGGCGATTCTGGCAGTCGGTGTTCAATCGTACCGTCCGCTGACATTTTACGTTCAACCGTTTGGGTGACTTCGGCATCATCAAAACCAAACCAACCTTTAACTGTGCTCCAACCTTTTTTAATGGCATCAAGACCGTCATTGATCCAGCCAAGGTACTGCTTAATTTGAGCCCAAAGCCATTTAAAAATCCCGACAACGGCATCAGAAGCAGTATCAAACACATCTTCAAACGCCTTACCCCAGACTGAAAGCCCATCAATAAATTCATTAAGCCATGTCCACAGTTGTTTAACACCACCAATAATCAAATTAAAGGCAGTAACAGCCGCATCGGAAACTGCGCTAGAGACAGCAATAATAAAGTCAAAACACGCTTTAAAGGCTTCCCATAACGCCATAATCACCGTTTTTAAGGCAGGGTATTTATCCAATATGCGACCTATCATGGAATCATTACCGTCAATAAAATTCATGATATCGTCATAAATCAGTGCGAAGGCAGCGGCAAGGAGCACGACAACTGCGCTAATCGCTAAGATAGGCCACATAGCGGCTAATGTTGATATTCCTGCGGCAGATGCTGCGGTACCAATGGCAATAAAAAACCCCGTAACAAAACCTTGATTGTCACGGCAAAAATCTACAAAAGCTTCTCCCCAAGCAAGCACTTGGGTAAGTGCAGGTAAAGCCGCATTCATAATGCTGACCATCACACTATTAAATACCGTTTTTAACCCGCCAGTCACTTGCTTGTATTTTTGCGCTTGTAATACTAATTCCTTAGTTACGACGCCATTCTCTTTTTGCTTTTTGGTTAATGCTTCGAGTTCAGTCCGCCCTTTTAAGATGGATTCAATGATTTTATTATCGGTAATACCGACTTCTTTAATGCGTAATATGGCTTCTTTTTTGCTCAGTCCTTGTACGGCATCTGATAAACGGTACACCCCTTCCATCGCATCAATAGAATCACCTTGCATATCTTTTAAGCTGATTTTTAAACTGTTAAATACCTCAGCTTTGCCCGACGACGTATCTTGTAAGGCTACACGGATACTGTTAGACATATCCATCAAGGTATCGCGGGCCCCTTGTGCATCTCCTCCCATCGACGTGACTACCTTGCCAAAAGCATCAACCACTTCAACGGGCAAATTTAATGCATCTGCTGATTGCGATAATAAATTAATGTCTTCAGCAGCCGACTGAATAAAGGAGGCAATATGACTAATGGTTAATCCCCCCCCAAACATATTGGCTATTTTGCCTAAAAACCCAGATAGTGAGTGGACTGCTTTATCATAATGGTTCGCCACACCATCGGCTGATTTAGCAAGCTGATCATTGTTATTAGCAAGATTTTTCGCTTCGTTTGCCGCCTTACTCGTCACCATGACCTGATCAGCCAATGAACCTTCCGTGCGTTGAATATTAGATTCCAACGCTTGTATGCCGGTGACCAATTTCTTGTTGTTTTCAATAGAAAGCACATTTGATTGATGAAGTGATTTGGCATATTCAAGATAGTTTTTCATTTCATCCAAATAGGCCACCATTTCTTTTTTAGGCGCATCAAGGTGGAGCTCTACTTTTGCACTCTGCGCCCCCACTTGCAGTGACAAAGTTACTTGGGAAAGAAAATCGGTTAACGAAGCGATCCCGCCTTTTGCATTTTCGCTGACTCGTTTCATATCGGCGATAATGTCATCCGTAGAACGCCGGATTTTTTCAAAGGCACTATCCGCTTGCTTTGTATCAAACTCAAAGACTTGAACAAACGTATCCATTAACGACATAAATCACCTTTTTTAGACATAAAAAAACCGCCTGAGAGGCGGTTTAAATTGTTATATATGGCAATTATTCCTTCAATTGTGTGAGCAGTTGTTCTAAATACTCTGCCTTCACTAAAACTGACGTAATCTTGCCACTTTCAATCATCGAATTAGAAACATCTGATAATCTGAGTTTAATCTCTTTGGCTTCAATTTTAACTCTGCCTATTGAGATCGGTGAATTTTTAGACTCTATACCGGTCATATATACACCGATTGCTGCAATGTTCGGAATGGGTTGTTTCCCTTTTTCCAAAACCAGCGTCATCGCAAGATTTAATTCGCCAGGAGAAGTTTTCTTTGCACTTGCTAATCTCTTTGCTGCATCATCGTCTAAAACAATACCTGCATAAGTAATTTTATTAGAGAAAACATAAATTTCAGTATCTACTGTTTTTGCTTCCCCAACAAAACTACCAATACCAACTGGCACAGAAAAACTAGCATAAGAATTAAACTTCTGCTTATAACATTCTTTAAATTCAACGGTTTTAAATATAGTGGGAAGCTTTTCCTTTATCTGGATTAAGCTCTTAGACTCTTTTCTCGAATCCTCAAAGTCATTACATGAAGGAACCTCTACATTAATATTTCCCTGCACTATTTTGTGATCTAAGGAAAGAAGATCGTCCGTATTAACTTTAGCCACCACATCCACTTTACAACCAGAAAGTAATACGATAGCCGCTAATACTGCAATAGACTTTTTCATATATTCACCAATAAGTTAATGACATATTAAGTAAAGCACACTATGGAGAACTTTAAAGTCATATCACTCATTTCTGTGATGTTGCTAAAGCTTCGTTATAACGATTCGTGATAGCAATTTCCCACAGATCCAGTGCTTCTTCTAAATCTACTGAGTTTTTGAGTTCGGTGAAGGTGGCGAGTCGCTCGCTGATGATGACGGCAAAGAAGCCATCAGCGTTTTTATAATCGACGGGAGTGAACCACTTACCTTGCTGAGTAGGTAATGGAGGAAACCTTGACTCCCGTCGTTGCCGAAAAAACTGGTGTTATATTTCAGCATTTCCAACTCTAGGCGGATCAACGACTCACCATCAGGTATATGGTTATCAATCAATGTTTGGGTTTTAAGCAGAATTTCCTCATCATCGATAACTACACACACATAAGCCATCATTTTTAACATGGCTTCTTTGCTGACCTCATAGTCACCAATTTTAGGGGCATTAGATAATGGGTATTTGGCTAGAATTTCACGACCAACCGTAGCAGGTAACCGACTAATCACAAAAATTTTTTCAACGCCATCAACATCTTTGATGGCCACTTCTTTAGGCTTTATTAACATGATAAATACCGATAAAAAAGGCGGGATTCCCCGCCATAAATGGATGAAAAATTAACGTACGCGTGTACTGTCAAAATCCTGAAACACAAAGGTATAGGCTTTGGATTTCAAACGCCCTGCCGAGGCGGCTGAGTTGCCACGACTACCGTTCGTAATTTTGCCGTTACGCGCTGTCACCGTTGAACCATCACCATAAGATGCGACAAAAGTAATGACATCCCCTGCATGGCGACGACCTTTTTTGGCGATGTTGGCCTCGAACAAAATAGACAGGTTTTGGTCTTCTTCACTACCCGCTAATACGTTGATAGTGACCGTTTGTGGGGTCGGGGCAGACCAGCTCACCAAGTTGCCATTAATATCCATACCCGTTTGTGCAATATCCACCGCCGGTAAATCTAACGGGTCGGCATCATCCGCAAAAGAGGTAATTAAAATTCCCGCAGGAAAGGTTTTGCTCGCTTGAATAGTGAAACTCAAGCCTGTTGCAGAAATATCACTCATTATCAATTCCTTATACTAAGTTATGTGAGCCTTCGACTTTACGTACCCAATCACCTTTTCCGTAAATCAGCACGTATTTCATGACGTATTCAGGTAAACCATTTTCCCCTGTACTTTCAACAATCTGTGCGTTGTACCAATAACCTTTGTCCTGCACGTCATACCATGCAAGGTCATCCCCAGACGCATCAGCAATCGCCAATGTTTGTACTTCAGTCAGCGTTTTACCCGCTAAAATTGTGCCGTTATCCAATGCCTTAGTAACAGCCCCTGCAATAACCATCAGTGCACGAGCTTCACCATCTTTGTTGGCTGGTACACCGCGAGTCGCGAGTAACACACTAAACCATTGCTGCGCGATATAAGCTTTTAACCACTGCTCATTGGCATGCACACTCATATCCAGCGGGTTCGATGGCCCGCCACACAGAAAACCACGTTGATAAAAGCGAATCTGTGAACCAGCAACCGCGGTTTCACCGTAGTAGTTCACACGAAGCTTATCGTAGCGATCCGCATCTTTATCGGTAGTGACTTGGGCAGGAAACGCAATACTAAACTGGCGGAACATGTAATTTGTCGTCGCATTAGTGCGGTCGTAATCCGTTGCCGCCATAACTGCCATGGGTAGGGCTTGGATAAAGAAACTATCATCCGTTTTGAGGTTTAACCCAACAGAAGCCGTTCCCATCAAGGCTGCGCTAAAATCTTCAACCTGCTTTTCGCTAACACTAATGTGCAACTGGTATTTGACGTTCTCACCCGACACATACTGAGCTAAAGCAACCGCTTGTTCTAATGGCATTTCGTCAAGGAATGTCGCGCTACCAAACGAATCTGAAACTTGCTCGGCAACAATGAAAGCCTCTAAAGGCGTTTGCGCGGGATTCCCCTCCGATGCCGTACCGGAAGAAAGCCCCATGGCTTCAGCCAGCGCAGAATACTCGACACTTATCGATGCACTTTCCTGAACACCGCCACTGAGTTCAAACGCGCTTTCCAGTGCATTAAACGTCAGATAGCTACTGGAAAACTGCGGTTCACTCTCAGCATTAAGCTTGCTTTGAATTGTAGACGCGATATCCGAATACGATTTTGCTTCTGATAAATCAATATCTTTATAGCTTTTAGTTACAGCCCCTATCGTGACCGATAGCGTGCCATCGGTAATGATTTTTAAATCCACTAATGCGGCCGCTTTTGCACCAAAGAGCGTAGGCGCACGCCCTACTGGCTCATAGGCGGCAATTTGTAATTCTTTGGGTTTACTGACTGGTGCAGGGCTGACATAGCTAAAATATTGCCGCGCAAAGTGAGCCTCTGGCGCATCAATACCTAATAGCTCATCGACTTGGCCACTGGTAAATTCCAATACTTTACCCGTAGGAATTTTCGGGTTGGTGGAAAATAAACGTGCAGTCAGTTTGCTCATCGGAACAGCAGACGCACCAATGACCGCCGATGCAATATCAACGTATCGTGTTTGTTTAATTGGCATAGTAAAAACCTTATATGCGGTGGAGATTAGGATACAACGCACTAATGGCCGCTGTATCAGGGAAGAGAGAACGTTTAAACGTCACATTAAAATCAAATGAAATGGTTTGTTCATAGTCACCATGTTCGTTCACTATGTAAGGTTGGCGAATATCAGTTGCACGCTGCACACCAATGCCTTGCTTTCTCAATGCGGTGACAAAGGGAAGTGAATTGATGACCATTCGCACCATCGCGGCAATATCATTCGCTGTATACGACCCTAATTGAGTAATAACTGTCTGAACTTGGTATGTTTTTTCAGATAACAGGCTTTCTTGGTGATTGGCATTTTGCCCCTGAATATTGTAGTTGCGCCCCTGCCAACCATGACCTCTTTCATTAATAGAAAAGAACATCACCATATTGTCTTCACTGCCAGGCTTGATAGGTTGAAACCCCGCTTTTACAGGGATATCAAGCCCTATTTCTGTTAACTGCTGCACTAGCTGTTTGTAAATAGCACTATCAATATCATTGTCCGTCATCGTTACCGACCTCAATGCCAATGACCGATATCAAACCGCCCTGTTCATACCAGAGTGCATCACTGATTACAGCGTATTTTTATCGTTGAAAATAAGATAATTAGGTGATGTAGCGCACTGAATGCCTTTGGTATCGAGGGAAGTCTAAAATCGGCAATAAATTGAATATGAATCAACACCCATTGATTGGATATATGGGTTATCTATCGCTTGTTAGCTGCCACGAACTTCAATAGAAATGTGACGTGCCGCAACACGGTATCAATAACCAAATATTATTTGTCCTCCTCTGTAAAATTAACTGCCTGTCGCATCTGCTGCGTATCCCCCGTGGTTTAGCAGGTGATTTGTCTTGGCTGTACTGCCTGATACCGGCTTTTTCTATTGGACTATCCAAAGCCAGTGTGTTTAAAAATTTAACAGCAAGCTTTTTTTAAACATAAAAAACCTCGCTTTAGCATTTAATATATTGTTTTAAATCACTATTTAGTGATATTGAGCACACCCTAGTGTTACATAATCCTGTAACCCTTTAATAATTTGCTCTGACTGCGCAATTCGCTCTCTGAGTAACCAATAATTTCGGATAGCGGAGTCAGTAGGTCTGGCGGTTGTTCCATCATCCACGCGGGAGGTGGAATTGGTTTCGACTTTCGGACAACTGGCTCTGATGTACACCCGCTCAGGATTGCGCTCAGCAGCAATACGCAACTTATCAATTTCAGCATTTGCATTTGTTAGCTCTTGGATATGTTTAGTATCGAGTTTATGAAGCGCTTGAACGCGCTCTTGATAATCTTCATTGATTTTAACTTGCTCAGCTAGTTCAATGAGTAGCTTGGCATTCTTGGTGTTAAGTTCGCCTATCTTCTCGTACTGCTTCCACATTCCCCATATGGCCACCCATGCAGCGACAAATAACAATGCTCTGACTTTATTCATGGCGGTTACCATAGAGAAGATTAAAAGTTAACTTATCGGCCCTTATAATGGTCGATAGCTTTTTGGCAACGCTTTTCTAAGCTGGCTTTATCAATGCCACAAGTGTTGCCTGTTAGACGATAAACACCGAACGCAATCATTGCTATCGCAAATAGCACAATGCAAATTGCAGCGACTACAGGTTTCCATGACATATTGCAGCCTCCGCTTCTCTGCGGTTCACTAACCCGCGCCATACCTTGCCCCCCGCGTAAACCCATCTTTTTAGTTCTTCACAAGCACCGTATTGGTCACCTGCGTTAAGCTTTTTCAACATGGTCGACTTAGCAAATGCGCCAGTGCCAACATTAAAAGCAAATGAATAAAGCGCGGCTTTTGTATGCTCATCAACAGGGACTTTAACTAGGCGGTCTACCTGTAATTTGGTTCTCATAAAATCCAGCTCTAACAGCTCATTGCATTCTTCTTTGGTATAAGTTTTATTGGGAACAATATCTTTCCCTGTGTGCCCATAGCAGACCGTCAGTACACCAATAACATCCTCGTAGGGCTCATATCTAACCCCCTCATAATGCGCAATCACGGCTAAACCGATAGCCGAAGCCCCTGCACCAACAAGCACAGTGAGTTTTTGTTTGAGTGACATTAGATATCCTTAGGCGCTTTCGCCATAAGTTCGGCAGCTTTTCGTGCAGTGGCTGAGGGGTTTTGTGGGTCAGTTTTATTAACGAGTTCTTCAAATAAACGTGTTCGCTTTCGCTGCTCTCGTCGATTCATAAAAAAGGTAATAAGACCAAGAATAATGCTAAACGCCATCCCGATAATAAAGCCCCACTCATAAAGTGATAGACTTGCAAAGAATGCTGTAAGCCCAGCACTGCCGTAGGCTGCGTTGCTGTATTTATCCATACGCATGATTTCACCCCCTACGGAGTGCCTGAGGTTGAGTTAATAAAAAAGGCCACCTAAGTGACCTTGAAGAATTTAATAGAAAAGCAGCACACAATATACTAATTAAAATATTAGTTATACTCTGTCTCAATAATACCCGTTAAATTAAAGTCATAACTACCACCATTACCTTGTGTTTCTGCTAGCCTTATTAAACTAACTTCAACTGGGATTTCTGATGCTCCTGCTTTAGACTTAAACTCTAGTTTTTCATTGGGATTTAATATTTGACCATTTATTTTAGTTTTAACCCCAATATGGCTCGCTGTCGTTTGATATGCTGCACTAGAAAGTTTATGGGCAGCATCAGAAAAATAAACTTTAACATTAACATCCTGCATACATTGATAACTTACTCTGACAAACTCGGCTTGCGTTTCGTATCCAATATTTACATATGTTGGAATGGTATCAAAACCCAAATTAAAGCTCGACTCGCTTGTCAAATTACACGGAGGAACAACCTCTTCAAAAGAACCGTGAATGTGAAATTGTAACGGTGGATTTGCAGCAAAGCTTGAAAATGAGCAAGAAAAGATAGTGATAGCCATTATTTTTTTAAATTTGAAAATACTCACAATAAAAACATCCTTTTTTTAAATAAACAAGAAAGGAAATTATTACATTTAATAAATTAAAAGGCATGAATCTTAATATCAATTAAAAACTAACTATTAGAATAAAAAATTTAACCCACTCAATTTTAGCTTAATTTAAGAATTGCTATTTTATCCATAAAAAATTAACTAGAAATTAGCTTTTTACTATAGACAAAAAAGCCGCACTAGGCGACCTCTTGAATATAAGCTATCCACAAGACTAGATCACTGAACTTGTAAGGGTTACCTTACATATTAGTCGGTTAAACATAGAAAATGGCATCACTGTCCCCTTTAAATTATGAAGTTTCATTTAAATGTTTTTTAATTTCTAGTGAACACTGCTTAGTGTTATTAACTTCAACTATCTTATGCATAACAGCTGGGTTTGAATCAAAAAAAACATTTAATTGGTTATCAAATCGCTTTGCAAAGCGAAGTAATTCAATGGTATTTAGAATCGTTTCCTTATGTCTTGTTTTTGTTATTTTTGCAAGTAGGTAACGCTTTATTATTCTTAACACACATATCCGATATGGGATCTTCAATCTAATAATCAAAGAGCAGTCTTCAAAGAATGGGAGCATCCGACGATCATACGCGCCTTCAACTATCCAATCTCTTTCCGATTTTATGGCAGAAACAAGTGAATTAATTATCTCAGGAGTATTTTTAATATATTCTCCACTCCTTTTATTCCAATATATATCATCATACGCATAAGTAGGGACATTCAGTTCAATGGCTAATTTTTTAGCTAACGTTGTTTTCCCTGCGCCAGAAATGCCTATAATGCAGACTTTCACTTAAAACCTCACTTATCGTGCTAAACCACAGAAGATCACAAAATAAAACCCTGCCGAAGTGAGGTTCTACTCTTAAGAAAACGCAACACTTGTTGAGGTTTTTAGATATAAAAAAACCCCGCAATCGCGAGGTTTTGAATTGGTAAAATGAGACATCGATTTACTTAATTAGGTATAGAATGTCCATTGTGTAAAAATAATAAACCAGCTTCGGACAAAATGCAAGCTTTTTACTGTTTATTTGATCAGTTTATTTTATCGCTTTGCTAAACGCCTGCTCTGCAATACTTTCCTCAATGAAACATTTGCTGGCCAATGTTTCATAAAACGGTTTCCAATTTCGGCGCCATGTTCTTTCGTTAAGCTCTGGTACCAAGTGCTTTATTGCATTATATGCGACAGATGAGGGAACGCGCTTAAAACCGAGGCCTGCACACCGTGGGCAATCTTTGAATACTGGGACGCCCTGTCGTTCTGTTTGTGCTTCATCCAGTACTTTCCCCCGCCCCTTGCATCGACAGCGCTGTGTTAACTGGCCTTTTCCCTTACATGACTGGCAAATCACTTTTTCAGTTTCCACGATCTCACGTTCAGTATTAGTATATCGTTTGGGCTTGTCCTTGGTAAAGGAGGAAAAGACAGCGTCTCTTGTTGAATATTTTGTTGTAGTGACTTGTTTATCAATCATCCCTTTGCCGCTACAGGTTGAACATGGGAAAACGGAACCTGCAGAACGAGCGTAGTCCTCAAATGCGATTTTGGCCAATATGATTAAACAATGACCTAGTTTTTTACCTGCAGCTTTTGCTACCAGCTTTGGGGTCTGTTTTTTCGCATATTGCGTCAAGGCTTCTATGGTAGAAATTTTATCCTCTTCGCTGACATCATTTTTAGCGAGAAAAGCCGTCATGCCAAACTTAGCCTGAGGATCAATCATCCCCATAGCAGCTATGATGTCCGTTCCAGTTAAACGGTCGGGTGATGTACTGCTCGCAGTATCGCTAAATATCAGTGATTTGGGGTGAAAGTTTTTCAGTGCATTTTCGAGTTTCATTGGTCTTGCCTCTAAATAAAATCTAATAACTGAGCTGCCACATTTTCAGCAACCTGTTGGGGGGGAATTTTACGAAATAAAATACAGTTCCAAAGTACATCGAGGGTGGCTTTGTAGAGTTCACCAAAAGCTAGGTCGTTCATTTTGGTAAAACTGATTAATTGGGTGATACGGCGTAGGCTGCCATCGGACATTTCAAAGGTTTCATAATGGCCCAATTGTTCTACTAACCAATAACGGAGAGCATTAAAGAATTTATCAATTGGAGTATTGTCGCCAATTGGCTGCCAATATTTATCCCCTAAATTGAGTATTGCGGAGTAGTTGCGATGGCGTCGTGAATCGCGGTCTTTCTTGAAATCAGCCGAAAGCACACCACCACACTTGATTTTGACGTGCATGAATTCCCTTGCTGGGCGGGAAGCCGAAACAAGAGAGCCGTTAGATATTTTGATAAAGCTATACTGTGCCATACTTTTTCTCTCAGTAGACACAGCGAGTATTTAGATTGGGTGTTCAAGCCAATAAATGGATTATACACAAAACACTGTTTAAATAAACAGTGTTTTGTGTGTTTAACCTACCTATTCCACAGTCGTCTATGATAACAACTTAGATATCCTATTGTTTCGTTTAGAGCCGAATAGCATCACAGTATGTCATCCATTCGAATCAAATTCGCATTCTTACAAGGCTCTCTACTGGCTCTACGTAATGCACAATTTCTTTGAAGCATTTTTACCCCCTGCTTACCAAGAAATAACTCAGCCAGTAATGCCTGATTCTTTTTGCCGCTTACGTTGTTCAGCTTTACGTTCTGTTACTGTTTTTTGTCATTGGCCTGCCACTTCATCTTAGTTTGGTTAATGCACTGAGCAATAACGCTCGATAGATAGCTCATCGACTCGAGCGCCACCAAGATTTGCCCAAAATACGATTGTTGAAAGTACATCTTTTTCGCTTGTTGCGACAAAAAGAGTTATGAAAGATTCTTGGTTCCATAAACCACTTGCTTTATAAACCGATTTTTTCATTTTCACTCCAACTAACGACATCTAATAACCTTATGACAAGACGGCCTTATATCCGTTATAAAATATATAACCATATGATGGGAGCGATTTTCTTTTTTCCAAGTGCATATATTTCAACTTTTAAGCGATGTATTAAACGATTAAAAGATAAATCAAATCACCTCACTTCGGGTTATAAAGCAAGTGGTCTAATAACCCGTTTGTTTTTGATGCCCTGCCAATGCCTTTACAACATTTTGGAATGGAGTTACCTTTGATGACTTAGCTGATATGGCCCTGTATCACGCCAATGGTTTGAGCAAATTCAGACTGATTAAGTTACTGTTATTTTTTAGGTAAATATTTAATCTTATTTGTTAGCTCCTTTTTTACTTAACGATTCAATATTAGCAGTACTAATGACGAAAAATAATAGCAATACTAGTGGCATAATATTAGCAATACAAATAAAATAGATGATATGAATAGAAAAATTTCAGAATCAGACAAAATAGCAGCCCAAAATTTACGTAATATCTGGGAAAGCAAACGTGAATCTCTCAGCTTAACTCAAGAAAAAGCAGCTGAGGCACTTGGCTTTTCTACGCAAGGAGCCGTCAGCCAGTATCTCAATGGCCGTACTGCGTTAAATACAGATACCACATTAAAATTTGCCGCTTTACTTCGTGTTAAGCCTGAAGATATCAACCCCGAATTAAAAATTTTACTCGATTACGTCAGGTCAACAAATAGAAGTGAAGATACCACTCACCCACAACAATCGATTAGAAGCGATCACAACACATTGAGATTAATGGATATATATGCAAAAGCAGGTCCCGGTGGTTTTATTAATAATGACTTCCCTGACACCATAAAATCAATAGAATTCTCTTCCGAAAAGATTTTTGAGTTATTTGGTCGTAAAAGTCTTAAAGGAATTGAGATGATTAATATCAGCGGCGATAGCATGTCTCCGGCAATTAATCCTAGGGATGTTGTTTTCGTTGATACACACAGTGACTTTTTTGATGGGGATGGCGTCTATGTATTTAGTTTTGAAAGCTCCCTATTCATAAAACGATTACAGCGAGTTAAAGGCCGGAAGCTTGCGGTCAAATCTGATAATCCTGCCTATGAAACTTTTTATATTGAAGAAGCTGAGATGCATGATTTACGCGTAATAGGTAAAGTCATAAAGTCTCTTCCAATAAAAATGGTTGATTTTGCTTAACCAAAACAATCAATTAAATACTATCGCTAATATTTTCGGTTTTTTATCGCCTAAAGTAATTAGCAATGCTATTGAATGATAAAAATATCGGTGCTAATATTATTTCTACTAATACAAACACAGCAAGTATTTAGATAAGTGTTCAAACCTAAAAATCAGCCTACCTAGGGAAAAGAGTTAGGCTAACGTAAGAGGCAAGACCAGCCAGTTAGGGCTGACAAGCGTTGATTGATAGGCGTAAAAAAACCCACCTAAATGGGTTTCTTTACCTCGGGTCGCCGACCAAAGCTAACCGAGTATTCTGCTAGCGCGACCAAACGCTAGAAGAGGCAAGACCAATGATAAATCACTGATCAACTTTATTTTAAAGGAGCCGCAATAAAAGCACAACCTAAACGGTCTATGCCCACGCTCTATATGGTGAATTTTAAATTTCATCGGTTTAGGGTAACATTTTAATTGCGTTAGAAAACGTTAGGATATATAGCAAGGATAATGAAAAATAGATTGATAAATGGTACAGTTATTACTGCTTATAGCCCTAGATATTCCCCCTCATCAACTAAATAAACTTGTGTTAAATACCACCTGTTACCCTTAAAATTAAATGATATTCATAAATAGATGAGCAACTTTCTGGCTCGATATATTACATAGTAACAATAATAGATAGCCCTATTGTCTATAATCAAAGCCTATAGGTAAGAAAAAGCCTTTGCAATTAGGCCGTTATGCAGGTTAGTTTTACTCCACCCAAATAAAAAAACGCACTTACCGTGTCATTTCATTGATATATAGTTACCTAAAACATGGTTGATAAGGGGTATCACTGATGCGCAACAAGTACATTAAGTAAAATTTATCAACATGCACAGAGAGATAATAGCCCCTT
The DNA here is from genome assembly GCF_049545585.1 of Providencia sp. NPDC089933. Classification (NCBI taxonomy): domain Bacteria; kingdom Pseudomonadati; phylum Pseudomonadota; class Gammaproteobacteria; order Enterobacterales; family Morganellaceae; genus Providencia; species Providencia sp. NPDC089933. The sequence goes on from NZ_JBMWDT010000017.1 coordinate 48,029, forward strand.
ACTTAAGGTAAATAAGCATTCTTTTCTATATCGATACTTTTCCTACTGATAACCGCTTAACCCTATTATCTTTTTCTATTTTGACAAATTACTATAGATAAAAAATCTATAATATCAAATTTAAAGAAATAATTCCTTATGAAAATAGGCGTAACCCTATCTATAAAGTCGCCATGGCTTATATATAAACTTTCATTAATAAGTACTGCACGCAATTGTTTTCGTTTATTCCAATCAACATCGGATTGCACAGTGATTGTCACCCTATTTTCTTTATCATTTAATGTTGAAAGAGTGATTTTTATTTCTCTTTTTTCTTTATCACATCCATATATTACTCCCAACTTAGGGTATAAGTCATAGTTTATATTTTCAAACAAACCGCTGCTATTTAACTCTCTTAAAAACTTACTAAAAATAATAATCATAGTTATCCAATAAAAAGGTGCCATTAGTTAGCACCATAAATTACAATATAGAATATAAAGTTAAATTTAATAGCTATGTGAATAGTTTTTGTATCTATACCCTTGAGACTTCATACATTCAGCGATGAGTTCTGGCCTTTCATTTGAACTCACTAAAGCAATACCAATATCATATTTACATTTTGCCAAGACATTTTCAGAGTCTTCATAATTTACACCTTCTTTATACCAGCCTGGGCCTACAACACATCCACATAATAAAAACACTGATGCATATATAGTATATTTAATATTTATTTTCATTTGCATGTTCTTTAAAATGTATATGAGAGACCAATTATATTGACTAGCCCATATTTTTGTTTTGTAATTGGGCTATCAGCCGCATCACCAAATAGATAATAACCTCCAGATTTTAAATTAAGGAAAAAATTCTCACTCAACCTATAGTTCAACCCGATTAGAATACCTGCATCTTTAATACCTGCTTTGGGGGTATATACAGCGTAATCCGTCTTAAGAGACTGCTTTTCAGTCACGCCGAAGTAAGCTTGGTTATAATTTTTATTTACGTATCTTGTGGATATATTGGTATCAATAAACCAGTCATCATTTAATTCAAAATGCGAGTTAACCCCAAACTCAACCCTTGTTGCATTATCAACATCTACCCCGCCATAATCCCTATGTCCAAGTGCCGTCAATGAATTAATATAGATAGAATGCTCTTCTATACTATAACTCACTTCAAAACCCGCAGCTATAGCACCTTTAAGGTCTCCCATTCCCTTTAAGTCTTTATTTTTACTACCAGAAAAACCAATTTCCTCTTTTCGACCTTGCATATAAGCGCCAAGAACACCTATATGAAAATTATCAAACAGACTATATTGCCACTTTGCACCACTAGTGCCCAAACTAAATATACCAAAACTGTTTGTATCTACTGTGTATTGGATCGTCGCATCCGGTATTAAAATATATTTATCAGACCCTTCATAGGGTGATGACATTCCAACACCTGCACCTAATATTAATTCATCGGCAAAAGAATTAGTGCATAAAATAGCACCCAACATTGGGACTAAATATTTAACTGTCATGATTTTCACTCTTTATTTACATGATTATAAATGTAATTGGCTTATTAAAGACATTTTGGATTTTTCAACATAACGTTTAAGGCCATTTTCATCATAAAATGCCTTATCATTTCCATTATTTAATTCTTTAAGTTTATCTATAAGGTCAAACTTATCTCCCTTACTTGCAATAAATATATCTACCTTTTGATCATACAAAACCTGATAGCTATACTGGAGGTCTTCAATAATTTCTGGATAATTCAGATTATTAATTAAATAATAGCCAGGAGTTGCTAGGCTATCTGCATATATCAGTGTGTCATTATTATTTAGTTTTATCTTCCATGACGTACTTCCCGGTAAATGCCCTGGCGTTAATAATATAGTAAAAGTTACACCATCAAGACTAAATGATTCATTATCATTTAAGAGTAAATCTGTTTTAACTGAAGGAAATAATAATGCATCACCTAATGCAAAATCATCTGCTCCACCTAAAGCCAATTGCTCAGCATTGAGTTTATTCGAAACGACCTTTGCACCACTTATTTTTTTTAATTTAGCTATCCCACCCGCCTGATCCAACCTAGCATGGCTGTTCAAAATATATTTGATATCCCTAATATTAAACCCTAGTTTTTCAATATTACTTTGAATTAACTCTGCGCTTTCATTTAAGCCCGCATCAATGAGTACATGACCTTTATTTGTTGTGATCAATATAGACGTTAAATTTGTCGTTCCAACATACCAAACTTGAGGGGCTATTTTGAAAGGTGCAATAGGCTTTGCCCATTCCATAAAGACACTTTTAGGTGGAGCGACAGATAATGGTTGCTCAGGATGTAATGAAGCATAAGCCATAGGTTGCACGACTAACCCTTGCATGCAGAGCAATACTATTAATTTTAACTGTTTCATGAATACCGTTACTTGTTTATCATCGAAACAAGATGATAATATAAGTAAATTGAATTCTGCTCATTAATATTGGTACAAAATGAACCTAGCTCAATTTGATTTTAATCTTCTCAAAGTTCTCTATGCATTACTTTTAACAGGAAGTACCAAGGAAGCAGCTTCTAAACTGGGTATTTCATCTTCCGCGGTCAGCCACGCATTGAGTCGGCTACGCTCAGCGTTGGGTGACCCGTTATTTAAACGAGAAAATAATCTTCAAGTTCCAACCCCATTTGCTTTAACACTTAAAGCGAAACTCGTTCCCCTTTTTATTTCCTTGAATGATGATTTATTTACAGATTCCATTGATGGCTCAAGAAGTTTCAAAATTGTCTGCCCCCCAGCATTGATGGATATTATGACCTCTCCTTTATCAGAACTGTCTTTCAAGTTAGATTTTTACGCGGAATGTATTCCATACCAAAGGCGGTCTTGGCGTGAAGAAGTGCTTGATGGCACCATTGATTTAGTCTTTGCTGTCGGTGGAGATCAAAGCCCTGTATCGTCGCTAAAATTTGAAACTATAGGTATTAGCCGATTAGTCATTATCTACGGAGCGCCATTAAGACCAGCTTTAGAGCACGTTAAAGAATTAAGCCTTGAACAACTCGTATCTTATAAACATGTCTATTGTTTACCTTGGCCCCAAGATGACAACGAACTAGATAGGCAATTACGTCGAAGAGGTTTATTTAGAACTATTGGCTTTAAATGCCCAGAATATTCGCAAGTGATATCAGCAATAAATAGCAGCCCATATTTAGCGATTGTGCCAGAACCTTGGCTAGAAAATCAGTCACTAAAACATACCATTTACCAAACGAAGCTTACTGATAGCCTTGCCATTGGTAATTTATTTATGATGCACAGAAAATCAATGCAACCTTGGAAGAAAAAAATTGTTGCGTCACTTAAATCCAAAATAGAATCGTATTATAAGACGACTAATTTATAACGATATCAGAGCATCTGTTAATAAAAGTATATAAAATCGCTATCCAAGCGAGTAAAAATAAGTAAGGCGGGAATATCCCGCCTTTTGTTATCATTTTAATGGTGAGTTTAATAATGCTATGGCGTTACCAGAAAAGTGCGTATAAAACACACAAAACAACCATAATAACGTAAGCGGAAATATTGAAACCTGTTGACGTTTTAAAGGTCTCGGAAGTTAAAATAATAGCGCCATCACAATCATCCCCTTTTGCCGTTGTAAGGCTAATCAACCCGATCACTACAGCAGTAAAGAAGAAGGTGTACATCATTTGATCAAGGAAAGGCATACCTAATGGCATTAATTTCAAGAATAAAGCAAATGGAATAGACAATAATACCCCGATGATCGCGCCTTTCGCATTTGTTTTCTTCCAGAATAAACCTAACAAGAATACCGCTAAGATCCCAGGGCTCACTAAGCCTGTATATTCCTGTATATATTGGAAAGCTTGCCCAATATTACCCAGTAATGGTGCAATAAAGCAGGCGATGATCAATGCAACAACCGCACTGACTCGGCCAACATTAACCAATTTATGGTCCGTTGTTGCAGGTGCAATATATTCCTTATAGATATCCATGGTGAAGATAGTCGCTACAGAGTTCAACATAGAAGCTAAAGACGATACGATAGCGGCTGCTAATGCTGCGAATACTACCCCTTTCGCGCCTACAGGTAAGAACTGGGTTAGCCACGGATAAGCTTTATCCGCTTGCGCTAATGTCGGTATATGTTCTTGTGCCATAGTCCCCAAACCAGCAAGCAATGCAGGGTCTGAAACTATCACAAAAGCAGCGATACCAGGCACAACAACTAAAATCGGTACAATAAGTTTTAGAAACGCAGCAAATACTAACCCTTTTTGAGCTTCATTGATGGATTTAGCGGCTAATGCACGCTGAATGATATATTGGTTAAAGCCCCAATAGTATAAGTTGGCAACCCATAAGCCACCGATTAACACGGCTATCCCCGGTAAATTACTAAACTGAGGGTTATCTTGGCTTAGGATCATTTCAAAATGAGTAGGCGCTTCGCTTGCCATACGGCTCATTCCAGCAAACAAACCGGCGTCCCCACCAATATAACTCACTGCCATAATTGTCGTTAACAAGCCACCTAAAATCAGGAAGAATACTTGCACGACATCGGTCCATGCTACTGCGGATAAGCCACCATAGAGGGAGTAAATTACCGCAAATAATGCTAAACCAAAAATAGCATAATTCATTGGTATACCTAGGATTGTTTGTAACGCTAACGCACCTAAATATAGGACTGAGGTTAAGTTAACAAAGATAAATAATGCTAGCCAGAATACCGCTAAAATGGTTTTTAATGTTTTATTAAAGCGTTTTTCAACAAATTCAGGAATAGTATAAATACCTTTATCAATAAACACAGGCATAAAATACTTAGCGACAATAATCAAGGTAAGTGCCGCCATCCATTCGTAGGATGCAATTGCCAGACCAATCGAAAAGCCTGATCCAGACATGCCGATAAATTGTTCTGCGGATATATTTGCTGCAATTAATGATGAACCGATAGCCCACCAAGGCAATGTTTTACCTGCCAAAAAATAATCTTTAGTTCCTTTTTTTTGCCCGTTTTTATCTCGTGATACCCAGAGCCCAACACTAATAATAACAAGCACGTACAGGATGAAGATCCCGTAGTCTAAAGTGCTTAGTCCAACCCCTTCTGTCTGCATAATAAAATTCCTTCGCCAAATGATAACGAAGTTAGTGTAAACGTTACCACAAATAATCACCGTTACTTAAATCACATATTTTCACAATATTCTTAAGAATATTCACTGAATTAACTAAACATTAGATTTAAACCTAGAAATCGCGTCATAAAGGGCATAAATAACAGAGAGAATCTGAAAGTCAGCAGGCTAAAATCTAAAATACGTGATGACCATCAAAAATAAATGATAACGTTTACATAAAAAGTGAATGAGTGCTCAATTCATGGCTCTAATGGCATTACCACTAAGAATGCAATGGTCGAACGGAATTGCGCTGAACTAAGGTCGGGGAGTAAATTAAGCTATCCCCTAAGATTTTTTCACCCCGAGCTAAAGAGAGGGCTAATTGAGTTGCTTTTTCAGCCATCATTTGAATAGGATAACGTACAGTGGTTAAACGCGGGTGAATATACCGAGCAATCAAAACATCATCAAAACCAATTACTGAAACCTGTTCTGGTGAGTGAATTTCATTTTCATCCAATACGGCAATCGCCCCTGCTGCCATAAAATCGTTATAGCCAACCACGGCGGTGATCTCCAATGACTTGGTTAGCAAATTAGTCATTGCTTGTTCCCCGCCTTCACCGTAAGGGACACCATATTCGACATAACTTTCTGAAAGAATAATACCATTATTTTTTAACGCATCGCGATAGCCCATTAAGCGCTGTACCGCATCCTCAATTTGATGATTTGAAGAAATATAAGCGATTTTAGTATGCCCATGACGAATTAGATGTTCAGTCGCTAAATATGCCCCTTTATAGTTATTTAATGAAATACAACGGTGAGCGATTTCATCAATATGCCGATTAATCAGCACCATACTCGGAACTTCTTTCGCGTATCCAATCAGTTCATCATCCGAAAGGGCTTTTGAATGAATAATCAATGCATCACAGCGGTTATTGATCAATAACTCAATAGATTGGCGCTCTTCTTTGGCATTATGATAACCATTGCAAATCAAAATATGTTTGCCATTTCGATGAGCAACGCCATCAACGGCTTTAACCATTACCCCAAAAAATGGGTCGGATACATCATTAACCAGTACACCTATTGTATTAGAACTTTGGTTCACTAATGCACGAGCAGCAGCATTTGGCCGGTAACCCAACTTATTCATTGCACTTTTTACTGATGCAATAGAAGCTTGACTCGCTTTCGGCGATTGGTTGATCACCCGTGAAACCGTTGCAACAGAAACGCCGGCTTCTTTTGCTACATCTTTGATTGTCGCCATCGTATACCTCTACAATTAGGATGGCTTATTAAACAATGAGCTAGGATTAAAAACAATGGCATAACGCATATTAAAATCATTTAAATGAAAACAACGGATTATTCATGCCTAAATAGCAAAACACCGCATCACTGCGGTGTTAATAATTATGCGAAATAATACATTAAAAAATAAATTGATAGCATGTTTCGCTAGTATAGCGTTGATTTGAGTATGAAATTGGGCTGTATTTAGCCCCCCATTCAGGGTGGTTTACCGCATCAGGTGGAAATTGAGTTTCAAATGCAACGCCAGAAAACGGGGTATATTCCTTTGTTTTTCCCGCGACAGAAGTCAAATAATTCCCTGTATATAATTGCATTGCTGGCATGGTTGTTGAAATATTCATCTGAACATCCCCCGCAGGTGCACGAAGTGAAGCGACCGTTTGCTTCCCATCAATACGAGTGCTATCAAGGATAAACGTATGGTCATATCCCCCAACCATTATTTGGTCTTCATCTTGTAAAAAACCACGGCCAATTGGCTTTCCTTGGCGAAAATCAAAATAGCTGCCAGTAACACCGCGCCACGCCCCTGTTGGCACCCCGTCTTTGTCTGTCGGTACATAATCGTTACTGTGGATTTTAAGCTCGTGCTCAAATAACGTTTTTTCCGTATTTTCCCCAGCAAGGTTAAAGTAGGTATGGTTAGTCAAGTTCACAGGGCAAGTAGCCGATGTTTGGTACTGATAACGAATAATGACCTGATTTTCATCTGTTAATTCATAACTCGTATCAACTCGCAACTCACCGGGAAAGCCTTGGTCACCATGAGGGGAAATCAGAGTAAACACCACCTGTTGAGCATGACGCTGTGAAATAGCCCAAACCCGATAACTGAAATTATCTTCCCCCCCATGTAAACAATGCATTCCTTGATTACTAGACACTTTATAATTTTCACCATCAATCGAAAATTGTGCGTTCGCGATTCGGTTGGCAACACGGCCCACTGTAGCCCCTAAATAAACCGTCTGCTGCATCTGCTGCGCAATATTTGGCGAACCTAAAATAACATCACGCTGACCACTTGCTAAGGGTAAGATACAGCTCATCCAGCTTGCCCCCAGGTTCGTCAAAGTAATTTTCATACCATTTTGATTGGTTAGCTCAATAATTTTAGCGGCTTGTAACGCAAGACGTTGCTCGTGAGTAAATTGCATTTTTTCCCTCAATTTGTCAGGTTCTATGATCAACTCAAACTCACTACGCCAGCGCCGGCACTTGGCTGACAAACATAAATATCCGCCTGTAAGCCTGTCATTTTAGAATATTGGGCTTCAACAGCCTCAATCACTGGTTGCACAAGTTGTTGTTGCATTAAGGCCACCACACAGCCTCCAAAACCACCACCGGTCATACGCACACCACCTTGAGCCCCTAAAATAGATTTCACAATGTCGACTAATGTATCAATCTCTTTTACGGTGATTTCAAAATCATCGCGCATGGAAATATGTGATTGCTCCATCAATTGGCTTAACAAGGGTAAATCATTTTGTGTCAACGCGATTGCGGCTAACTGTGTACGCTCATTTTCACTAATCACATGCTTAGCCCGTTTGGCAACTAATGGCGGTAATTGATGTTGTTTTTGCAAAAACTCATCATAGGTCACGTCACGCAATGCCTTTACAGCCAAGCGCTCAGCAGCTTCTTCACATTGTTTACGCCGAGTATTGTATTCACTTCCCACTAGCCCCCGTTGTTTATTTGAATTGATTATCATCACAACTAGGTCGTCAGGGATAGAAATTGCCAGTAAATCCAAACTACGACAATCAATCAATAAGGCATGCCCCTCATCACCACAGGCTGAAATTAATTGGTCCATGATGCCACAGTTACAACCGACAAATTGGTTTTCCGCCTGTTGACCATTCAGCGCAATATCTTGCTGACTAATATCTAATTGATACAAGGCCTTCATTGTTTGCCCTATAACCACTTCTAATGAAGCTGAAGAACTTAACCCCGCTCCTTGCGGTACATTGCCACTGACTGCGATATCACATCCGTTAAACTTAAACCCACGTTGCAGCAAGAACTTAATTACACCGCGAATATAATTGGCCCACATTTTTTCAGGTAAAAATGTAATTTCTTGGTCTAGGCTAAACTCGTCACAATCATTATTATAATCGGCAGCAACTACTCGAATAATACGGTCATCACGTTTTGCCGCCGCAGTCATTGTTAGGTAATTAATGGCACACGGCAGCACAAAACCGTCATTATAGTCTGTGTGTTCACCAATCAGATTCACTCGCCCTGGAGCCTGAACATAAATATTCGCTGGATAACCAAAGGTTTTCTCGAATGAATTAGCAACCGTTTTTTTCAGCATTTCCATTGTTTGCTTTCCTTAATCGTAAAATTGATTTACTCGAACAATAAAATCCAAGCAAATATTAATTTGAATAATTCCTTAACTATTTCGTTAGGTTTAGCGTTGTTTGTAATGTATTTCGCTAACCTCTCTTAAACGCTGGGCTGCCTGTTCTGGCGTTAGGTCACGCTGGGTTTCAGCTAACATTTCATAACCCACCATAAATTTTTTGACCGTTGCAGAACGCAATAGCGGCGGATAAAACAACGCATGTAATTGCCAATGTTCAATATCTTTATGTGGTTTAAAATAAGGGGCAAAGTGCCACCCCATCGAATAAGGGAAGGAACACTGAAATAAATTGTCGTAGCGGCAAGTCAGTTTTTTTAGCGCCAAACTCAAGTCTGTACGGACGGTCTCATTCATTTCATCCATGCGCCTAATCGGTTGTTTAGGTAACAGCATCGTTTCAAACGGCCAAGCGGCCCAATAAGGTACAACTGCTATCCAATACTCTGTTTCCACCACAGTACGCGCACCAGATTTTTGTTCTGCATTGACATAATCCATCAGTAGATTACTGCCATGGCGCTGATAATATTGTGCTAAAAAATGGTCTTTTCGTTCGATTTCATTTGGCAGAAAATCACTCGCCCAAATCTGCCCATGAGGGTGCGGTTGAGAGCACCCCATGATTTCACCTTTATTTTCAAATACCTGAACCCAAGTAAATTGTTTACTGAGTTCCGTAACCTGCTGTTGCCATGTTTCCACCACCTTTTCAATTTCTGGAAGTGAAAGCTCAGGTAGCGTTTTACTGTGATCTGGTGAAAAACAAATGACTCGGCTAACGCCTCTGACTGATTGAGTTTGAAATAACGCTGACTGGTTTTCTGGCTGAGCACAGGCTTGCTCTAACAAAGCACCGTGATCATTTTGAAAAACATAAGTACCTTGATAGTTAGGGTTTACCTCGCCTGAAACACGAGTATTTGTTGGGCACAGAAAACAATTTTTATCGTATTCAGGCAAGTCTGTTATTGACGGCTTTTCATCTTGACCACTCCATGGGCGCTTTGCTCGATGAGGTGAAACCAAAACCCATTGCCCCGTCAACGGGTTATAACGGCGATGAGGGCAATCTGAGGGGTTAAATGGCATCTTATTCATGCTATCAATCTCCTATTTATTGTATCCATTAGGGTTATTTACTTGCCAACGCCAACTGTCTGCGGCCATATCATCAAGGGTACGCACCGCTTGCCAACCTAATTCACGATACGCTTTTTCAGGGGTAGACCAATACTCTGCGATGTCCCCAGCACGACGAGGTTGGATAGTATAAGGAATAGGCTTCCCAACGGCTCTTTCAAACGCCTGCAACACTTGCAGTACACTGAAGCCATTTCCGGTTCCCAAGTTATAGATATGTAACCCTGCTTGCTGACCGACTCCTTGCAATGTAGCAACATGCCCATCGGCTAAATCCATTACATGGATGTAATCACGAACGCCAGTCCCATCAACAGTAGGGTAATCGTTTCCATAAATTGCTAGTTTATCCCTTTTTCCTACCGCAACCTGTGTAATATAAGGTGTTAAATTATTTGGCACACCTTGAGGGGCTTCCCCCATCAGGCCTGATGAATGTGCACCCACAGGGTTAAAATAGCGTAATAAGGAAATCGACCACGAATTATCGGCGTGATAAAGGTCAGATAAGCAACGCTCAACCATGTATTTACTGGTGCCATAAGGGCTTTGCGTGTTACCTGTTGGGAAGTTTTCTGTAATGGGTAATGTGCTAGGTTCCCCATAAACGGTAGCAGAAGAGCTGAAAATTAAGCTTTTTACGTTAGCTTCATTCATACAACGAGCTAAAACCAAAGTGCCATTGACATTAACATCATAATATTCAATGGGTTTTTTAACTGATTCGCCAACCGCTTTTAACCCTGCAAAATGAATAACTGAACGAAATTGATGGGCGCTAAAAATAGATTTAATAGCCGGTTCATCTCGAATATCACAGTGATAAAAAACCGGCCTCACCCCAGTTAATTGTTCAATGCGATTAAGCACTTCCAATTTAGCATTATGTAAATTATCAACAATAACAGGAAGTAATCCAGCTTTTATTAATTGGACACAAGTATGACTACCAATATAACCCAATCCCCCAGTGACGAATATTTCACCCTGCTGCATGTTTCACTCCTTAGTACGCCTTCAATTTCATATTTGCCTTTCAGCTTGCCGTTGTGGGCGAGTATACCAACGAGTTGATATCCAATTCTGTGATCAAACTCGATTTAGTGTAAACGTTTACACAAAAATAGCAAAGAACCGATGAATATCATGTGAATTGAAAAAATAAGATGCCAATCGAGGATAATGATTTGGATAAAAAAAGCACAGAGTAACTTTGTGACTCTAATAAGTTACTTTATGAATATTATTATAACGAAAAAATATTCAACCGCGTCGAAATCAGTGTATTAGGGTTCCCCCCCCCAACCACATTATGAATAACGTTTAGTCACCACCATTCTTGTTTGATGATTTATGCCATTCATCTCATATATCAACGCTCCCACTCACTGTTTCGCTACTAGGAACAGTCTACAACCATATAATTAAATATAAAAATCAACATATTACATCAAAATAACTCTTATTTTGATGAATGATCACAATTGATTCAGTGACCAACTTAACACTGTGGCAACAAATCATTTACTTTGTATGTTATTTCATCTAAATATATTTACATCGATAAGCGGAACACTGTTCCTGATAAAGGAACGAAAAATAACAATAATACCGTTTAATTTAATGCACACAGGGGGAAGCATGAGTAATCAGTTACAATCCGCAGGGTTTGTTTTAACTCTGCTAGACCATTTTTCAATTGATAAACCAATATGGGGAGTGCGTGAACTGGCTCGTCATATCGGTAAAAGCCCCTCAATGGTGCAACGTGGGTTTAACCTTTTAGAGGAGCAAGGGTTTCTACAAAAAAATAACAGTAAAGAGTACTTATTGGGCTTACGCTGCATCGAAATTGGCCACATAGCAAATAATACACGGCAATTTTCTCAGTTGGCTAATGATTACCTCCAGCCATTAGCCAGCAAAACGCATGAAACTATTTTTATTTATCGTCGCTATAACGATATCGCCATTTGTAATTTTATTTTAGAAAATGACCACCTAATACGCTTTACCTCAAAAGAAGGTGAGGCCTTGTCATTACACGAAGCGCCTTTTACACAAATTATCTTAAGTTCAATGGATGTGACTTATATTGAGGATTATCTTTTAAAACACAATTTACAAAATGATTTGGAATTAAAACATCAATTGAAACTTTACGCGGATGAAGGCTATGCCTATTCAAAAGAAGCTTACCTTGCAGGGACTCAAGGGTTATCAGTACCTATTTTTTCATTTGAAAAAGGGGTGTTAGGCTCTTTATGTATTGCTGCCTCAAGCCAAAGTAAAAATTTAACTGAATATTATCCATTATTAAAATCTACAGCAAGCAAGTTATCTGCCATATTTTAAATATGGAGAAATATAAAAAATAAATATAATTCAATATTAAAATAGGTAACTCTATGAATATATCTCATGATAAAAATGATACTGAGGTACGTGTATCTATTTTTTCTCCAGCACTGCTTATTGCAATAATTATATTATCATTTGTTGGTGCTATTATCGGTATACAAATTATTGTCACACTAGGAATATCGGCGAACACCTCAATTATTGGCGCTGTATTAGCTATATTATTATCAAGATTACCATTTTCAATTTTTTCTTCATTTAAATTTATAGATGCTCAAAATTTAATTCAAACCAGTATTTCAGCCGCCACCTTTGCCGCAGCGAATGGATTGATGGTCTCAATCGGTGTCCCTTGGGTGCTCGGTATGCCTGAATTAATTTACCCTATGATGGCTGGTGCATTTGTGGCTATTATTATTGATGGCACAATATTATACGGATTATTTAATACTCGCGCATACCCAGCGAGTGCCTCTTGGCCTGCTGGCGTTGCAACAGCAGAAACACTATGGGCAGGAAATAAAGGTGGCAAAAGACTAGGTGCTCTATTAACAGGCTTTGCTGCAGGCGCAATCGGTGCGGGATTTGGCATCCCTATGGCCTCCGCAGGTATCGCTTTAATCGGTAGTATCTTTGCATTATTCATGTTTGCTATTGGCTTACTTATTCGTGGTTTTTCTGAATCGGGTCTAATTAGTTATAATTTATATGAACACTATGTCCCTCACGGTGTAATGATTGGGGCAGGAATTGTCGCACTCATTCAAATAGGTGCCATTGTTTTTCGTAATAAAAAAGAAACGGATCAGCGAATTAAAGAAAGTGAAGAACTTATTCAAAGTAGCCGCCGTATTAAATCAACACTAATTAAAGGGGCTATTTTCTACTTTCTCACCGCCCTCGCCTTAACCTTTATTAGCCAAATTTTTGTGACGATGACATTGCCACAACTCATCGGATTCCTTATTTTTGCTACCCTAGCAGCTTTGATTCAAGAGATGATTGTGGGGATGGCTGCCATGCATTCAGGTTGGTTTCCAGCGACGGCAGCTGCGCTTATCTCATTAATGATAGGTATCCTTATTGGTTTTCCCCCTGAAGCATTAGCCGTATTAGTTGGGTTCTGTGTCGCCACTGGCCCTGCATTCGCAGATATGGGGTTTGACTTAAAGACTGGGTTTATGATCCGCGGTAACGGCAAAAACCCAAATGTTGAGCGCTATGGCCGAAAGCAACAATATTTTGCCTCTATTATTGGTTTTTCCTGTGCCTTAGTCGTTGTTGCACTGACTTATGATTTCTATTTTCAGCAAGACAAAATTGTCCCTGCCTCTCGACTCTATGCGGCAACAATTCAAGCAGGCAGTTCATCTGATGTCGCAATGATGTTGTTACTGTGGGCCATTCCTGGGGCTGTTATTCAATTAATTGGCGGGGCAAAAAACCAAATTGGTGTTCTTTTTTCAACAGGCTTGATGATCAACTACCCCATTGCAGGTTGGACCGTTCTCGTAGCGCTCGCCGTGCGGGTCATCATACAACGCTTCTTTAATATTAGCTCAGATAAAATTTCAACTTTCGCTGGAGGACTCATTGCCGGTGATGCGCTCTATTCCACCGCCAAAGCCTTTCTTCCAACGATAAAAGCAAAACTGCTTTCCCTATGGGCTCGATAGTTTTCAATAGGAATATAATTATGATGAATATATGGCAACAAGCACAGCAAGATACCCTAGTCTCACAAAACTACGTCTATTTCGATACTGGAGCCGCAGCCCCCCCACCCAAACCGGTCATTGATGCGGTAAAGGCCTACCTCGACAAAACAGCAGAACAAGGTATCTATCTGCCAAGTTTTCGCAAAGCAACATACCAGCAGGTCGAAGTTTGCCGGAAAAAAATGGCCACGTTTATTGGTGCTAAAGAAAGTGAAATTGCATTCACTAAAAATGGTACAGAGTCCATTTGTTTAATTGCTAGAGGTATTTCATGGCAAGCAGGTGATGAAGTTATTATCCCGGATACCGAAATGCTCAGTAATATTTCAATATGGCAATTGCTAGCAGAAGAAAAAGGAATAAAAATTGTTACTGTTCAAGCCGATAAGCAAGGGGTTATTTCTCCCGCATCCATAGAATGCGCCATTACCCCCAAAACGAAACTCATCAGTTTTGTGGCATTATCTAATATAACTGGCGTTATGCAACCTGTGCAGGCTATCTGTGAAATAGCCCAAAAGTATAGGGTATTAAGCCATGTCAGTGCCTCTCAGGCTATTGGAATGTATCGTGTTAATGTTCAAAGTTGGCAATGTGATTTTATGTCCTTTTGTGGACGAAAAGGCTTAAGAGCAATCGAAGGCAGTGGGATATGTTTTGTCCGTGAGTCGTTAATCCCCTTATTAACCCCAATGCTAGTTGGTTGGTGGAATAGTAGCATCGACCCTAAAACAGGTACGGTGATATTACCCAAGACCGCTAAACGTTTTGAAGCAGGTTGCCCAAATATCCCTGCAATTATCAGTTTGAACTCTGCATTAGACTATGCATCCCAATTAGGTATTGAGCAAATTGAAATACGTAATCAAACCCTCACACAATATGCTATGCAGAAATTAGCCACAATTCCAAATATTGAAATATATGGTCCAGATAATAGCAATCAGCGTATAGGAATAATTCCATTTAACATTAAGGGTATTTCCTCTGATTTATTAATGCAAAAATTAGAAGCTAAAAATATCATTATTGAATCAGGGCATTTTATGGCAACGGCAATTTTGCAGTTCTATAACATAGAAAGAATGGCTCGATTATCATTGCATTATTTTAATACTGAAAAAGAAATAGATTTATTTATTAACGCAATTAATGATATTACAAAGGAATAAAAAATGACTAAAGCATTATTAATGAGTAGTTCACGCATGGGAAACATGAATTATTTAGAACATGCTGATGAGCAAATTCATCGATTATTACAACATAAAAAACAAAATATTTTATTTATTCCTTATGCCGCAGTGACTTTTAGCTTTGATAAGTTTGAAGCCATTGTACAACCTGTATTTAGGGCCTTAGGTTATGAATTAAAATCCATTCATCATTTTAGCGACCCGATTAGTGCAGTGCAGGAAGCACAAGCTATCGCAATTGGTGGGGGAAATACATTCGCTCTACTAAAACGCCTATACGATGCCAAAATTGTTGACGTAATTTCCCAGCGCGTCAAACAGGATGGAGTACCTTATATGGGGTGGAGTGCAGGAAGTAATGTTGCAACCCCTACGATCCGTACAACTAATGATATGCCTATTGTTCAACCACCTTCATTTAATTCACTGAACATATCACCATTTCAAATTAACCCACACTTTATTTCTGGCAAACCAGTTGGTCACAATGGGGAAAGCCGCGAGGAACGTTTAAATGAATTTTTGACGATTAACCCAACCGAAGAGTTAATTGCCCTCTACGAAGGTACCGCGTTATTTATTGAAAATGAACAAGGCACTATTTTAGGTGACCAAAATGCATTATGGCTACGTGGCCCCGATAAAATTGAAGAAATTACCACTAACCAACCTTTCCGATTAGATATGATTAAAGGAGCATAATAATGTCATTGAACTATGTTAGCCAAGTCTATGAGTTATTGGACAGCCCCCATGTTGATGGGGAAAAAATGTCCTCGTTATTAAGCTCTGTTAGCCCCGACCATGCTCAAATCACGGTGACCTCAGTCAACTACGAGGCTCCTGAAGATACTCGTCAATTATGCCATTTTATTAAGGTTGTCATTCCCGGTACAGAGGGAAAACTATCTGGTGGAAATTACCCAACACTTGGTATTATTGGCCGTTTAGGAGCACAACAAGCGCAACCTAATCGAATCGGGTTAGTGTCTGATGCTGATGGCTCTATTGTTGCCTTTGCAAGTGCGATGAAACTACTTGATATGGCAGCAAAAGGTAGCCGGCTTAAAGGGGATGTGATTATAACCTCCCATATTGCAACCCATGTTTCGATAACCCCTCATGACCCTGTCGACTTTATGGGGATGCCCGTTTCCTCAGCTACGATGAATAAATACGAAGTCGATAAACAGATGGATGCCATTTTATCTATCGATACATCCAAGGGAAATAGTATTATTAAACACCGAGGAATTGCGATTTCACCAACTGCCAAGCAAGGCTATATTTTGCGAGTTTCTCCAGATTTAGTGCGTTTAATGGAATATGCGACTGGTGATGTAGCAAAAACATTCCCAATTACCACGCAAGATATTTCCCCTTATGAAAACGGTGTTTATCATTTCAATTCCATTATGCAACCCCATGTTGCTACCCATGCTCCTGTAGTTGGCTTAGCCATCACAGCCAAAGCACTGGTCCCCGGTAGTGAAACCGGTGCAAGTTATGAAAGTGAACTTGTTGATGCTACAAGGTTTACTGTTGAAGTTGCGAAGCAGTTTTGTTGGAATAAAATACGTTTTTACCAACAAGACGAGTATGATGTGTTGTATAACTTGTACGGTTCCCTTGCACAAATTCAAGGTTAATTTAGCGAAAAAAGGTCACTATCAAAGTGACCTTTGGGTTTTATGATAAACCGTTATGCATCATTACTGATTTTCTTTTTTGTCATCGCCATCGCAATTATCAACAATAGGATCAAGAAAATGGATAAGGTTAATAATAACGAATAGAAACCATTCCATTGGTATTTTTCAATCACCAGCGATAACGGATAACCTGCAATTGATGCCCCAATATAAGCAAATAAGCTAACAAAGCCTGTTGACGCACCCGCAGCATTTTTATGTGAATTTTCAGCAGCGGCCATCGCAATAAGGAACTGTGGACCAAAAATAAAGAAACCAGTCATAAAAAATAAGAATGAAAATACATATTCGTTATCAACTGGCACAATCCATAAACAGAATGACGTTATGATAATCCCTAGCGCATATATGACATTCATCTGCGCACGATTACCTTTAAAGATTAAGTCAGAACCCCATCCAGCTACGATAGCCCCAAAAAAGCCACCAATTTCAAACATCATAACGACGGCGTTCGCAGACAGTAGATTAAAACCATGATCTTCAATTAAGTAAAGATTAGCCCAGTCGTTGATCCCGGTTCTAATGATATATATTACGGCATAAGACAGCGCTAATACCCACAATACCTTATTTTTAAAAATATACTGATTAAGGATCTGGCCTAGTGGTAACCCCGCCCCTTTGGCTTCATATCTTAATTCTTCAATGTCATTGCGCCATTCACCAACTGTCGGTAGCCCCATCGTACGCGGCCTATCACGTAGCAAAATACACAAACCAATACCAATCACAATAGCAATAACACCAGGGATAATCATTCCGTAGCGCCACCCTAATGCTAATGCAACACCACCAGACAAAATTGGAATTATGGCACCGCCAATATTATGCGAGGTATTCCAAATCGCCCACCATAGACCCCGCTCATTACGTGAGTACCATGTATTGAGGATTTTCGCACAAGGTGGCCATCCCCACCCTTGGAAGAATGCATTTACCATCCATAACACAATAAACATGGATATGGATGATGTTAAACCGAATAGAATATTCACGACCCCAGTGGCAATTAACCCAACCCCCATAAAGTAGCGTGGATTAGAGCGGTCACCGATGATCCCAGACAGAAACTTAGAAGCGCCGTAAGTTAGGTAAAAAGCTGTCCCAACCATTCCGATATCACCCTTTGTGATCCCCAAATCAGTTAGCATTTCAGGCATAACAAAGTTAAAACTTTTGCGTGTGAAATAAAAAACAGCATAACCAATATAACTAACAATCATTAAATGCAGACGCCAGTATTTATATTTTGCGTCGATTTCCGATTTTGACATCGTTACTGGCACATCTGGTTGTTCCTTAAATATTGACATATTGAATCCTACTAAAAGTATTAGCAGGCAAAAATATGACAATACATTGATAGCAACAATAGGTAAATTTACTTAAATGTTACAGTTTTATTACATTTTTATTTCAATTTGTTACCAACATCAAAAAACTTAATCGATTAAGCTTCATTTTTTAATGAGTGAATTGGTTATGCCAATTGTTTTGATGACACAATATTCACACCCTGAATAGGATTGACTGCGCCTTCGAGTAGCGCTGAGGCTATATTAGTTGCAGGGCTAATTTGGCAACTTGCAGGAAGCAAACGAGATAAAAACGAAATAACCCGTATTACCACCACTTCACCAAGGCGTTCTTGGCTTCTGTGACCACTAATGACATTTGGACGCACTATTGTTAAAGAAGAAAACCCCAATGATATTAAACGCTTTTCAAGCTCCCCTTTCACTCGGCTATAGAAAAAAGGGGAATTAGCATTAGCGCCTAATGCCGAAGTCAAAACAAAGGTTGGACAATGCCATTTTTTAGCGAGCTCAGCACAGGCTAACGGGTAATCATAATCAACTCGGCGAAATGCAGCCTTTGAGCCTGCTACTTTCATTGTTGACCCTAAAGTACACACCACCGCATCAACTCCCCAAAGATCTGCCTCATCTGGCAAATGATTAAAATCAACCGTTGGCGCCCATAACTTAGCATGCTCAGGTAAATCACGGCGCGTAGGCGCAATAACCTGCGTGACTCGAGAGTCAGCTAAAGCTAATGATAATACATGGCTACCGACTAGCCCTGTTGCCCCAACAATGAGTAATTTCACTTTATTTCTCCATGAGTCAGCAGTGAACCCTAACTATAGCTTAGCATTGCATCGCGCTTATTGCCTTTGCTAGCTCTCCCATAATGAATAATTTTCTTCCCGACTCAAAGGTTTGTATCCCTTTTGTTGTTTGTTTGTGAAAAACGCTTGATATTGGCAATGATTCTAAAGATAATCATTCTCAATATCATTTCTATTATCAACAAATTTAGTGTGGTAAATAATATGACAGCGCCAGTTGCAGAACACAACGTCGAAACGGCAAAGCAAACCGTTAAAGCTGACGTAATAGAAAGCCAACAACTCTTGGGGCCTAATGGCAAGGTCTCAATTCAACATAATGGCGAACTTTATTTATTAAGACAAACACGTACAGGTAAATTGATTTTAACTAAGTAGTCTGTGCCAAAAATATAAATCGCAAGCCACCTAGGTTATTATCCAGGCAGCCAGCTTAATCTAAGCATAGGAAAGGTTTCTTATGGAGTTTAAACTGACGTCTGTATACCCTATTTTTGCCTCTGGGCACCCTGTATACATAAATAACTATTCGATCCACCAACATGGTTTTACACCATTCTATTTGCGTAAAATGACAGATAACGTTACTCCGTTATCACAACCAAACTACGCCTATCTCAGTGATCTACAGTCATTAACTCCCCTTTTTTCTTATGCTAGCGCACCACTTACACTCAATTTCCCCTGTGTGATACCAAAGTCAGTTCCCCCTGACCCACTCACTTTTATTTAGCCATAAGCTGCTAATTAATAAATATTTAACTCATTCTGTTTAATACAGCGAAAAATAAAATACGTTATGGAGTCTCACAATTATGTCCCATGTTTTACGAGTGTCAGTTATAACCAGTGCGATATTGGGGGTTATAGCCAGTGCACAGGCCCAAACCACTGAAGTCTCATCCAAAAAGAATGCCAACGATGTTATGACCGTCTATGCCACTGGGACTGAGCGCGATAGCTTTGATACACCAATGATGGTGACTGTAATCAAAAATAATTCCCCAGAAACCGAAACTGCAAATAACGTGAATGATATTTTACGTAAAGTGCCTGGAATTGGTGTGACAGGAACCGCTCGCACCAATGGCCAAGATATTTATATGCGTGGTTTTGATCGCAATGGGATTTTGACGCTTGTTGACGGTGTACGACAAGGCACTGATACGGGCCATATTAATGGTACCTTTATTGACCCTGCCTTGATTAAGCAAGTGGAAATCATTCGAGGCCCTTCAGCTTTGCTATATGGTAGTGGTGCCATGGGGGGAGTCATCGCGTGGGAAACTGTTGATGCGAAAGATTTATTACGTGAAGGGCAAAACCACGGCTTCCGTGTATTTACCCAAGGCTCAACTGGAGATCATAGTATTGGCTTTGGTGGTACCGCTTTTGGTCGTAGCGACAACCTTGATGGCGTATTCAGTTTCGTGACCAAAGAGACTGGCGATATTCGCATGAGTAATGGCGATGACATGGATAACAAAGAGACCATTGGCAACCTATTAGCTAAAGGAACATGGCAAATAGACGATACGCAAAAATTATCAGGCCAACTCCGTTACTACAACAACGATGCTCACGAGCCAAAAAACCCTCAAGAGCTCACTAGTACACCTAAAAACTTAAAAGTTAACCGCACGACTCGCCAACGTGATGCACAAGCGACATACCATTTAAAACCGTCTTCACAGAATTGGCTCGACCTAAAAGTGACGCCTTATTATTCAGAGGTCAATATCACAGCCAAAGGGCAAGGCACCCCTTATGAGGGGCGTACGCAAAAAACCTCTGGTATAAAGATTGATAATAAAACTAATTTCTACGACTTACCTGTTGCTTCGCATAACTTAACCTATGGCAGCGAAGCTTATCAGCAAAAACAAACCCCTTACGCGGCAGCCACTCAATTCCCTGATGCTGAGATCACCTTTGCTTCTGGCTTTTTACAAGATGAGATCACCTTAAAAGATTTACCTGTTTCGTTCATTATCGGCACACGTTATGACCATTATAAATCGAAAGCAAAAGGTAATGAAAAAGTCAAAGAAGGTAAATGGTCATCTAAAGGAGCAGTCAGTATTACGCCAACTGACTGGTCAATGCTGTTTGCTTCATATTCTGAAGCATTTCGCGCACCTACCATGATGGAAATGTATAACGATAGTATTCACTTCCCTATGGGACCGAATAAATTTAACAGATGGCGTCCTAACCCAAACTTAAAACCAGAAACAACTCGGACAGCTGAATATGGCTTTGGTTTGCGTTTTGATGACTTAATGATGGCTCGTGACAACCTACAGTTTAAAGCGAGCTACTTTGATACTAAAGCGAAAGACTACATCAATACCGACGTTAATATGGTGGAAAACTACACCACCTCTATCAATGCCAAACGCGCCAAAATTTGGGGTTGGGATGCTTCTCTCGATTATACAAATGATTATGCCAAATGGAGTTTAGCTTACAACCGCACTGAAGGAATTAATGAATTCAATGGTGAGTCAATTACCTCCATCAAGCCAGAATCCGTCACAAGCAACCTGTCAATCCCTGTCGCCAATAGTGGGTTCTCTGTAGGCTGGTTAAGCGAATTTACACGCCACACCAATTTCAATAAAGCCTCAAAAGCCCCTAAACAAGCGGGGTATGCAGTTCATGACTTTTACGTCAGTTACCAAGGTGATGGGCAGCTCAAAGGGTTAGGAACGAGTGTGGTACTAGGCAATGCCTTCGACAAAGAATATTACTCATCGCAAGGCATTCCGCAAGATGGTCGTAATGCCAAGCTACTTGTCAGCTTCCAATGGTAATTCACACAATTTAAGGAGATACACGTGAATTCAACACTTTTCGAGCGTTACCAACAAGCTAAAGCAGATAATAAAGCCAGATACGCTCGTGATCTTGCCGCTTATTTAAATGTTTCTGAAGCACAACTGCTACACAGTCGTGTGGGTCATGATAAAGCTGTGCGCTTAGATATTGATGCACCTACGCTTCTGACCGAATTGGCCAGTGTTGGGAAAGTCAAAGCTATTACTCGCAACGAATACGTGGTTCATGAGCAAGTTGGTCGCTATGACAATGCCACATTTAGCCCGCATGGTGGGTTAATCTTGAACCCTCGCGCACTTGATTTGCGGATGTTTTTTAGTCACTGGGATGCGATTTTTGCCCTGACTGAAGAAAGCAAACAAGGTGAACGCCACAGTATTCAGTTCTTTGACAAACATGGTGATGCTCTACATAAGGTCTATACCACTGAAGAAACGGATATGGCGGCTTGGTATGCGCTGATTGACAAATACACAACCCAAGATAATGCAGAATTAGTTCATCAGCCCATCGTTCCTTTTACCAGTCAACCTATTAGCGAGGAACTAAAGCGCCAGTTAGAACAACAATGGCGCGATATGACGGATGTCCATCAGTTTTTTGTATTGTTAAAGAAAAATAACTTAAGCCGCCAGCAAGTTTTTGCCGCTGTTAGCGATGATTTAGCTTGGAAAGTCCCTAATGATTCCTTCAATCAGCTGATTAATACTGCATTTAAGGATCAGAATGAAATCATGATTTTTGTGGGCAACCGCGGATGTGTGCAAATTTTTACTGGTGAAATAAAAAAAATCATGCCATACCAAAGCGAAGGTTCAGACTTAAAGTGGCTAAACATTTTCAACCCTGATTTCACCTTGCACATGATTGAAAATGGCATTGCCGAATGCTGGGTAACTCGTAAACCCACACAAGATGGCTTTGTAACTAGTCTTGAAGTCTTTGATAACCAAGGAAATCAAATCGCACAAATGTATGGACAGCGTACCGAAGGGACTCCAGAGCAAGAGCAATGGCGCCAACAAGTCACCGCATTACCACGCATTTAAAACTAGGTAACTTATTATGAAACAATGGCTTCTAACAATTGCAACGCTGGTCATATCAATGAGTGCTTACGCAACAGAACGTATCGTCACTTTAGGTGGTGACGTCACTGAAATTGTGTATGCCCTAGGAGCGGAACAACAACTCGTTGCCCGCGATAGCACCAGCCTTCACCCCGAGCAAGCAACCAAACTTCCTGATGTTGGCTACATGCGGATGCTAAATGCGGAGGGCGTGTTATCCATGCGCCCAACACTCGTACTAGCGAGTGAGCTCGCAAAACCTTCGATGGCATTATCACAAATAGAAAAAAGTGGTGTAAAAATCATCAAGGTAACGGGGAAGCCTAATTTAGAAGCCATTCCCAAAAAAATTGAGACTATTGCTAACGCCGTGGGAAAAACGAGCCAAGGCGAGCAACTTATTAATCAATTTAATCAAGCACTAAGCCAGGTCAATACAACGCCTATTGATAAAAAAGTTCTATTTATCATGAGCCATGGCGGAGTCCTGCCCCTTGCAGCAGGGAAGCAGACTGCCGCAGATAGTGTTATCAGCGCCATCGGGGCAAAAAATGCGATGTCTAACTTTGAGAGTTACCGCCCTTTATCTCAAGAAGGGTTACTCTCAAGCCAACCTGATTTAATCGTGTTTACGGAAGAAGGCGTTAAGTCACTAGGGGGAATCGATAAAGTGTGGAAATTACAGGGAATGTCAATGACACCTGCTGGGAAAAACAAAGCTCTGCTCGTTGTTGACGATGTCGGTATGCTCACCTTTAGCTTAGGTACCCCTCAAGTCATGCAACAACTACGTGAGGCATTAGAAAAGTCCCAATGAGCCGTTTTAAAAACCCATTTTTGGTGATTATCGTTTTATTTCTAGTGCTTTGTGGCCTGACCGTTCTCGCATCTAATGCAGGTGCAATGAACTTTTCATTTAAAACGCTGTGGCAAGCTTCTGCCACAGATACCGACTGGCAAATTTGGTTAAACATTCGCCTGCCGCGTATTTTAATTGCAATCCTAGTCGGCCTTGCACTCGCTGTTTCAGGTGCAATTATGCAGGGCCTATTTCGTAATCCGCTTGCGGACCCAAGTTTATTGGGGATTAGTAGTGGTGCTGCTTTATCCGTTGCCGCTTTTATTGTTTTTTCCATTTCATTGCCGACGGTTATGCAGGGCTATGGTCACGTTGCTGCCGCATTCGTGGGTAGCCTGACCGTTTCTTTCATTATTTTTAGTTTGAATCGTTCATCAAATGGCAATCTAGCACGGCTTTTATTAGCCGGAATTGCCATTAATGCATTGTGTATGTCATTTATTGGGGTTCTTAGCTATATCAGTAATGACCAACAACTCAGAACATTTAGCTTATGGATGATGGGAACACTCGGGAATGTTGACTGGCCTTCATTGGCTATTGCCGCTTCCGTTATTTTGCCCATCAGTGTTGTCTGTTTAGCACAAGGGAACAAGCTTAATATCTTACAACTCGGCGATGAAGACGCTCATTATCTTGGCCTAAATGTTGAACGTGCTAAATTTATTTTACTCTTCCTTAGCGCCATGTTGGTCGGCTGTGCTGTTGCGATGAGCGGTGTCATTGGTTTTGTTGGCTTAGTCGTTCCGCATTTGATCCGCATGACACTTGGCCCTGATCACCGCTGGTTAATCCCAGGTTCTGCGATAGTCGGTGCTTCACTACTCTTAATTGCCGATACTATTGCGCGAACAGCTGTTGCCCCTGCAGAAATACCTGTTGGTTTACTCACTGGCCTTATTGGTGGCCCCTATTTCTTATGGTTGATTCTACGGCAACCCGCGGGGAAAATTTAAATGATGCAAATGAAACCAACATTGTTAGAAGCCAAAAATCTATCTTACAAAATCCACGACAAAACCTTGATCCAAGATATCAGTTTATCGATAGGACAAGGGGAAATGGTCGTTATTATTGGGCCTAATGGTGCAGGTAAATCCAGTTTATTGAAGTTACTCACCGGCTACAATACTCCAACTCAAGGTGCTTGCTTTTTAGAAGGCAAGGCACTATCCGATTGGGATCACAACCACTTAGCACGTAAACGCGCTGTCATGAAACAGCATAGTCACCTGCAATTTGCATTTACGGTTGAAGATGTAGTTGCTATGGGGAGAACACCTTATGGCTCTGAAAACAAGCACCTTGCCATTGATGAGGCGTTATCACAAACGCACTGCCAACCATTGCGTCAACGGGATTACCGGCAGCTTTCAGGGGGGGAACAACAGCGAGTCCAATTAGCGCGCGTGTTAGCCCAATTATGGCAGCCAACCCCACAACCGGCTTGTTTATTTCTTGATGAGCCAACCTCTGCTCTCGATTTATACCACCAACAGCATAGCCTACGGTTATTACACCAACTCACTCGTGAACAGCCACTAGCAGTTTGCTGCGTATTGCATGACCTTAACCTTACAGCATTATATGCGGATAAAGTCTTATTAATCCATGATGGTCAACTTGTGGCGAAAGGTTCTCCTACTGATGTATTAACCACCGAAAACCTAACGCGTTGGTATCAAGCAGATTTAGGCGTCACTCTACACCCTGAAAATAACACACCATATATTTATTTACGCCATTGATTTATTTATAATATTAATTACCCCATAAGCACTTTAACTCATAACTTGCTAAAGTGCTTTTATTTACCCTTTAATCTAATTATCTGTCACTATTTAAAATAGCCCTACTCTTATAAGTTGTTGCCGTGATGATTTATTTCCTGCATAGCCTATTGATTTACCATTATTAAATATACAACGTGGTTATTATTCTAAAAATGAGTAGAATCAAAACAATACGTTAATAATAAGCCTAAATTAAAAAATAAATATCAAGTAATTTCACTTAGAATGCATGTCTGATTTAGTAAAGCTGACAAGGAAGCACATGGAAAATAATATCATAACAACATTAATAGAATTAACACACCGAGGAAATGATGATGTAAAAATAGCGGCCATATCTGCATTGGGGGATTATCGAGCCACAGTTGAGCAGCAGACGGCTGTCACTCGGCTACTTGAATTATGCAAAGACCCAAATAAAGATGTTGCGGTATCTGCAATAAAAGCATTAAGTAAACTTTCTGACCACTTTTAATCTATGGGTAATACTATTTTTTCGAGTCATGCTATTGTATATAGCACTCACCTTCTAGCTTATTGTCATAAACTTTAACAGGCTTTCTTATTCCCTGAAAAATCACCATTGAACCTGATACCGACGAAGATAAACCCCTATGACTTATTAGGTAATTTGGTGATTAAACACTCTCATAAAATAGCACACAGCAGCCGAGTTTTTTTAATATTATTTATAATTTTATTTTGCTAATATCAACGTTCCTGTACTTTAATAATTAGGAAATTAATAATATTAATATATTTTTCCCATCTATTTTTAATAATAGTATTTTTTAGGATAAATTATGGATCATAGAGTGTTAGAAACATTTCTTCGTTTAACTAAACGAAAAAATGATGACGTCAAAATAGCCGCCATTTCAGCTTTAGGTAACTGTAAACTACCTATTGAGCAAAATAATACAATTAACCGATTACTTGAACTCTGTCATGACCCAAATAGAGATGTTGCAATAAGTGCAATCAATGCTGTGAGCAAATTATTAAACCAACACTTTGAATAGAATAATACTCTGAAATTTGTTATCTAAATATTTCTAATTTTTATAATAAAAAAGTGAAACTCATTATCGAGCCCCACTTTTTGTGTTTTAGCTATTTTATTTCAAATGTAATGCATGGAACGCAATGTGCTCACCAATAAAACTACTAATAAAATAGTAACTGTGGTCATAACCATCGCGTAAATTTAATGTATATGCATGCTGTTTTTTATCGCAAATATCAGCAAACAATTCAGGCTTTAACTGTTCTTTATAAAAAGGGTCCGCCGTACCCACATCGACTAATATTGGGGGAATAGAGTCCGCGTTTTCAAGCAAATTTACCGTATCGTATTGAGACCAACGCTCCCGTTCATCCCCTAAATATGCCGTAAATGCTTTTTGCCCCCATGGAACTTGAGATGGAGCCACAATAGGTGCAAACGCAGATAAACTACAATAACGGCCCGTATTACGTAAGCCAATCATCAGTGCCCCATGCCCACCCATGGAATGACCAAAAATGGAGCGCTTATCTGAAGCGGGTAAATGAGCTTCGACCAAAGTGGGTAATTCCGACACAATATAATCATACATTTGGTAATGGCTATTCCATGGAGCTTGCAGAGCATTAATGTAAAAACCCGCTCCTTGACCCAAGTCATAAGCCTCATCATCCGCCACTTTAGCCCCTCTAGGGCTTGTGTCAGGAGCTACCAAAATAACACCATGCTGAGCAGCAAACTGCTGCGCACCCGCCTTAGTAATAAAATTTTGCTCATCGCAGGTTAACCCTGACAACCAATAAATCACTGGGCAAGGCTGAATTTTTGCCTGAGGCGGTAAATAGGCAGCAAATTTCATTTCACAGCCAAGCACCGTAGATTGATGTTGATAAACATCTTGCCACCCCCCAAAAGAGGCATGGCGTTCAATTCTCTCCATGACTCCCTCCCTTAGTCGTAGTGAATAACTGTACGAATTGATTTACCTTCATGCATTAAATCAAATGCTTCATTAATGCTATCTAATGGTAAGGTATGTGTCACAAACGGCGCGAGTTCGATATCCCCTTTCATTGCATCTTCAACCATTTTTGGTAGTTGACTACGCCCTTTCACACCACCAAATGCAGTGCCTCGCCATGAACGACCTGTAACCAATTGGAATGGGCGAGTCGATATTTCCTGCCCTGCACCAGCAACACCAATAATAATTGATTGCCCCCAACCACGGTGGGCACTTTCCAATGCTGCTCGCATCACATTGACATTACCGATACATTCAAAAGTATGGTCAACCCCCCACTCCGTCATTTCAATTAATACCTGCTGGATGGGTTTATCATAATCTTTAGGGTTTAAACATTCCGTTGCACCAAACTGACGTGCTAATTCAAATTTTGCGGGGTTAGTATCAATCGCAATAATGCGCCCAGCTTTTGCTTGTCTTGCCCCTTGAATGACAGCAAGGCCAATACCACCTAGACCAAATACAGCAACAGAATCACCTTCTTGTACTTTCGCCGTATTGTGAACTGCGCCAATGCCAGTTGTTACACCGCAACCTAGTAAGCAAACCTCTTCATGATTGGCTTGCGGATTAATTTTCGCTAAAGAAACTTCTGCAACCACAGTATATTCACTGAAGGTTGAGCACCCCATATAATGGTAAATAGGTTGCCCGTTATAGGAAAAACGCGTTGTACCGTCAGGCATTACGCCTTTACCTTGTGTTGCCCGTACAGACACACACAAATTGGTTTTACCTGATTCACAGAAAACACACTTCCCACACTCCGCAGTATAAAGAGGAATAACATGGTCACCTACCTCAACACTTGTTACCCCTTCACCAACTTCCACAACAACCCCAGCACCTTCATGCCCTAAGACAACGGGGAAAAGCCCTTCTGGGTCATCGCCTGACAAGGTGAAAGCATCCGTATGACAAACACCCGTGTGGCTAATCTTAATTAACACTTCCCCAGCTTGAGGAGGCATTACATCAATCTCTACAATTTTCAGTGGTTCGCCTGGACCAAATGCGACGGCTGCACGTGATTTCATCATTATTCCTTATTTATTTATCGCAAGTATGTTCGAATCAATGAAATAGCATCATCCACTGAATCTTTTTGCAATTGTGTTGTTGCTGACTCTTGAAGCCCTTCGCGTAAGTGACTTTCTAATACCCCAGCCATCAAACCATTAACTGCACCGCGAATTGCCGCTATTTGCTGTAAAATCGCGGCGCATTCAGCTTCATTTTCCAAAGCCGACTCTAGAGCTAATAACTGCCCCTTTATTTTCCTGACTCTCGTCAGTACCGCTTTTTTTTCTTTTGGTGAATGTGGCATATTCAAGCCCTTCATTATACATAGGGGGAGTATAGTATCTAAGAGATTATCTGTACAGGGCTTATCTATTTGTTAAAATAAAAACTCAAAATTTCCCTTAGGAAGAAAATAAGTTATCTATTTGGTTTATAGTTTATAATTAACTTATATGCAGAGAAAGAAAGGTATAAAAGGGTTAAATACAAGGCTGAAAAGTAATTTTCCTCGCCCACTTAGGCGTAAAAAATTTTCGATAAAAAAATGCAAAGTAAATATTCCAAAGATGGGTTATCTACTTTGCAAATTAATAACCGCTATTTAGATTAGTTGTTCAAGGCTTTTAATCGGTTAATTTCTTCGCGAAGAATATCTATTTCTCGCTCTAATTTCTCAGTATCATCAAAGTGATACTGATTATTCAACCTCGTAGGGCCTGTCGCCCCCGAATAATGGTCATAACAATTATTTTGTACCTTAGTAATCGCACGTTCTAACCCAGCAACTCTATTTCTATTCCCATGCATTTTGGCATATTTTAATTGCTTTTCTAATTGGTAAATTTTATTTTCACAACCATAGTATTTATATCCTGCCGAAGAAGATAATGGGATAAATAATATTGATAAAAATATTAACAATACTTTTTTCATTCAAGACTCCTACATACAAAAATTTTAATCGCTAAAATATAATCATTTTTGTACATTATTCAATATAGGCAAACTCCTAATTTAACTTAATTCAGTATGATATTACAAATAAGATACTAAAACACCATAATGATGATAAAGATTATTTATCATAAATACTGAATGAAGCTAAAAACATTCTTTCTGATGCTTTATTACAGACAGACATACTTTTCTTTGTTACTTTATGTTCAACGGACTATTCTACAAGGATGTAGCTAAAAATTTGTTCCTTAACCTTATCAATTTTCTCTGGTTAAGCATTATCCACCCAATCAAATCGATTAGTTTAATTCAACTATTATCGTTATATAGTCGTTTCCTGCCCTGATTAAACTGGCTTCTTAAACTTCTCATCAATTAAGCACTATTGGCTAATAGCCAGCGAATTTAATAAAAAACAGGATATAACGAATACTTTTTCTTGATTAAGAATAGGTCGAAACCATCACTGCTTTTCATTTTTATTTTGCGGCTATTTACGGAGTAACGCTATAGTATAGATTCTAAAGAAAATTACCCCCACAGAGAGTAGTAATGCACCCTTCTGAATTCGAATTAATATTTGCAAATGCTGACGAGCAACGTTTTCATAACGCATTAAAACAGGCGAGCCAAGCGTACCTGCACGCAAAACAAGATCATGTGTATGCAGGGAAAGCTGACCTAATAGCTATAGTGACCTTGTTTGCTATTGCTCTATTGAGTTACCTGCCAACACTGTTTACCTCATCCACTTTGGTTTACGTATCCGCTTACTTTATATTCGTTCTACTTATTATGTTATTAAATGTAATAGGCCAACATGACGCTTGCCACAATACCCTGTTTAAAACACGCTGGAAAAATCGTGTATTTGGGCGCTTCGTAACCTTACCTCTAGGGCTAGAGCCTGAATTTTGGCGTACACGGCACGTTCATTATCACCATCATTACGCCAATATTGAACACTATGATCTAGATACTGAAGAAAATGGGGTTTTTCGCCAAACGCCATTCCAGAAATGGCGTCCCTTTATGAAATATCAACATATTTATTGGCCTTTTGTTGCTTCACTCTCATTGACATGGATTGCATTAGTATTTGATTGGTCAGATAGAACTGGGAAAACACGCTTAAAAACTCAAAAAGTTTTAGAGGGTAAGTTAGGATGGAGCCTCTTTCTTGCTAGCAAATTAGGCCATTTAATCTTAATGATAGGGTTGCCGTTATTCTTTGCTCATAGCCATGGGATCAGTTATACCACAATATTTATTACTTATTTATTAAGCCAAATGGTCGCCTCTATTTTTGTCATTTACTTGCTCCTCGGTACTCATTGGGCAGAAGCACAATTTTTTACCGCTCCTGATGACAAACAAATAAAACATGGTTGGTACCATCATAATTTTGTGACGGCTTGTGATTGGGTCCCTTCACCTCATTATTTGTGGCGCTTAACCGGTGGGTTAAATTACCACCTCACTCACCACCTTTTCCCTAATTGGCACCACCGTCATTACCCTGCTCTCGCCAAGATTTTGGCAACGCTCGCACAACAACATAACATGCCGTATCGTTGCATTAATTACAAACAGCTTGTTGCTGCGCAGTTACGTTTCTTACGACAAATGGGGGAGCCTCCCTTATCATAATTCCCTAAACAATGTTGTCTTATTCCCCCCTTACTTTCGCAATGCCAGGCATATCCTAAATAAATTAATTTAGGATATGTCACCATTAAAATAATTACTTAAGAGTAACACGTTAGACTTTTGCTATTTTATTACTAAAAAAACATTGTTAATAACAATCAATTAAAACAATTGATTTAATTATTGATATAAAAATAAGCAACCCATTATCCTTCATTACAACCAACACCTTTTATTTATCATTTATTTAGCATTAATTTATTAAGAAATTATTAAGTCGGACATTACGTTTATTGATGATTTATTTAAGTTATAAAAAATATAATCGAAGAAAAATTATATTTAAAACTACACACTACAATTTTTAGAATGGTTAAAACTCGCATGAAAAAAGCAGAGTATTTTATAAAACAATTACGCACATTTGTTGTCAGTGATAAAACGTATCTGGCTAATAAATTTACTAAAAATCTTAATTATCGTCCTGATTTTAAAGCCCCGAAAAGCTTTAATGAGAAGGTAAATTTTAGGATGCTACGTGACAAAAACCCACTTTACACTCAGTTTGCAAATAAACTAGCCGTACGTGATTATGTTTCCCGTACAATAGGTAATGAATATTTAGTCCCTATTTTAGCGACCTATAAAAATGCCAATGAAATCATTATTGATGACCTACCGGAATGTTTTGTTTTAAAATGTAGTCATGATAGCGGCAGTAGCGTTATATGTAATAATAAAGCTGAATTTAATTGGCCTAAAGCAAAGGATAAATTGGCATTTCATTTAACCAAAAACCTTTATTACATTACTCGTGAACGTCATTATAAAAATATTCCAGCACGCATTATCTGCGAGGAATATATTGATTTATTTGCCAATAAAAACAAAAAACTCGTGCCTGAAACATGCCGTGTTCACTGTTTCTCTGGTAAACCTGTTTATGCTGAAATTGATTATACTGATGAGCTTGGTAATGAATTTATTAACATCTATGATGTTAATTGGCAGTTGCAGCCCGTTACCTTTGGCTACCCGAATATGTTGGACCCTGTTCCTGAACCACCATTGTTTAAAGAAATGTTACGTCTAGCGGAAATCCTAGTCACTCCTTTTGACTACTGTCGAGCCGACTTTTTAATGTCAGATGAAAATACACTTTATTTTAGTGAGTTGACCTTTGCACCAAATGCAGGCAGAACAGAAATATCGCCTCTTTCATGGGACTTTAAACTGGGGGAATTGTGGGAGCAGCGGATCACACCAGCAAAAAATGATGTTCCTGTAGGGGCTAAACTCGCCACCCCTGCCGCTAACAAGAAAAAATAATACTAAATAAAACAAAAGGCTCTGTGCTAAGTAACAGAGCCTTTTTGTTGTTGGCAAACTGAGTAAATTTAATTCGCCAAAACACTCGCTTTACGGCGTAAGCTAGCAATTAACATATAAATTGCCGTTACCAACAATACAAGGAAGAAGAAATCCACTAGCCCATTCTGCTGGTTTAAAAAAGTCCCAGCCGCTATCGGCCCCATTGCTGAGCCAATACTATAACTAAATAGCATAACCTGAGTTGCTGCAACAATATAGGACGAATCAAGGTTGTCACAAGCTAAGGTAATTGCAACAGGATATAGCGCAAATGTTGACATCCCTAATAATGCTAGAGCCACAATCATGACTAAATAATCGCTAGAGATATAAATCACCCCCATCGCGAAAACACCTAACAAAGAAACCATCGCCAATAATAATGTTTTACTCATCATAACAGATAACTTGCTGACGACTGGCTGAATTAACATCCCACCTAAAATAATTGAAGCCATCAAAACACCCACTTGGTCAGTGGTAAATTGATCTTTTTTCAATGATAGTGGCATTAACCCATAGATAGTGCCCATCGTCATACCCGAAACCATGCAACCAATAATTGCGGGTTTACTTAAACGAGATATTTTCTTTAATGATAATTTTTGGTGTGAGCCACTTTCAGGCTGGCCTCCACGCACAAATAATGGCGGCATAACAGCTAATAATAATAACCCTAAAACCACCATAAAAGGGTATGCACCATGCGTACCAATAACGCCAATCGCCAATTGACCTAGTGTTGTCCCGCCATATAATGAAGTCATATAAAAACTTAGGCGTTTTGCTCGTTCTTTAGGGTTATCACCAATCAATAACCAAGATTCAACAACGACAAAAATACCGGCGACAGCAACCCCTGCGATTAAGCGGTTCGGCAGCCAAGCTTCAATGGTAGGAACCCAAGGTAGTACAATCACCGTTGCCGCTAACATTAACAGAAAACCAATAAATGCTAAGCGATGGCCTATTTTTGCAATAACAGGTTCAATCAGCATTGAACCAATTAATAAGCCAATATAATAAGCGCTGGCTAACCACCCGGCATATTGTGTGTCAATGCCAAAACTCCCCATCGACAGAGGAATTAAGCTCATTAAATAACCCGATGCAATAGCAAAAATCGTTAACCCTGCAACAGGAACGAATGCATTGTCGCGTTTGCGCATGATAGTAGTGGACTGATTCACGCCCCACTCTCCAACTAACAAAGTAAATAATATGCGCTGCAACTACATCGTAGAATACGACAACGTTGTGTTCTTAAAAAAGGAACACAATTCGGCGATTAGTGCAGTAGTAAAATAACAAAGGTAAGACTAATTTGAGCGCAATATAGATCGTTCAATCGCTAAGTTAAAATGAGAAAATCTAATGGTGACTAGCAAAATAATTTATGTGAGAAAAATCACGTTTTTTACGAGGGATAACTTAGATAAAACACTGGTACAAAAAACAAATTATCACATTAAAAACAATAAGTTAAACAAAAACAAGCTTAAATAGTTTCTGTTACTTTTTGATACAACTTAAGTAATATTCCAAGTAGCGAAAAGTGCTATCCCACAAAATAATTCATTTATTAATTTATTCATTACAATATTGACTATATAAAACCAATCACCCCCAACTATTTTATATTCAATAACCCCATCACTTTTTCTTTTTATATAAGCGTAGGCATTAGATGATTCGTTTCCAAAATAGCCAACACTTAACTTATAGCTCATAAAATAATTACAGAGTGTTTAATCAATGCCAATGATAACTGACCGACTTAAGTTGAAAGACGACGCCAAAGTGTTGTTCTACTAATCCCTAAATACTGAGCTACGGCTTTGCGGTCCCCATTAAACCGAGCCATCACTTGCTCTAATGACTCATCAAGTTTATTTTCCGTTACTATTTCAGTGCC
Source organism: Providencia sp. NPDC089933 (assembly GCF_049545585.1). Classification (NCBI taxonomy): domain Bacteria; kingdom Pseudomonadati; phylum Pseudomonadota; class Gammaproteobacteria; order Enterobacterales; family Morganellaceae; genus Providencia; species Providencia sp. NPDC089933. The sequence continues at coordinate 82,719 of NZ_JBMWDT010000017.1, forward strand.
GTCATCGATATGCCTTTCTGGTGACAAACTCATTAACATCGTTTTTGTAATTGCTTTTTCTGGATAAGCGCTGCAATACAATGCCACACGCTCCATTAAATTTCTCAATTCACGTACGTTACCAGGCCACGCATAATTGACAAAAAAATCACGGCTATCCAACAATTGCTGGACCCGAAATGAAGGTAATGGCAGCATCAAACCTGCAAATGCTAGCTTTAATAACCTTTCAGCTAGCACCAAAATATCGTCTCCGCGCTCATTGAGAGCAGGCACTCGCATTCTTAGCACCCCAAGTCGGTAAAAAAGATCAGCTCGAAAACGCCCTTCTTTTACCCAGCTATCTAAATCACAATGTGTCGCACAAATAACTCTCACATCCACCTGTAGAGGTTTATACCCCCCCACCCGTACCACAGAACGCTCTTCCAGAACCCTAAGTAACCGAGTTTGTAATGCAATTGGCATCTCACCTACTTCATCTAAAAACAGCGTTCCACCATTCGCGATCTCAAATAACCCAGCACGACCACCGCGTCGAGACCCTGTAAATGCCCCTTCTTCATAACCGAAGAGTTCAGCCTCTAGCAATGTTTCCGGAATTGCGCCACAGTTTACAGCCACAAATGGCATATGTTTTTTACTGCGCTTATGTTGATTAAATAAGGTAAACTCATGATGGATTGCTTGTGCAACCATTTCCTTCCCTGTTCCACTGTCCCCTTGAATAAGTACAGTCGCATCTGAACGGGCATACAGCATAATCGTTTGCCGCACATGTTCCATGGGGGATGAAGAGCCAATCAAGTCATTGATAGTATAGCGAACTTTTGTAGGGTTAACGGGCAAATACTTATCTTGGGAACGACTATTTTGCTGTGATAATCTGCTCAGTTCAATCGCATCAGAAAATGCTTGTCGTATCGTTTGCGTCGAGTAAACAAAAATCCCTGTCATGCCCATTTCATCGGCAAGGTCCATAATCAAACCCGCACCAACCACGACTGATATTCCCATCGCTTTTAGAGCTTTAAGCTGCGATCTCGCATCTTCCGCTGTCACATAACTTCGTTGCTCAATATGCAAACCGAAGCGGGATTGAAACTCATCCAATGAAGGAATGATATTTTTATAATTGATAATTCCTACTTTATCGCTTATTTCTCTGGCCTTTGCTAATGATTGCATCACATCAAAGCCGCTGATTTTGACAATAATAACCGGAACTGAAACATGACTTTTCAAATAAGCCCCATTCGAACCTGCGCTAATAATGGCATCACAATGCCCTTCTTTTAAACGCTCACGTACGGCTTCTGCCGCCTGCTCAAAGCCAAGGTTTAATGGGGTAATGTCAGCTTGTTCGCTAAACTCAGGGCTAATATCCCGAAAAAGCGTGAATAATCTCGATACTGAGACGGTCCAAATAATCGGTTTATCCATAAAAACGATACCTTTCTCATGTTTCATTTTATGTTTCATTTAACAATATAATGTTTCAATGAAACAAAATAGCCTATTATTTAAAATCTGCTCTTAATGTCACAATTTAAATAAATTCTTAATCAATTGATTTCTAATAATTTTATAAAAAATATTTTTTATTTTTCAAACTGGCATACCAATTGCTATATGACTACCACTACAATAAATTTATTACATATCATTAACAATTAATGAGGCTACTATGTCATCGATTTCTGCTGGACAAAAATTTCGTGATGCAGTCACGCAAGAATCTCCATTGCAATTAGTGGGAACAATTAATGCCAACCACGCCTTACTCGCTAAACAAGCAGGTTATAAAGCTATCTATTTATCTGGTGGAGGGGTCGCTGCTGGGTCATTAGGCATGCCTGATTTAGGTATTTCAACATTAGATGATGTACTGATTGATATTCGTCGCATCACAGATGTGTGTGATTTACCGCTACTGGTTGATGCAGATATTGGATTTGGCCCTTCCGCTTTTAATGTGGCTCGTACAGTAAAATCGTTCTGTAAAGCAGGAGCCGCAGGCTTGCACATTGAAGATCAAGTTGGTGCAAAGCGCTGTGGTCATCGCCCTAATAAAGAAATTGTCTCGACACAAGAAATGGTTGACCGTATTAAAGCGGCAGTTGATGCACGTACAGATGATAGCTTTGTGATTATGGCACGAACAGACGCCTTAGCTGTTGAAGGAATAGATGCCGCGCTTGAGCGAGCACACGCCTATATAGAAGCCGGTGCTGATATGCTATTTCCAGAAGCCATTACTGAACTATCCATGTACCAGCGCTTTACGAGTAATACATCCGCCCCAGTGTTGGCTAATTTAACTGAATTTGGCCAAACCCCGCTGTTTACCCTTGATGAGCTGCGCAGTGTCGGCATCGCAATTGCGCTTTACCCGCTTTCTGCATTTCGCGCGATGAATAAAGCAGCAGAACAGGTTTATTCCACACTACGTAAAGAAGGCACCCAAAAAAGTGTTATTCCTCTTATGCAAACACGGGAAGAACTTTATCAAAGCATTCATTACTACGATTATGAACAAAAACTTGATGCTTTGTTTGCTCAGAAAAAACCTTAATTCGTTAGGCCATCATATTTAACACAAGTTGCACCTCCTCTATCCCCTACAAGGAATAAATGATGAATGAACAACTTAATCGCCCTGAAGCATCTCAATTTAAACCTAAAAAATCTGTTGCGCTTTCCGGTATCGCGGCTGGAAATACCGCTCTTTGTACTGTAGGCCGTAATGGCAATGACCTACATTACCGTGGATTTGATATTCATGACTTAGCAACTCAGTGTGAATTTGAAGAGGTCGCTTATTTGCTGATCCACGATAGGCTTCCTACCGCAACCGAACTAGTCGCTTATAAAGAAAAACTAAAATCTTTTCGTGGGTTACCTGCCGATGTAAAAAAAACGCTAGAGTCCATTCCAGCTAATGCACACCCAATGGATGTCATGCGTACAGGGGTTTCAATGATGGGCTGTGTCCTTCCAGAAAAAGAATCCCATTCCTTTTCTGCTGCTAGAGATATCGCTGACCGCTTACTGGCGTCTTTAGGCTCAATGTTACTGTATTGGTATCATTTTAGTCATCATGGACGCCGCATAGAGACCCAAACCGATGATGACTCTATTGGCGCACATTTTTTACATTTATTACACGGTAAAAAGCCCCCTGCACAGTGGGAAAAATACATGCATATTGCTTCTATTTTATACGCAGAGCATGAATTCAATGCATCCACTTTTGCAGCCAGAGTTATTGCAGGTACAGGGACAGACTTTTATTCCGCAATGACCGGTGCTATTGCTGCACTTCGAGGTCCTAAACACGGTGGAGCAAATGAAGTTTCATTAGAAATTCAGCAACGTTATGCATCGATGGATGAAGCTGAACAAGACATTATGTCTCGTGTAAAAAATAACGAGGTGATTATTGGTTTCGGTCATCCCGTTTATACCCTCGCCGACCCACGCCATCCCATTATTAAATCGGTGGCTTTACAGTTATCTGAACAAAACTTAAATCGTCATTTATACACGGTTGCTGACCGCATTGAATCCGTGATGAAACGCGAAAAAAATATGTTTCCTAATTTAGATTGGTTTTCCGCAGTGGTGTATCACTTGATGGGCATCCCAACCGCCATGTTTACCCCATTGTTTGTCATGGCACGTACTGCGGGCTGGTCTGCTCATATTCTTGAACAACGACAAGACAATAAAATTATTCGCCCTTCAGCCAACTACATTGGCCCTGAAAATCAACTATTTACTCCGATAGAACAGCGCTAATAAAGGTAAAATAATGACAACTCAAACCGTTAATTCGCAGAAAATTGAATTTGATAAAGTGATCAGCGACATTGTTGATTATGTAGTGAATTACCCCATTGTCTCTGATTTAGCTTACGATACGGCCTATCATTGCCTGTTAGATACATTAGGTTGTGGCATGGAGTCGCTCGAATACCCCGCTTGCAAAAAATTGCTGGGCCCTATCGTCCCCGGAACAATCGTACCTAATGGCACAAAAATTCCTGGTACACAGTTTCAATTAGATCCTGTTCAAGGCGCATTTAATCTCGGTACAATGTGTCGCTGGTTAGATTTTAACGATACTTGGCTTGCCGCTGAATGGGGGCACCCTTCTGATAACCTAGGGGGGATTTTAGCAACAGCAGATTGGTTATCGAGAGAGAACATCAGCAAAGGAAAACCGCCATTAGTGATTAGAGATGTTTTAACCGCAATGATTAAAGCCCATGAAATTCAAGGTTGTATTGCGCTAGAAAACGCCTTTAACAAAGTGGGGCTCGACCATGTTATTTTAGTTAAAGTAGCATCAACCGCCGTTGTTGCTCACATGTTAGGGTTAGAAAGAGAACAGATCCTAAATGCAGTTTCTCAAGCGTGGATTGATGGTCATAGCTTACGGACTTATCGACATGCGCCCAATACGGGCTCGCGTAAGTCATGGGCAGCCGGTGATGCCACATCACGAGCAGTTAGGCTTGCGTTAATGGCTCAAAAAGGTGAAATGGGCTACCCAACCGCTTTGACTGCTAAAACATGGGGCTTCTATGATGTTTTGTTTGATGGGAAACCACTGACTTTTCAACGTCCTTATGGTTCATATGTTATGGAAAATGTTTTATTTAAAATTTCCTTCCCAGCAGAATTTCACTCACAAACAGCAGTTGAAGCGGCTTTACAGCTCTACCAAACGCTATTGAAATTAGGCAAAACGGCGCAAGACATTGAGTCTATCGCTATCCGTACACATGAAGCATGCATCCGTATTATCGATAAAAAAGGCCCATTGCATAACCCTGCTGATCGCGATCATTGTATTCAATATATGGTGGCAGTCCCATTAATTTTTGGTCGCCTCACCGCTGCTGACTACGAAGACAATATTGCAAATGATAGTCGTATTGATGAACTACGGGCAAAAATGCACTGTTATGAGGACCCTAATTTCACGCAGGATTATCACGACCCAGAAAAACGTTCGATCAGTAATGGGGTAACCATCACCTTAAAAGATGGCCAAGTGCTAGAAGAGGTCGTAATCGAATACCCTGTCGGCCACAAACGTCGTCGTAAAGAGGGAATGCCATTATTATTACAGAAATTTAGAATAAACTTGGCAAGACAATTCCCTGAAGCCCAGCAACTACGTATTCTTAAAGCATCCCTTGATAAACCACTATTGGAAAAAATGCCGGTGAATGAATATATGGATTTATTTGTTATTTAATATTGTTTTTGTAACTGTTTCCGTCCTCTAATGTGAACAGCACCTCAAAAGTTGGACGCCATTAGTCTGGCTTTTGGGGTGTTTTTTTATCTATTAAATACCGTAAAATTAGGCTATTACGTATAAGTATCAAAATAAAAATTGGTAACAGGTTTGGCTGGTATAAATTTTGTTAGGTTGAACAAGTGAATCATATTGCTCCCCCCATTCTGGATGATTTACCGCATCTGGAGGAAACTGTGTAGCAAGTACCACACCTGAATAGGTTGTATAGGTCTGGCTTTTTCCTGATACTGCAACTAAATGATTGCCACTATAAAGCTGAAGTGCTGGCATAGTGGTCGCAATATTTAATTTCACATCCCCATTAGGTGACCCAAGTGTTGCGACAGTTTGCACTCCATCCGTAAGGGTTTTATTTAACACTAATGCGTGGTCATACCCTCCGACGTGCTGTTGTTCTTCATCTTGTAAAAAATGAAACCCAATACGCTTACCCTGACGAAAGTCAAAGCTGGTTTCTGTTACATCACGCCACTCCCCCGTAGGGATACCATCATGAGTGATTGGCAAATAGGCATCGGCATGCACTTGTAAATCATGTTCGAGTGCTGTTCTTAGCGAGTCTTCCCCTGCTAAATTAAAATAAGCATGGTTAGTGAGGTTAACAGGGCCATAATCTGTTGATTGATATTTATAGTCGATAATGACTTGATTTGTTTCGGTTAATTCATAACTCACTTCAATATAGAGACGACCAGGAAAGCCTTGATCTCCCTCAGGAGAGGTCAACACAAAAACCGCTTTCTGTGGACTAGGTTGAAGAATTCCCCATATACGATAACTAAAATTATCTTTTCCACCATGCAAGCAGTGATTACCTTGATTATTCGATACTCGATAATGTTGCCCATTAGTAGTGAACTGTGATGCACAAATCCGGTTAGCGACTCGCCCAACTGTGGCACCGAGGTATACACCTTGCTCCATATGCTTTGCCATATTGGGGGCTCCCAAGATGACATCCCTTTTCCCTGTCGCTAAAGGCACTACACAGCTAACCCAACTGGCACCGAGGCTCGTTAAGATAATTTTCATCCCATTTTTATTGGTTAGAGCGATAACTTTTGGCGTTCGGAGCATCTGACATTGTTCTTGAGTAAACTGCATTTTTCCCTCAATTATTCAGTATTAACCCGTATAGTTCGCTAGGCGGGTGTCATCATTAATGCATATTGTTTGGAAACAACCTGCTGATTTTCCATTTGTAACTCATAAAGTGCAATAACTTATTGTTAAGTTTCTAATTCATATTAGCAACAAAAAAGCCGAGCTATTAAAAGCTCGGCCTTATATAAAAATAGATTAATTCATGGTGGTTTAGTGCTTATGGTTTTTATCATATGGGTCAAGATGGGTCATAACATCTAATATTTGCGGGTTTTCCATCAATTTTTTCCGCACATTCACTGCAATATCATGGCCTGCGGTAATACTCATATTGCCATCAAGTTCTAGGTGAACATCCACTAATAAAAAATCACCTGATTTACGGGTTTTTAAATCATGATATCCAGATAACTCATTAATACCCTCTAAAACAGTGCGAATTTCTTGTAATGTTTCTTCATCAGCGCCTTTATCCATTAGGTCTTGCATCGATTGATTGGTGAATTTAAACCCCATACGAAAAACGAATGTCCCAACAATCAAAGCGGCTATTGGGTCAAGGATCCGCAACCCACATAAGCTACCAACAATACCAACTGCAACAACTAATGAAGAGGCAGCGTCAGAACGCGCATGCCATGCATTGGCAACTAACATATTAGAATTCACTTTTTTCGCCACATACAACATATAACGAAATAAGCCCTCTTTCGCGACTAAAGCCACTAAAGCTGCAACTAATGCAATCATATGAACTTCAGGGATCAGTGCTGGGTTCAACATCTTTCCAATCGCTGACCACACCATTCCCACACCGACCACTAACAAAATAATCCCTAAAATTAATGAAGCTCCATTTTCATAACGAAAATGGCCATAAGGGTGGTCTTCATCCGGCTTTTTGTGGCTTTTTTTATTCGCAATAAGTACAACAAAATCTGCAACCAAGTCAGATAATGTATGAATACCATCAGCAATTAACCCCGAAGAGTGTGAAAAAATACCAATGATTATCTGCCAAATCGACAACAGCGTATTCACCACCACACTGATTAGTGTGCTTTTCTTTGCCGCTTTGAATTTTGCTTGTTGCGTTTCAAACTCACTCATTTTATTAGATGAAGTATTTTTTATATTCATAAAATATATTCTTTAATGAAAAACAAAATAATTATCATTCAGATAAACCTTTTAAATCAATAAGTTAAAAATGATTTCTCTGTATGTTCTCACATTCTTCGTTTAAAGTCCCATTATTAATTGTAAATAAAGCTTTTAACTAATAATAATTACCCTTTCTTTTTATTAAGTTAATAATATTAAACTTGCAAAAACACGATAAATGCGCATTTAATAGCATTTGTTACTTTCTATTTAACTTATAGTATATTGTAGGTAAGCCACTATAATTAATTTTAAATGACACTAAATGAGGTAGCTATGTATCAAAAAATCCTAGTTCCTATTGATTTGTTAGAAGATGAATTGAATCAAGAGATCCTCAAACACGTAGAAGCGTTAGCGCAGCTAGGCTCACCTGAAATTCACTTTCTGTCTGTAATCCCTAGTGTCGAGTTGTTTTTTGGTATTGAAATCGCAGCACTACCTGAAAGCCATAAAGATTCCGCTGAACGTTCAATTCTGGCGATGCGCGCACTTGAAGAAGTCATAAAAGACATCAAAGTTTCCGATAAGCAAATTAACTGTAAAGTCAGTATCGGCTCAGCTAAAGATGAAATATTAGATTATGCGCAAGAAATTAACGCAGATTTAATTGTGGTCGGTTCACATCGCCCAAGCACTTCAACCTATCTATTGGGCTCTACTGCATCCGCTATTGTGCGCCATGCTAAAACTTCGGTATTTGTTATTCGTTAAATATTTTCTGATAAAAAATGCCGCAATATGCGGCATTCTTTTAATTATTTTTTGATGGAATCCATTAGCTTACCATCGGTTGACCAAACTCGGTATTTAACTTGCATATCTGATGGCGTATAAACCACGATTGGCAGCTTACTGTTATAACGCATAAAAGCGTCATCGCCTAATTGTGTGGAAACAAAACGGTCTTTCGCAGGTTCAGGGCAGCCCATCATAGTAGAGGCAGGGCCTTTGACTTCATCTAGTTTATAGTAATCATATCCCCAGCCTTCCAATGTTTTTTTATCCAGATCTCCCATAAACCATTGGCGGTTACAATCAGCTTTGATGGTTTTCCCAATGACTAATTCAACCATAAAGTCATTTTCATTTTGTTGATTGGCAAGTTGAATGACATGACGTGTCATACCTGATTCTGCTTTTGGATATGGCGCGATCTTTTCCAACTCTTCCGTTGCTACTGCACAAGATGAAATCAGTGCCGCTGCCATTACAGATAAAATCGCTTTCTTCATTATTTATTCCTATTTCAGAAGATAAAACCAATTAAAAAAACCATACTTGGCTATATGTTAAGTTATTTACACCATAATTATCACTATGGATGATTCTTAATTACAAAAAAATAAATCACCCCCAGTATTAACGTAATCATACTTAATTTTAGTAGAGTGATCATAAAAATGATAAAAATTATGTAAATTACCCCCTATTTTAATGCACAACAGCTAGGCACTGATTATACTGAACTTGAGGCTTAATACATTCTGAGGAGGTAGTATGTTATCAGCAGATCAAGATTTAGTTTCAAAATTAGTATCTACACATCCCCGTTTTCAAACTCTTTATGAAAAGCATCATCAACTCGACAAAGAAATCAGTAAGCTCGAGGGCCCTTCAGGCGCAGGTTATAATGAACACGTAGCCAAACTGAAAAAAGAAAAATTACATCTTAAAGATGAAATGCAAAAAATAATGTTGTCGAATAGGTGATCAGCCACTTCACCACAACGATACTAGCTCAGCTTTCTCTGCCGCTTTTATAAAAAAGTGAGACTTTAGCTAAGCAGTTAATATGACTTTATTTGGCTGATATTTTAAGCCGCCATTAAGTTATTAATACTTTCTTATTTAAGAGGGTAGCTTATTACCCTCTTTTTCAGCCCTCAGTAAAATCCACCGCTTTCTTGAACACCATCAATAAATTACTCAATAATTTATCGTTAACTATTCATTACACCAATAAAGTTGTATATTAAATGTATGTTTACTGTAATAGAGGACTTGTTATGGCTGGCAAACGTATTAATCGGGAAATTAAAACAATTGAAAAGATGATAAAAATCTATGAAAAAGCACACCCAGCAACCAATGATGCCCCCGATTATTATCAAAAACTCTATTTTTATGCCGTAAATCGACTAGAGAAGTGCCGTTATGGTGAAATAAAGCCCGCCTGTAAACAATGCCCTATCCATTGTTACCAACCAAAAATGCGTGAACAAATGAAGCTAATCATGCGTTGGGCTGGCCCAAAAATGCTTATTCATCACCCAATACTCGCGATACGCCACCTTCTCGATGACCGTAAACCCGTCCCTGATTTGCCACCTAAGGTTAATAAGAGAGCAAACTCTAAAGAAAGTTCATAATAAGCGAATACAGTAGATTCCACTTCATTGCATTAAAAAAGCAATATAACCCCCATCGGCAGATTATCACTAATCTTCTTATAATGATTAAAGAGCCTTACCATTATCAGTTTGTATCTATAATCCCCCCTTTAGCAATATCCTACTGTAATTTTTGAAATTTCTTCAGTGGGCTATTTGTTGCTAAAAATCTCCTTAATAGGCCATGCCCTATGCAAAAATTTATAAAATGTATTTTTTTTCAGTAATGATGGATATCTAAAAAATAGTAACCCTTAAAAACTATTTATTAAAATCTATATTTATATAACCTATCAAACCTATCAGTTTTGCCTATTGATTAAAAAACAAGATTAATGTCTCAATTTCATCCCTTTTACCCCACTTTTAATAAAAAACATCAATCATAGTGATTGATATTTTTAATAACTCAATGTAATAACATTAGTATTGATAAAATAAACTTATCAATACTACTTTTAACGAGTTTTATAGTCATTATTAACATACCTATAATTAACACTAATTCCTATAAAATGACAAACAAGCATTAAATTGAAAAAAACTCACATTACGCGTAACAAAACAACAAAATATTAACATCCAGATGACTTTAATAAATTAGAATAATATTTCAGATAAATAACAAAAATATAGAATATTATAAAATCCCCTCCCACAAAACAACGGAAATACCTTTCAAATAAAAGGAAAGGCTCGAAAAAACCATGTTTTGAAACATTTTTTAATATTTAAATTTACAGTGTGACATAAAAACAATCGATAAATATAATTTCAGCCTTACTAGTAGTAGCGACTTTAGATATCAATAGAAGAAATAGCGTGATGTTTAATTTCGCTAATTACATTTGGAATATTTAAATGAGATTAATAAGGTGTCAATTATGCAAATTGAAAGTAACTTAAACCAACAGGTTATCAAACGAATAAGTGTAGATAGTAGTATGTCTCATAATATTATGGATTTTGCGACAAAAGGTATTTTTATTGTAGAGAAAGGTTCACTATTATTAGAAACTCCAGCTAACTTACAAACCTTAAACGAAGGGGATATCTTATATCATAAGCAAGGTTCATATTCCTTGCAAATGACTGATCCTTCAGTAGATTGCCAATTACTTTGGATAGCTTTAGATGATAAGTTTTTACGTGATTTTATTGCAACACATGGCTCTCAATTAAGCGAAATAGAGCGAAATGAGACATTCTCAAGTGACATCATTAAATTTACCTCATATTCATTAATTGATGATATTAAAAATAGCCTGAACTCATTTATCGATCATGAATATCCTGAAGTAATTGTTTCCCTTCGTGTAAGTGAATTACTCTTATTATTAAGCTACAGTGAGCAAGGCGCTTTATTATTATCTAATTTTAGGCAACTCAGTAGCCGACAAGCGGAACGTTTGCAATTATTTATGGAAGCCAATTACCTTAAAGAATGGAAATTAAGCGAGTTTGCACGAACGTTTGGTATGGGGTTAACGACCTTTAAAGAATTATTTCATACTGTATATGCTACATCACCACGCTCATGGATCAGCGAAAAACGAATTATGTATGCACACCAATTATTAGTTAACACTGCAATGAGTATTGTGGAAGTGTCAATGGAAGCTGGCTTTTCTAGTCAATCCTACTTTACACAAACTTATCGCAAGCGGTTTGGATATACGCCTAGCAGATCAAGAATAGCGGCTTAATATCGCAGCATATCGCGCATAGACACATGCCCTGTCAGTTATAGAAATTTTAGCTTTAACTATAAACTGGCAGAAAGGCACCCTCCGTCGTCCCCCTTTCTAATTAACATCCACTGACTAAATTCCCCCCTAGATTACTGATACCATAAAAAAAGTAGCCTGCCTTTTAATGACAAACTACTTCTCAAGATAATCTTAGGTAGCCGCTAAATTATTTAGCTTTAATAATTTTCAAATCAATAATAGACATTGAATTAGGTGGCACTTCGCCCGGTATCCCTTCAACGCCATAACCGCCTTCTGGTTTGATGTACACTTTAACCATTCCGCCTTCTCCAGCCCGTTCAACAAATGAGTTCAACGGTGTCGGTAACTGGTCATAAGGTAATGTGACTGGGTTTTGCTCAGTATACATTACAGTAACCTTACCATCCGTTAGTTGCTCCCTCATAATAAAAGTAACATCTTTACTCTTAACATTTTTTATCGGTGAGCCGGCCTGAATAATTTTATAATAGGTATTACTATCAAGTTTACTGTATTTTTGAGCGGTAATTTGCTCAATTATTTTCTGGTTTTTCTTCGCGTTTTCTGCAGCTATTACTTTTAAATCTTTACTAGGAAGGGCTCTTCCAGCTAAACCTGCTGTTGAACTTGTTCTTCCCTTCGCTTTTAACGCATCGTTTTCAACTTGTAACTGAGTAATGCGACGATTTAAATCCATTATTTGTGATTTTAATGCATTATCACCGGTTACAGAATTGAGCGAATCTAATTCTCTTTGCAGTTTTTTCAATTTTGTTTGGGCTGCAGCCAACTCTTTTTGTGAATCCACTTTCAAAGTACTGATAAGCTTATTTGCATCAGTGAGTTGCTGCTCAAGCTTTTTACTTTCATTTTGTTGAGTCGCCAATTCTCCCTGAATTGATTTTTTCTCTGCATCTAACTTCGTTAAAGCAACTTCCTTTTGTTTCAACAAGGTAATTTGTTTATTTAGATCAGCAGTTAACTCTTTAATCTGTTTATCATTTGCTTGACCGATCAAAGCGGTTTGTTTTTCCACGTTCGCTTGCAGTTTTTGCAGCTCTGCGTTGGCTTGTTTTAACTGCGCCTGTGCCGTGGCGTAATCCTGCTCATTTTTCTGCAAACGCGCTTGCAGCGCAAGTTGCTGCTTCTCGCTGTCAGTAAACTGTTTCGATAATGCATTTTGCGCCGC
>NZ_JBMWDT010000018.1:0-44206 GCF_049545585.1 Providencia sp. NPDC089933
GTAAAAACTTAACTTTAAAATATCTTCATGTCTATTTAATTAACTCTTGTCTACCAGAGTTCGTGGATAATATTAATTCTACTCATATAGGTTGTTAAACCGGTGAAAAATCCATTTTTAGGGTTTTTAAATAGTTTTCAAATTGTTATTTTCAATTCATATCAATAGGTTATGTTTTTTATATGTAGCTTAACTAATATTTCGAGTTGTGGTTCAGTTATATATTCTAAAAATAATTTAATTAACATGTTAATTCAGGCGTAAATGTTGAAATTAACATTTACACACAATTTGTCGCTAAAAATAACACACAAGATGCGTATGCGGGCTAAATGTTACGAATAACTACGAGGTGTGATAAAAATGCCTATTATTTATTTTCTATTAACACTTAAATTAATCTTGATCATTTTTTTGGTAACGTACATAGAACACCATTAATTAAAAGAAGATAGTTGTTAGCCTCATCGAAATAGAGGGAAATGTGAAAACAATGTTTTTCTATTTTTTCTCTGGGATTATTCTTATAAAAATTTGCTATTTCTGTTTATTCTGAGTTTCACACGGGGAGATACTCGTTATAGTATCTAGTGTATAAGTGAAATCACTAAGCGATAGTGTCTGATTATCATAAAGAACAATTGATACAGGCTGACTTAAAACAAGGGAAAACCATGATGCATTATTTTATAAGTGTTCTTTCATTAGTTTTTGTCTCTTTTTTGTCTGTTGGGCAAGGCCTTGATGAACAATTTCGTTTATGGGTTTCTGGTGAGAAAGACAATATTCAGTGTTTTGACAACCAATCTTATTTTCAATATTGCTTACGCAAACTATCGAATAAGGGGTTAGTTGTGGTCGATAAGAAGGGGGATGAGGTTTATCAACTTTATTATTTTGATAATTGGCCTGATGAACCTCAAGAGGGGTTATATCGGTTTCGTAAAGGGAACAAAATAGGTTTTGCAGACGAAGTCACAGGGAAAATTGTATTCGATGCTATTTATGATTGTGCTTACCCTTTTAAAGGTGGGAAAGCGAAAGTCGGTATTGGTTGTGAAACACAAACGGATGGCGAGCACAGTTGGTGGACAGGTGGTAAATGGACAACAATTACTCACTAGTAACGTGTTTTGATATTTAAACACATTAATTACGAATGATTGGCTGTTTTTACGTTTTATTTGCCATTTATTTACAATAATACTCATTTTAGTTAATTAATTTATAGTAATTAACTAATTGAAAACTAATTGTAATTGTTATTTAGATCACAGTTTTTATCTTGTTTACCCCCCCTAAAAACCATTCACAGCAAAAAATAAACCGCTTAAGTCTGTATAACACCGCTTAGCATAACTTTAAACAATGACGGCGTATAATTTATTACCATAGACCCCATGGCAGAACTCATTTTTATTTTTACCGTTCAACCACTGCCAATAAAAAATCATCAGTGATGAATGACACGCTAGCAATAAATAGTTATCCATTTTTCACTGATGGTAAATACAAAATCAAAGGCATGTTCGTTTTACCTCAGAAGGGTGTTCTATGAACAAAAATGGCATTTTAAAGCATATTCCGTGGATGATCCTTGGAATTATTGGTGCAGTCTGTTTAGGTGTAGTCGCGCTTAGACGTGGCGAGCACATCAGTGCGCTATGGATAGTTGTTGCTTCTGTAGCGGTCTATCTCATTGCATATCGATATTACAGTTTATACATCGCTAAAAAAGTGATGAAGTTGGATGAAACTCGTGCAACACCCGCCGTCATTAATAATGATGGATTAAATTATGTACCAACAAATAAAAACGTTCTTTTTGGTCACCACTTTGCTGCAATTGCAGGGGCGGGGCCATTAGTTGGGCCGGTGCTTGCTGCTCAAGTTGGTTATTTACCCGGTACGTTATGGTTATTGGCCGGGGTTGTGCTTGCGGGCGCGGTGCAAGACTTTATGGTGTTGTTTATTTCTTCACGCCGTAATGGGGCATCATTAGGGGAGATCGTTAAGGAAGAGTTGGGGCCAATCCCAGGTACTCTAGCACTTTTTGGTTGCTTCCTTATTATGATCATTATTCTTGCTGTATTAGCATTGATTGTGGTGAAAGCTCTAGCGGAAAGTCCATGGGGGGTATTCACTGTTTGTTCTACAGTACCAATCGCATTGTTTATGGGGATATATATGCGATATATCCGGCCGGGACGTGTGGGTGAAGTTTCGGTTATTGGTATTGTATTACTTGTCGCATCAATCTGGTTCGGTGGGGTGATTGCTCATGACCCATATTGGGGACCTGCACTGACCTTTAAAGATACAACTATTACCTACGCATTAGTTGGCTATGCATTCATTTCTGCATTATTACCTGTTTGGTTAATTTTAGCGCCACGTGACTATTTAGCGACCTTCTTAAAAATTGGGGTCATCGTGGGTTTAGCCATCGGTATTGTTATTCTTAACCCTGAACTGAAAATGCCAGCAGTAACACAATTCGTTGATGGAACTGGCCCAGTTTGGAAAGGGACATTATTCCCATTCTTGTTCATTACCATTGCATGTGGTGCCGTATCTGGTTTCCACGCATTAATTTCTTCGGGAACAACTCCGAAATTATTAGCAAACGAAAAAGATGCGCGCTATATCGGTTATGGTGCCATGTTAATGGAATCTTTCGTTGCTGTTATGGCGCTGGTTGCTGCTTCAATTATCGAGCCTGGTCTGTATTTTGCTATGAATACACCGCCAGCGGCTTTAGGTATTACAATGCCTAACTTGCACGAACTCGGTGGGCCTGACGGCGCAGCTATTATGGCTCAACTGAAAGATGTTTCTGTTCATGCGGCGGCAACAGTCAGCTCTTGGGGCTTCGTAATTTCACCTGAACAAATTATGCAAACGGCGAAAGATATTGGTGAGCCGTCTGTTTTGAACCGTGCGGGTGGTGCGCCAACTTTAGCTGTCGGTATTGCATTTGTATTCCATGAAATTATGCCAGCGGCAAATATGGGCTTCTGGTATCACTTTGGGATCTTGTTTGAAGCGCTGTTTATCTTAACTGCACTTGATGCAGGAACTCGTTCTGGCCGCTTTATGCTGCAAGATTTGTTAGGTAACTTTGTTCCATTCCTGAAGAAAACGGACTCATTGGTTGCGGGTATTATCGGTACCGCAGGGTGTGTTGGTCTATGGGGTTACTTACTGTATCAAGGTGTTGTTGACCCTCTGGGTGGTGTTAAGAGCTTATGGCCATTGTTCGGTATCTCCAACCAGATGTTAGCTGCGGTTGCATTAGTCTTAAGTACAGTTGTTCTGATTAAGATGAAGCGCAGTAAATATATAATGGTTACCGTATTACCAGCAGTATGGTTATTAATCTGTACTACTTGGGCGCTAGGTCTGAAACTATTCAGTGATAATCCACAATTAGAAGGCTTCATGTATTTAGCTAAATCTTATAAAGATAAGATTGCAGCGGGTGGTGCGGAATTAACGGCACAAGAAATTACTAATATGAATCACATTATTATTAATAACTACACCAATGCTGGCTTGAGTGTTCTATTCTTAGTGGTTGTTTACGGTATCATTTTTTATGGTATCCGCGTCGGGATGAAAGCACACAAAAATCCGCAGCGTACAGATAAAGAAACACCTTATGTTCCTGTACCGAAAGAGGGCGTGAAAGTTTCATCTTCACATTAAGTCACCCTTCAATCATGCTGAGTTACCGAAAGGTACTCGGCAACTGAAAGGTCGCCCTACATTGTGTATTCATAATGTAGGGCATTTACATTGGAGAGGCTGATGTTTGGAAACCTCGGCAAAACAGGTAAGTACCTTGGGCAAGCTGCGCGTATGTTAATCGGTATCCCTGACTATGATACTTATGTGCAGCATATGAAAGATAATCATTCCGATAAACCGGTGATGACGTATAACGAGTTTTTTCGTGAAAGGCAGGATGCACGATATGGTGGCAGTGGCAAAGGCGGGTTTCGCTGCTGTTAATGATTACTTCGGTAAATGAATGCGGTGGGGGTAATAATGAAACCAATTAATGTCACAATTTTAACCGGTTTTCTCGGTGCAGGTAAAACGACACTCCTTAGTCATATTCTTCATACAGAGCATGGCCATAAAATAGCGGTGATTGAAAATGAATTTGGCGAAGTGCCTATCGATAATGCATTAATTGGCGATCGAGCGACACAAATTACCACATTAAGTAATGGATGTATTTGTTGCAGTCGTTCCAATGAATTAGAAAATGCATTATTAGACCTATTAGATGGGTTGGATAGTGGGAAATTAGACTTTGACCGTTTAGTGATTGAATGTACTGGCATGGCAGATCCAGGGCCAATTACTCAGACGTTTTTTTCCCATGAGGTATTGTGTGAACGTTATTTGTTAGATGGTATTATTACTTTAGTGGATGCCGTTCATGCAGAGAAACAACTGAATGATTTTGCTATTGCTCAAGCGCAAATTGGTTATGCTGACCGCATTTTACTCACCAAAACAGATATTGAGCCGAATACTGAAGCTTTAATTGAACGCCTACAACGGATCAATGCGAGAGCTCCGATTTACCCTGTTATTCATGGGGACATCAATTTAAATTTATTATTAGATATTGAAGGTTTTTTACTCGATTCAACACTGAATGTGAAACAACCTACTTTCCGTTTTGCACCTAAACAACAAAACGAGGTGGGGTCGATTGTACTTGAATTTGATTACCCTGTTGAACTGATGGAAGTTTCCCAAGTGATGGAAGATTTGTTGCTCAGTTTTGCTGATAATCTATTGCGGTATAAAGGTATTTTATCCATTAAGGATGAACCTAAGCGGCTCTTATTTCAAGGGGTTCAGCGTCTTTATAGTGCAGATTGGGATAGAGATTGGGAAGAGGGTGAACAACGTAGCAGTGTGTTAGTCTTTATTGGCATCGACCTTCCTGAAGCGATGATCCGTGAAAAATTTGCGGCATTAGAAGCCAAATAAAGCATGGCTGAAAAACGGATTTAAAGCGGTTTATTTCAACGAAAAGTCATTAGCGCTGATGGGGAGCAATGAATTTTAAGGTACCATCAGCGTTCAAGACGAAGAGTTAACGTGCTTTAGCAGCCATAATCTCAATGATTTGCACATCCGTATATTTCATTGAACCAGCAGCAAGTGAGCATAAATTAGCGATAGATTGGTCAACATCGTCAGAAACAATCCCATCAGACCCTTTGACACAGCTATTATCTAACGCCATGAGTACGGCTTTATAGGCTGCACTTGCACTCGTGGAAACTTTCATTGCACAACTGTTTGATGCACCGTCGCAAATCATCCCACTGACATCGCCAATCATGCTAGAAATTGCCATAGCGACAACTTCATAGCGGGATTCTAATAACCAGGCTATCCCCGCGGCAGCACCCATTGCAGCGGTAGTTGCTGCACATAGCGCCGACAGGGCTGGGAGTTGATTATGGATGTAAATTGCCATTAGGTGCGACAACATTAATGCACGAGCCAGTTGCTCCTCAGAGGACTGTAAATAATCGGCGGTGACAACAACAGGCATGGTTGCGGCAATACCTTGGTTACCCGAACCTGAGTTGCTCATCGCGGGTAAAACGGCCCCTCCCATTCGCGCATCAGAGGCAGCGGAGGTGCGGATCATAATTTCTGACATTAGATCTTTTGACAGCAAGCCACGGTCACGTTGAGTTTGCAGTGTTTTACCAATATGTAAACCATAGACATTACGTAGCCCTTCTTGAGATAACGCTTCATTTAAATGTGCGGCTTCTAAGATGAAACGAATATCTTCCAGTGGTGCTTGGGTCGCAAATTGATAAACTGACTTCGCGGTGACAGGGGGAAGGGCAACATCTGCTGCACAGTCAGCAGCATCATCGGATTGAGGTTTGTTTAATGTAGCATCGAAGCATATTTGCTGGTTATGAATGATTTTAACGATATTTGTGTGAGAACCCGCAATAATAACGGTAGCTGAACCCGTTTGTGTATACACCGTTGCTTCTGAATATATAACGTCACTGCATGGATGTTTAATATCAACGGTGATAGCTCCTTGTTCTAACATCGTTTTACTTAGCGCAATGGCCTGCGCTGATGCGGATTTTAGAACTTCTAAACCCGCTTCTGCATCACCGCCAATGGCGCCTAATGCTGCTGCGATAGGCAAACCCACCATGCCGGTTCCAGGAACGGTGACACCCATACCATTTTTCATTAAGTTTGGTGAAACAAAGGCACAAACACGAATAACTTGCCCATCAAGGAGGGACGCCGCTTTAGCCGCTGCATATGCCAATGAAATTGGCTCAGTACAACCTAAGGCTGGTTTGACTTCTTGTTTTACCGCATTGATAAAATATTGCCAAAGTAATGGTTGTGATTGAGCATGCATGGCAAGTCCCCCTTAATAAAATCTTTTTTGATTTTGTTATTTTAAACAACAAGCTGGAGAAAAACTTCGCTATGTTTGGGGGGATATAAGATGCAAAGAGAAAAATTTTCCCTAATTTAATTTATAAAGAATAAATTTTCCCAATGTTGAACTCGGTCACTTTGCCCTGCTGCTTAAAAATGAGCAAGACAAAGTGATCATAGTAGGTTACTAACTTTCAAGGTCTAGGCGTTTGCTTTGCCATTTGCGTGAACGCCAGCGCCATGCATTGGTTAAACCACGTAACCATTCATCGGCGAAGAAACCGAGCCAAATACCGAGTAAGCCCATTTCCATTTTAATGCCTAAGAAATAACCTAACGGAATAGCGACACCCCACATAAAGATAATTGCAGTGCACAGTGGAAAACGGGCATCTCCTGATGCGCGTAATGCATTCACCATCACAATATTAATGGTCCTACCTGGTTCTAAAAAGACAGACAGTAAGAACAGTGGCAATAGTAGTTCAATAATACCTTGGTCATCAGTAATGTTATTTAGGATAGGGTCACGTAATAACCAAAAGGCGATCACCACACCAATAGTGACGTAGAACCCCATCTTGAGGCTTTTCACTCCCCGATTAAAGGCATCTTCAAAACGTTTTGCACCAACAAGGTGACCAACCATAATTTCATTACCAATACTGATAGAAATACCAAATAGCATGATAAATAAGGATAATTGAAAATAGAGTGTCTGCGCTGCTAGTGAGGTTTCGCCCATTAAACCAATAAAGGCAGAAGCCGTCATAAAGTGTAGGATCCAGACAAGGTTTTCCCCTGCAGAGGGGAGACCAATATGCAAGATTTTGCCCAGCATTTTACGTGACCAGTGGACCAACATTATCGGCACAAATTTGATACGTAGGCCATAAAACAGCAGGCAAAAGAGTAGGATCACGGCAACAACACGACCGACAACTGTCGACCATGCAACGCCTTCAAGACCGTATTGAGGTAAGCCAAAGAAACCATAAAGTACAATAATATTTCCAAAAACAGTAATTACGTTGGCAATCAATGTAACCCACATGGCTGGCTGAGCCTTTCCATAAACCCGCAAGCATGCGGCTAAAATAATGGAAATGGCTTCAGGAATTAAGCAAATACCTAAAATACGTAAATAAGTATAACCGTCAGCCATCAAATGTGATGGCATATTCATAATGGTTAAAATACTGTAACCAAAAAATAAAGCGACGAGGGCACTAGAAAAGCCAAGAATAAAGTTAAATGCGATAGAAATATGGATCGCTTGGCTTGCCTTTTCACGGCGTCCAGCCCCTAAATATTGAGCAATAACAACACTGCACCCCACACTAATAAAGTTAAAAATAGTAATAAAAAGGTCAAACACTTGGTTACCTACACCCATTGCAGCTAAATAGGCAGTAGAAACGTGGCTGACCATATAGGTATTAATTAATAAAGTGGCCAAATGGAGAAAAATATCGATAAAAATTGGCCAGCTGAGCGAAAAGAGTGATCGCTCAGTCACATCGGATTGATGCATTGAGAACCTTTATATTCATAAGTATTTGGGAAAGTATTCTGAACCGCTAATTCTACATGGATTCCAACAATGAAAATAGGGTTAAAATGCTTCCATCTGAATAAAGCTAATGTTTTGTTTACTTTTACTTATTCTGTTAGATTTAATTTCGCTATAAATTAATTAATAAGCAACATCAGAACTGTATAGGAGTAAAAATGACAAAAATTAAAGCAGCAATAGTGGGCTATGGCAATATTGGTCGCTATGCACTAGAAGCTGTTCTAGCCGCTGAAGATTTTGAGCTGGTTGGCATCGTGCGTCGTAATACACAAGATATTCCTGCTGAACTTTCCGCTTATAAAGTGGTTGATGATATTGAAAAGCTAGGGAAGGTAGATGTTGCTCTACTGTGTTCGCCAACGCGTGCGATCGCGCCATTAGCAGAAAAAATACTGGCCAAGGGGATTAATACTGTTGATAGCTTTGATGTTCACTCAGATATTGTGGCGTTAAAACACCGTTTAGATGACGTGGCTAAACAGCATAATAGTGTGGCGGTTGTCTCTGCTGGCTGGGACCCCGGCTCAGATTCTATCATGCGTACTTTAATGTTAGCTATGGCGCCAAAAGGTGTGACTTATACTAACTTTGGTCCCGGTATGAGCATGGGGCACAGTGTGGCAGCCAAAGCCATTGATGGGGTAAAAGATGCTCTATCTGTGACTATTCCGTTGGGAACAGGGGTTCACCGCCGCATGGTATACATTGAACTTGAAGCGGGTGCAAAGTTTGATGATGTGGCTCAAGCCATTAAAGCGGATAGTTATTTTTCATCAGATGAGACGCATATTCGCCAAGTCGATAGTATTGATGCACTAAAAGATGTTGGTCATGGCGTTCATATGACCCACAAAGGGGTTTCAGGGGCAACACATAATCAGTTATTTGAATACTCAATGCGCATTAATAACCCGGCGTTAACCTCACAGTTTATGGTTTCTGCTGCTCGAGCTACCATGAAGCAAGCTGCGGGTGCTTATACTGTGATTGAAATCCCACCAGTGAATTTCCTGCAAGGTGATTTAGATACATTAATTGCCAAATTGGTTTAATCACAATAGGTAATTTTTCATTAATGGCATGGAGGTTCATTCCATGTCATCTTGTCTTAATTTATTACAGTTGTTCTTACGCTAAGTTTGTTATTCAGATTTAAGGCACTGTTTATTATTTGTATTATCAAGTAGCTTATAAAGAAAAAATATATTGTTGAAAAACGGAGTAAGATAATGGCGAAGTCGTCAGGGAATGGACAAGTGGAAAGCAAAACAAATAAAAACCAAGGTTTTTTCCCAAAAGAACCAGCAGTAAAAAGTGTGCAAGAAAGTTCACATTCTTTTAGTCTTATTCGCGTTTTTTCAAAGCTAATTAATTATGGTTTCTCTCTTTTCTATGTTGGCTTTATTTTATCAGTGTGGTTTTTTCCTGAGTATTACACGGTGGAAATTATCTATAACCTAACGCTGATCCTGATCTTTGAATTTATTTTAGTTCACTCCGGTGTATTTATGGCGGTATTTCGTGATTGGCGGATATTAATGCTATTTGCGTTGCTATATGGTTTATTTGCATTAGCAATTAATATGGCAGTATTAGGTGACTCTCCGCTAATCTTATACTTGTATAGTGCTACTGTGGCGAACCGAATGCTTTTTGGTATCAGTAGTCGTACAGAACAAGAACGCGGAGAAAATATGGGCTATTCGGCTTTGATGGCATTAAATTTCATGTTTTGTATTTTCTTTGTAATTATTTTGTCTTTTCTTGTTCCTTATGGTGGATTAACGCCAGAGTATTTAAGGTCCATTGATTATTATTCCAGTATTTCTTCAGGCGGTGAATTTCCAGAAAAACCTCATGTGGCTTTTGCTTTTGGTGTTCTTTACTTTGGAATGCCGTTATTTATGGCCTGCCTAATGCATTTTTTGTGTAAAGGGCACTCTATTTACCAAAAAAAAGAGAAGTAATATTGTGGCAAGGAAGATCAGAAATAGAAAACATGCCAATAAACGCTCGACATCATTTACAGCGAAAGGGAAACGTCATTTTGTTGCATCAGACAAACAGCAAGGAATGATGAGTTTTTTACCTGAGTTAGTGGATCATGGCTTAACTATTTTTTATATCGGTTTTTTATTGTCTTTATGGTTTTTCCCCGATTGGTCGGGGGTTGAAGTTGTTTACAATATGGTGTTGATTCTGCTGTTCGAATTTATTTTAGTGCATATGGGCACGATGATGGCAGTGTTACAACGTGGTTTTTTCTTTGTTTTTGTGGCTGCTATTTTAGGCGGTGTGGCCTATATTTTTCATACAACACAGATTAATTCTTCTGCTATTCTTTATATTTACGCTGCTACGTTAATTAATCGAATTATCATTGGACGCCAACAAGGGAGCCAATTTGATAATTTTAATGCCTTCGATGAAGGGATTGCAAAATTACGCCATTATGTTGCGTGTTTTATCATTGCTGTATTTCTAACGCATTATTTACCCCAAGGGGGGCTCACTGAGCAATACCTTGAAGAGAATAATTATTATGGCATGTTAAAAATGACAGGCATGACAGAAAACCCATTAATCATTATTCAATTTGGCGTTTTGTACTATTCTACTTCTCTGCTTTGGGTGTTGTGGCGTTTTTTAAAACGGCATAAAAAATAAAAAAGCGCCTATCGAAATAGGCGCCTGGTGTTGGCAAAACAAAAAAATAATAAAAATTAACGTGTTATTGTTTTAAATTGCTGTGTAGTCTTTGTGAGTGCAACTTCGGTAGGCAAACGTTCCATTGAACTTGCGCCATAAAAACCATGGCAGTCAGGGCAGTTTGCTAAAATATATTCGGCATCTTCAGGTGTTGCGATAGGGCCACCGTGACAAAGCACAATAACATCATCACGTACTGCTTTAGCGGCTTTAGCCCATTCATTGATTAGTGGCACACAATCTTTCAGTGTCAGTGCGGTTTCTGCACCAATATTACCACCTGTTGTTAGCCCCATGTGTGGCACGATGATATCAGCGCCTGCTTCAGTCATCGCTACAGCATCTTCAGCGCTAAATACGTATGGCGTTGTCAGGAGGTCTTTTTCATGTGCCATACGGATCATATCGACTTCTAGGTCATAACCCATTCCCGTTTCTTCCAAATTAGCACGGAAATTACCATCGATTAAGCCAACTGTTGGGAAGTTTTGTACGCCCGCAAAGCCTGTTGTTTTGATGTCATCTAAAAACTTATCAAATTGGCAGAATGGGTCAGTACCGTTTACACCAGCAAGAACAGGGGTGTGCTTAACTACTGGTAATACTTCTTTTGCCATATCCATGACAATTTCATTGGCATTGCCGTAAGCGAGTAAGCCTGCGAGTGACCCACGACCCGCCATACGGTAACGGCCTGAATTATAAATAACAATTAAATCAATACCGCCAGCCTCTTCACACTTAGCAGATAGACCCGTACCAGCACCACCGCCGATAATTGGTTCGCCACGAGCAATCATTGCTCTGAATTTTTTTAATAAATCTGCGCGGTTATGTTTCATAATTAACCTCTATTATTTGTTCAAAATATCCTGGTGTAGTTGAATAACCTGCTCACAAAACTCTTGGGAGTTAATGTGATAAGGACTCAAAATAAGCTGTCTTTTTTCTGTTTTAATTAAATTTTCATTGAGCGCATCAATAAAGGCTTGGTCAGCAATTGGGTCCCAGAAAGGAGCCCCATCGATATCTAATGCTGAAAACCCTGCTGTTGGAACAATAAAACGGATCTCTCCCTCACAACGATTTAATTTTTCGGCGATCCAGCGGCCCATCTGTTGGTTTTCTTCTTTTGTTGTTCTCATCAATGTGACTTGGGCATTATGATGATAAAATAAGCGGTCTTGGTAATGTTCGGGAACCGTAGAAGGGCGGCCAAAATTGACCATATCCAAAGCGCCACAGGACATAACGCAAGGTGTCTGAGTGCGTTCGATAGCGCCAAAACGATCTTCATCACAGGCTAACACGCCGCCAAAAAGGTAATCACAAACCTCAGTCGTCGTGATATCTAATACGGAATGAAGTAGCTTACTATCAATCAGTTTTTCCATCGCTTTACCGCCACTGCCCGTTGCATGGAATACAAGGCAGTCATATTGTTCTTCTAATTGCGCGGTTAATTGCTGAACACATGGGGTGGTGACACCAAACATAGTTAAGGCAATTGCTGGTTTCAAATCAATGTTTTCTTCGGTGTCTTGATCAAACCAAACAGCCCCAGCGATTTGGTTCGCGGCATTTTTTAATACCTTACGGGAAATTACATTTAATCCTGATACATCTGTTACGGAGTACATCATAGAAATATCACTGGCTCCGATATAGCCAGAAATATCTCCTGAGGCCATAGTGGATACCATGAGCTTAGGAATACCAACGGGTAATACTTGCATTGCTGGTGTGATTAGCGCAGTACCGCCTGAGCCGCCTAAACCAAGAATTGCAGCTACATCTGTTTGGGCTGAAAGATATAAGCTAAAGGCTTGTGCCATCGCTTCTATTGCTTTACCTCTATCGCCACAGAATACGGCGTTTGCACCAAGAGGGTGAAAACTTGCTACAGTACTTGCACTGACATCTGCATTTTTTTCTAATTGAGTCTTTTGTGTTGTCAGGTCAACAGTACGCACAGCTAATCCGGCACTTTTTATTAATTCACTGACATAAAAAACTTCAGCGCTTTTGGTATCAAGTGTTGTTGCAACATAGATAAAACCCTGATTTTTTTTCATTGAAAAATCCTTTCAGATAGAAGCAGGTCGTTGAATTTCCCATCACAATGAGACTATAGTATCATTGTGGATAAATGTAAAATGAGACTGCCGTCTCATTTTTAGGTTTGTTGTAGAGGTAAATAGTTGTTAGTATCTATATCTTATTGATAAATATTAGTAATTGTTTTTTATGATGGTGAATCAATGATTAGGTTGGTAATACAAAGTTACAGTATAATTTATCATGAATGATAATTTGTTTTATGGAGAGCAGGGAAAAGCTCGAGGTGACAGCGTAAATTCATCTTTTTAATAGAGATGGTTACTTGCTTGTTGTTGTGCTTTATTAGTGACATTGACTAAAC
Source organism: Providencia sp. NPDC089933 (assembly GCF_049545585.1). Taxonomy (NCBI): domain Bacteria; kingdom Pseudomonadati; phylum Pseudomonadota; class Gammaproteobacteria; order Enterobacterales; family Morganellaceae; genus Providencia; species Providencia sp. NPDC089933. The sequence continues at coordinate 13,170 of NZ_JBMWDT010000018.1, forward strand.
TTGTGGTAAGAAACAGTATTTTAAGGGTAAATAATGCCGAAGATTAATTCAGAACTACAATATAAGGGCACTCGAAAACGTACCTATGTACTATTGGTCACTACGGCTTTAGATTTATTTGAAAAGGGAGCTATGCCTTCTGTTTCGGAACTCGCTTTAGAAGCAGGAGTTTCTCGTGCAACTGCATATCGATACTTTCCAACACAAACTGATTTAATTACCGCAGTAGTTAATGAGAGTTTAGGGCCTATTTTAACTTGGCGCCCACAAAGCGTAAAAACGGAAGAGCGCATTGATGAGCTATTAACATATGCTTTTCCTCGAATGTTTGAACATGAAGGAGTATTGCGAGCGGCGTTACAAGCATCATTACAACAATGGGCTCAAGGTCGGTCTACCCCACTCAGTATAAAAGACAAACGGCTGGAAAGAGGTAACCGTAAAGATATCCTAACGATGGTGACGTCACCAATGAAATCAGAATTTCCGCAAGAAATTATTGATAAAGTGATCCGTGCTTTTTCTGTTATTTACGGCTCTGAAATATTTTTAGTGTTGAAAGATATTTGGAAAATGGAAGATTCCCAAGTCACCGAATTAGCGCAGTGGATGGCAAAAGCGATCATGAACCAAGCCGTTGCAGATAATGCGAATAAGTAAATATTCGTTAACGGACTTAACTGGTTTTTATCGACTGAAGTCAAAAAGATAAAATCAAAGTCTGATAAATAATCAATTAGTAGTGAATAATTACTATGGTGATAATTAAATCGATACTAGCCCCATATGGCATCGTTAATATGATATAAACTAAGGCTATAAATAATCTGAACGGTTAATGCCATATGATGAAGTTATTGAAAATGATAGGTGGGATTGCCATCTGTTCATTGATCGGCGGTGGGCTTACTTACCTAGGTATCCCACTTGCACTTATGTTTGGGCCGATTATCGCTGTTATTATTTTTCATCGTTTTGGTGTTTCTTTTGCTGTACCTAAGCATACGATTACTTTCGTTCAAGTTACCTTAGGGACTTCTGTTGGGTTGATGTTTAATCAGGTTTCCCTTAATGAGGCAGATAATTTATTTCTTTTATTATTAATGTTAGTTGTATGTTTAGCGGTACAATTTTCATTTAGTTTTTTTTGGTTTTATCGAAAAGTTGGTTGGACGAAACAAGAAGCAATGCTTGGCTCAGTGCCTGGGGCAATGGCAGCTATTTTAGCCTTAACTGACCATACCCATACGCCGCCACAAAAAATTGTTATTTCACATACAATTCGCTTAATTATCCTGATTCTATTAGCAGGGATTGTTGTAGGTAGTGATGGTGATCCGCAACCTATCATAGAATTACCAGTACTAACTTTAACCTCAACGCTATGGTTATTGGTGATTATAGCGGTTGGTTTGGGGGCAGGGCTTATTTTGCAGCGTTTAAGGGTTCCAGCCCCTTTTATGCTAACGTCATTAGCTGCAGCAACGTTGATTCAAAGTTTTCTAGATATCCCATTAAGTTTCCCATTGATGTTAACTGAACTGAGTATGGTATTAATTGGGATGAACATTGGTAATCATTTTATTGTTTTCCCACTTTCCTCATTGATTAAAAATATTTACTCCTCTGCACAAGTGGTTATCATTAATATCGCATTAACTTTCCTGATTACTGTATTTGCCTCTTGGGTAACGGGTTATGATATTTCTGTACTCTTACTGGCTTGGGCTCCAGGTAGTATGGAAGCAATGACCTTTGCTGCGATTACGATGAACCTTGATGCTGGCTTTGTTATGTCAAACCATATTATCAGAATGGTTATTATCCAAAGTATTCCATCGATTGCTTTATTTTGGCAGGAGAAAAAGGCTAAAAGGCAAGGGTAATGTAGCGTGATAAAAAGAAAGAAAACAGACAGAAAAGGTACGGGTGTGTTTTCTTTCTTTTGTTATACTTGGTTTTAAACAACCTGTATTAATTCATTTTAGGGTTATTTAACGTAAGCAAAAAGGCCGAGGGAATCCCGAGCAAGTGATTGGCATTTAAACTCGGTTGTCAGTGGTATTCCTTTTAAGTCTTTATAACTTTCTTTATTGAGAACGGTCATTTTTTCAGAATTATAATTGCTCAGATCCCATTTATTACTTTTAGCGAAGTAAACAATAGCCCGTTCGATTTCCCTGTCAGGGATTTGGGAGTACCCACAGTCATATTTTAGATAAATGAAAACAGCCGTCAGATCAGCGAGATCTTCAGCTTCATTGTTAGAAAGTGCTCTGGAAGAATTGGTTATCCCTAACAGAGTCATCAGGCATGACATCAATATAAATTTGCGCATTCGTTATTCTATCTGTTTTCTATGTCAAGTTACGTTAGCATAAGAATAGAATTGTTAGTCAACTATATTTTTCTTAAATCCATGTAATAAACCCACAATTAGAGAGTGGATTTATTGACCTTCCTGTAAGGGGAGGCTTTATCATTCCTTTATTAAACCATGTTTTGCATAGAAAGGGTAATTTGCCATAACTTACTCTGATAATGATTATTTATTTGATAAACAAAAGGAAGGTTATCAATGCTACGTCGCGATTTTCTTAAGTTAAGTGCTATCACATACGCTGCAAGTGCGCTGCCTATTTGGAGCCGCATCGCGGTCGCAGCCGAAAATTACCCAACTCTTGCTATTCCGCCATTACTAGAGCCTGATGAGCAGGGAAATATTCAGTTAGCAATTCAGCAAGGTGTTTCTCAATTTGTCCCTGGAAAGAAAACGACAACATGGGGCTATAACGGAAATTTACTGGGGCCTGCGGTTAGTTTGAAAAACGGGCAAAGTGTGAATGTGAATATTATTAACCAGCTACCGGAAGAAACCACTGTTCATTGGCATGGTTTAGAAATCTCAGGTGAACAAGATGGTGGTCCGCAAGCGATTATCCAACCAGGAGCAAGCCGTAAAGTCAATTTTACGGTTAATCAAAGCGAAGCAACTTGCTGGTTCCATCCTCATACTCATGGAAAAACAGGCCACCAAGTGGCGATGGGGTTAGCGGGCTTAGTGATAATTAAAGACGATGATAGCACCAAGCAGGGGCTGCCAAGTTCTTGGGGAGTGGATGATATTCCTGTTATTTTACAAGATAAACGTTTAAAAGATGATGGTCAGATTGATTATCAACTCGATGTGATGAGTGCTGCGGTGGGTTGGTTTGGCGATATGATGCTAACTAACGGGGCTGTTTATCCAAAACATGTGGCACCTAAAGGCTGGCTACGCTTGAGATTACTGAATGGCTGTAATGCTCGTAGCTTAAATATTTCGACCAGTGATGGGCGTAAAATGTATGTTGTTGCCAGTGATGGCGGTTTACTCGCTGAGCCAGTTGCTCTAACTGAATTACCTATTTTAATGGGCGAACGCTTCGAAGTACTTATTGATGCTTCAGATGGTCGCGCTTTTGATCTTGTGACCTTACCTGTTGGGCAAATGGGTATGACTATCGCACCTTTTGACCAGCCATTACCTGTTTTACGTATCGAAACAACATTAACACCGAGTGAAGGAAAACTGCCTTCAACGCTTGCTGCAATACCGGCTATCCCTTCTCTTGCTGGTTTAAATCGCCGCCGGTTCCATTTAATGATGGATATGCGTTTGGATATGCAAGGTATGATGATGTTACGTGAAAAATATGGTCCGCAAGCGATGGGCAATATGGGCGGACATGGCGCTATGATGGGAAATATGGGTCATGGGGCGATGATGAATAATGGAGAAATGAACCATGGGAACATGGGACAAGGAAATAAACGTGGTGGGATGGGAAATGGAGGCCATTGTGGAACTAATTCAGGTGATTTAGACATTCACAATGCAAATACTATTAATGGACAAGTTTTCTCAATGACGCATCCTGCATTTAATGCCCCAATAGGTAAGCAAGAGATTTGGGTTGTTTCAGGGCGTGGTGACATGATGTTACACCCATTCCATGTGCATGGAACGCGTTTTCGTATTTTGAAAGAAAATGGCCAAGCGGTAGCGCCACACCGGCAAGGTTGGAAAGACATCGTTAAAGTTGAAGGGCAAGTGAGTGAAATTTTGGTGGAATTTAATCATCCTGCAACACAGCAGCATCCTTTTATGGCTCACTGTCATCTACTTGAGCATGAAGACACCGGCATGATGATGGGCTTTACTGTAAGTTAAGCGATATCCTAATTTTTAGGACAAAATGCAGTACTAAATTTTAGTACTGCATTTTCCTTTATTAGTATCTAGGTTCTGCCTATGCTAAAATTACGCGCTTTCCATTTCCATAGATGCGTAATTGAAGATGAAACATACCCTTGAAGTCATGATCTCTGAAGAAGAGATTGCACAACGAATCAGTGAATTAGCAGATAAAATTAGCACTCATTATCAACAAGTTGATGGTGAGTTAGTCCTTGTTGGTCTGCTAAAAGGTTCCTTTATTTTTATGGCTGATTTGTGCCGTAAAATTAATGTTCCCCATGAAGTCGATTTTATGACTGTTTCAAGTTATGGCAATGCAATGACATCGAGTCGTGATGTGAAAATTGTCAAAGATTTGGATGAAGATATTCGTGACAAACATGTCTTGATCGTGGAAGATATTATCGATTCAGGCAATACCTTAAATAAAGTCCGTGAGATTTTCGAATTACGTGGCCCTAAATCAGTCGCAATTTGTACATTACTTGATAAGCCTTCACGTCGAGAAGTGGATGTCCCTGTCGAGTGGATTGGCTATTCAATTGAAGACAAATTTGTGGTTGGTTATGGTATCGATTACGCTCAACAGTACCGTCATTTACCTTATATTGGTCATGTAACCTTACTTGAAGATTAAGGTATAAACAACGAATAACTAAAAAGGACAGCAATGCTGTCCTTTTGTTTATTCTCATTGAAATTTCAATGAATTATTTTTAGTTATTCTCGATAATTACAGGATAACCAGTAATCTTTCCATTCTTATTATCAAGGTAAGGCGTAATCAGTGTAGTGATATCTCCTGAACTGATTTTTCCATAATAATTAGAAATAGAATCGTCTGCTTTAGCCGTTAAATCAAGACCTGCACTCATAATACCGTCATAGTTAGAAATCTTGTTCGCACTCGCATTTAGATTTCCTGCACTATTAATTTGAGCATAGTTATTAATGATTTCGTTGCCCATTGTAATATCAATGTCAGCTTGCCCTGCTGCGGGGAAGATAGCATTTGTCTGAATAATCCCTGAATTATTATTCAGCTGATAACCTTTGATATTAATGCTACCATCATTAGCGATAATTCCGCCTTTTTGAGATGATGATAAGCCAAGGTGGAAGGTACCTCTTTTAAAGTCGGCAGCATTGGTATTGCTAACGTATTCAGCATTCATCACTATATTATTGTCAGCTTTAATTAATCCACTACTATTATCTAGATACTTAGAGATAAAGTTAAGATCAAAACCTTTAATATAGCTTAAATTGTTTACCAAATTACCAATGTTGAATGTGGACTTACCATTGTTAGAAACAATAGTACTACTCTTAACATTGGTTAGCTTCGGTGATGTGATATTCATCAATTTGTCGCTACTAATAGTCGATACAGTATCGTTGATGATTTCTCTGCTGGCGGTGATGTCCATTCGACCCGTTTCCGCTTTAATTACCGATTCTTTGTTTGATAGGTAAGTACCGTCAATATTCACACGACGATTAGCATTAATGGCACTAGAACGATTCTCTAATTCAGTGCCCGTAAAGCTAAAGTCCCTCCCAGCTGTTATAGCTGAATGTTCATTTATTATCCGAGCATCAGTAATATTGATATCTCGGCCTGCGATCAGCCTATTTTTTCCGTATTTACTATTGCTATCTTGCCTGTTATAAACAAAACCGTTCTTAATATTAATATCGCCTTGTTCAGCTAAAACTAAACCGCCTGTATTGTTAATGGTGGAGGTGGAGTGAAGATTCAGGTTGACGTTTTTCTTTGCACTGATTAAGCCATCATACATATTAGCTATGTAACCAGTAATAGCGGTAATAGTGATGCTTCCATCAGTTGAAATAATGGTTCCTTTATCATTCAGAAGCGCCATTTCAGTTCCATGAAGGTAGTTGACATCTGGGGTGCCAGTTATATTAATATCCCCTTTACTTTTTATGGTTCCTGTATTATTTATCGAATAAGAATCCACAGTTAACCCACCGTTTCCAGCATTGATTAACCCTTTATTCTTTAAATAATTGCGTTTAACATTAACATTCAGGTTTATTTTGTTGGCATTTAAGCTGCCTTTAGAGTCAACAGTGATACCATTGAAATTTGGATCATAAGAAGCTTCCGACAAGCTAGAAAGTGTCTTACCATTTGGGTCAAACAGACTCGCGCCTGCTGATATATTTAGCTCATTGGCTTCGACCTTACCCTTAACCAATACAGCAGAGGAAATAAGGTCAATAGTATTATTGGATGTTAGGTGGTTATTAACTGTGATTTTGCCTTTATTGACGTTATATCCAATTAAGTTATCACCAGCCATAAGAGGGGTGCCTGCTACAAAGGCACCACGTGATGCATTAATAAACCCACAGCTATTACAGGTAATACCGGAAGCATTAGCTACAATCACTTGCGCTGTTTTGCCTGCAACTTCCATCATCCCATTTATAACACTAGTTTTGTTAGAAACTACTTCATTTAAAATAACTTTAGCTTCATTACCAGCAGTTAAGTTACTATTACCGAAGATGCTTCCTGCTAATTGAGTGTTAGTCGTTGAACTACTGTTATTGAAAATAACACCCTTTTCACTCACATTGAAGCTGTCAAAAGTATTATGTGAAATACCTTTATCAGTTGGTTTTTTAATGTGAATAATATTAGGGCCATTAGTATTATAAATGATACCTGTACCATCTAGACTATAAGTTTGATTGTAATCAGTAGATGAAAAATAAGGAGTGTATAACTCTGTTACATCTTTAGAATTAAGCTCACTATAGCGGTGATAGATTCCATCAGAGCCTTTCAGTTTTATTTTTGCACCTGAATTTATTTTAGCATCATAGTTATATATCTCTTTGGCATTAATAACGATATCTCTATCGCTGTTTAGTTCACCTCTATTATTATCAAAGTTTCCTGTTAAATTAAACTCTATTCCACCTTTGCTAGCAGCTCTTTCTCTTATTTCGCTTTTAAAGAAACCATAGTCGCTGGATATTTTATCACCATTGACAGTGATACCGCCATCTAAAGTTTCAATCCCACCAACGTTATTAGCTAATCCAAATTTGTATGCAACTTGATTGAAATTATTCGAGTATGTGTTATATAACTGATTAACATTAAGCGTTATATCATTATATGAACGAATATATCCGCCACTGTTGCTTAGTGAGTTAGCATCAACATTGAGTTTGTTTGCATTAATAAAACCCAGTCCATTATCAATGGTGTTTGACTCAATATTTAGCTGGTCACCTGAGATATGCCCACCGTTATTCTGAATATTATTGACCTTAATATTGGATATATAGGTTGGTGTGGTGCTAGCTGTATTTGTCGCAGAAACTATTTTTCCTTTATTGGTAAGCTTATTAGCGGTAATATTTAATCCTCTTCCACTACTAATAATTGAGTTTGCATCATTACTAATTTCATCTGAAACGATTAAATCTAATTTAGCATTCTTCGCAGTAATTGATGATGCTTTATTTTTTAGTGTATAAGCATTAAGTGCTAGTTTACGATTGGCAGTAATGGATGAGTTAGTAATTTCACTATAACCTACAGTTATATTGACATCTCTACCTGCTTTAATTTTTGCATTTTCGTTATAAATACGGCCAGCATTAATATTGACATCTCTGCCTGCAATAATTCTATCTTCAGATCTTGAAGTATCACGCCATTGATAAAGAGTGTCTCTAGTATCGACATTAATATCGCCTGTTTCAGTTTTAATTAAACCACCACCATTCTGAATAACATTGGACTTAATGCCAACATTATTTTTAGCATTAATTATGCCACCCCTGGTATTTGATATCAGGCTATGGGATGTTAAATTGATATCACCAGAGGTTGAAGTAAGGCGGCCTCCCTGATTATTAAAAGTCGTATCAATTTCACCAGGTTTTCTAGCGATTATATTAAGATCTTGTTTGGCAGTAATAGCAGCTTCACTGTTATTCAAGGTGTCAGCATTGATATTAATATTACCAGAAGATTCAATTCTCTTATAGTTAGTCAACCCACCTGCCGTGTTAACGGATAGCCCTTGATCTCCGGCTAAGATAGTTCCTTGGTTTTTTACACCCACTCCACCTTCTGTGGTAATTAAGGTAATTTTATCCGCATACATACCACCTAACGCAGAGACATCAATACCGACAGATGGACGACTTCCTGTACCCGCAACAGACGTTACTGCAGTTCCATTCGTATCAACAAAATTATTGCCGGTAACCACTTTAATTTCTTCAGCTTTTAACCGCCCATTGATGAGCGCAGAACGAGAAATAAGCTCTGTTGGTGAGTCTGAATTTAAACTATTATTGACAATGATTTGCCCTTTGGCAACATTATAGCCAAGGAGTTCACCATTTGAAACCAAAGGCTTACCAGTCGTCAATGTTGTACTTTCAGTATTAATAAAACCACATGAGTTACAAGTAATACCTGATGGGTTAGCGACAATAACTTGAGCTTTCTTACCCGCAACTTCAACCATACCATTCAGGGTAGTTGCATTATTAGAGTTAACCTCATTTAGGATAACTTTTGCTTCACCACCTGATAGATTAAGGTTCCCGTTAATTAAACCGCCTAATTGTGTATTAACATTATCTTTACTGTTATTTAGAATAGCGCCGTTTTTATCAACATCGAACTTACTGTATATATTGTGAGAAACACCTTTATCACTAGGTTTGTTAATATGAACAATGGTAGGACCATTGTTTTGATTCATGACACCAGCACCGTTAGTATTGATTATTTCTGCGTGAGCAATAGAGGTAACTCCTAAAATTGCTGAAACGCATAAAACGATTGGTTTTAGTTTTAACGTGGGGGTTGATGACCCACTTTTAATAGGCAAACTCATAGAAATATCCCTAAATATAATTGGAGATTGATATTTATAAACTAATAATATTCCATTATAGCCAGTAAATTATGATAGAATTAAAAAATAAGTATATTTAAAAGTGTTTAACTGACTTTGTTTTTTATTTGATAAAATTAAATACCATTAATAAACTAAATATGGATTAAAATGTAGTTTTTCTTACTAAGTCCTTTAGTATCAATGAATAAGGTTTACTCTGCGGCAGGATAATTATGTGTTAATACTTAAATGTCTATACTTACATAATTTTTCTTATTTGGAGTTAATGTTAAGTTTCATTGAATATATATATTTTGTTATTTATTACCTTTAATGAATCTCTATTTTATTTTATTTTATTTTTATATTACTCTAATTTTGGATTAAATAAAAAAGCTCTCATATGAGAGCTTTGAATTTAAATTATTTTTTTTGAGTTAATGTTGCAATAGCTTCTCTATAACAGAGTTCAAGTTTTTCTCTGCTGTCTGCAGTGATATGTAAATCTTGTAAACGACCATTATTAATCCCGTAAACCCAACCGTGGATCATAACATTTTGTCCACGCTTCCAAGCTGATTGCATAATTGTTGAATGGCCTAAATTATAAACTTGTTCAACTACGTTTAGTTCGCATAAGCGGTTAAGGCGCTCGCATGGTTTGAGTTCACCTAACATTGAGCTGTGGCGATACCAAATATCACGTATATGCAGCAACCAGTTATTAATTAAACCGAGCTCGGTGTTATCAACAGCAGCTTCAATCCCACCACAGCCGTAGTGACCGCAGATAATAATATGTTCGACTTGAAGCACATCAACCGCATACTGTATAACTGACAAGCAATTGAGGTCTGTGTGTATAACCAAGTTAGCGACGTTACGGTGAACAAATAGATCACCAGGGGCTGCGTTAATTAATTTTTCTGCAGGTACTCGACTGTCTGAGCAGCCTATCCATAAGAATCTCGGCTTTTGCGCTTTTGATAATTCTTTGAAGAATTCAGGATCTTGTTCTTTTACTGATGCTGACCATGCTTCATTGTTAGCAAACAGCTCTTCGATTTTTCTCATCATGACTTATAGCCTAGTTGTGTTACTTTGCGATAAAATCTTATACAACATTTATTGATTAAATAATAATTAGTTATACTAATTACAGTATCCTTATGATGAACCTCTCTTTTAGACAAGACAACCATTAATTACTAACTCATTGAATTATTTTAAATAAATCAATTATCTCTTTTCTGCATAACATAGAACAGAAAAAAGTGGCATCATAAGATTATATTGCCTGTAAACCGTCTTAAGAATAAAGGTTTTTTTTACATATGACATATGCACTTGAGTTATCACAGTTAACCAAAACCTACCCTGGTGGAGTGAGAGCCCTAAGAGGAATAGACCTAAGCGTTGAAGATGGAGACTTTTATGCTTTGTTAGGGCCAAATGGCGCGGGTAAATCTACAACAATTGGCATCATCAGTTCATTAGTTAATAAAACTAGTGGTTCTGTAAAAGTTTTTGGCTACGATTTAGAAAAACAAGTTGTTCAAGCTAAGCAGCAACTTGGTTTAGTCCCTCAGGAATTTAATTTCAACCCATTTGAAACAGTATTACAAATAGTGCTTAACCAAGCGGGTTACTATGGCGTAGCTCGGCCCGTGGCTGTACAACGTGCCGAGCAATATTTGTCGCAGCTTGATTTATGGGAGAAGCGTAACGAGCGTGCGCGTAATTTGTCTGGGGGTATGAAACGCCGTTTAATGATTGCTAGAGCATTAATGCACCAACCGAAACTGTTAATTTTGGATGAACCAACCGCTGGAGTTGATATCGAATTACGCCGCTCAATGTGGACATTTTTAAAAAGTTTAAATGCGCAAGGGACAACCATTATTTTAACGACACATTATTTGGAAGAAGCTGAAATGTTGTGCCGTAATATTGGTATTATTCAACATGGCGAATTAGTTGAAAATACCAGTATGAAACAATTGTTAAGCCAACTGGAATCAGAAACTTTCATTTTCGATTTAGTACCCAAAAGTCCTATCCCTCAGTTATTGGGGTATGAGTCCCGTTTAATTGATACATCAACTCTTGAAGTTGATGTCAAAAGGGAACAAGGGCTGAACAGTGTTTTTAGTCAACTTAGTGAGCAAGGTATTCAGATTTTAAGTATGCGTAATAAAGCTAACCGTTTAGAAGAGTTATTTGTGAACTTGGTTAAAAAAGAAAATAATGTGACTGAAAAGGGGATAGTGTCATGATCTCATTATATTGGGTTGCATTGAAAACCATTTGGATAAAAGAAGTTACTCGATTTGGTCGTATATGGGTACAAACCTTGTTACCACCAGTTATTACAATGTCATTGTATTTTGTCATTTTTGGTAACCTGATAGGTTCTAGAATTGGTGATATGGGGGGCGTGGACTATATGCAATTTATAGTACCAGGTCTGATAATGATGGCAGTGATCACGAACTCATACTCAAATGTATGTTCTTCATTTTTTGGGTCTAAATTTCAGAAAAACATTGAGGAATTACTTGTTGCTCCAGTTCCAACCCATATTATTATTGCTGGTTTTGTTGGTGGGGGGGTTGCAAGAGGGATTTTAGTTGGCTTCTTGGTTACTTTAGTATCACTATTTTTTATTCCATTACAGGTTCACTCATGGGTTATGGTCATAGTGACACTTCTATTAACTGCAATTGTGTTTTCATTAGCTGGGTTATTGAATGCTATTTTTGCCAAGACATTTGATGATATTAGCATTGTTCCTACCTTTGTATTAACACCACTAACTTATTTGGGGGGTGTTTTTTATTCATTGTCATTACTACCGCCATTTTGGCAAGCAGTATCCAAGCTGAATCCCATCGTTTATATGATTAGTGGTTTTAGATACGGTTTCTTAGGTATTGCTGATGTTTCTATCGGAATTACCCTTGGGGTGCTTATGATTTTCTTGGTTGTTTTCTATTTGCTGACTTGGTATTTAATTGAGCAAGGTAGAGGGTTACGCAGCTAACTTAGCATATTTTATTTTTCTTAAGGCCATATCTAAATTTGTTATTTAATTAATTAGATATGGTCAGTTTTTAAGTATAAATACGCAGGTGATTTAAAATTAAATTAACTGGTAAAAATACTTAGTTTATTAGAGATTAAGTTTGGTAGTATAAATTTTGGAATAAATTTAGCGATTATTTACATATGAAATAGTTTTATTGGGAAACTGCAAGGTTTATAACATCTCATTCGGAATATTCCGAACTAAATCTATAGCTTTTTTCAATAAATAAACGGTTATTTATAACACTCCCTTCAAAATATATAGTTATTTATCTCTGGTGTAATTAAAATTTAGAGTTAAAGACTCAAAATACAATTAAAGTATTTATATTATTAACTCGTGCTTATTATAAGTAGATAAAGTAGTTGTTATAGCTGGTTATAATTATATTTTAACTTAATTAGCTTGTTTTGTTATCGTTAACAAATGGTTTTTCTTTATTTTTTGATATATTTCTCTAAATGATCATTGTCAATAAGTTTAATTATGGATTTAATTCTTTCTTTAAATTAAATTTGCGAGTTTACTCTTAATATGGATTTTATTTAAAAAAGCTAATATACTTTTTGTGAATTAAATATATGGGGTATTAAGTATTCAAAAGTAATTTAACTACTAGTCTTGTACATAATTAATAATTATTTACTGGTATATAAGAGGTTTATATGATTTTAAAAAAATCTGTATTAATGACATCAATTATTATTGTGTCATTATCGGGCATGGCACATGCAGCGGTTGATAGTGGTAATGCTAGAGGTACGATAAATTTTAAAGGGCAATTTATTGATACAACTTGCACTATTGAAGTTAATAATACAAATAAAAATGAAGGTACTGTGCAACTGGGTACTTGGATGACAAATACCTTTGATAAAATCGGTGAATTAACAGAAGCTGTTCCTTTAACAATAGGCTTAAGTGGCTGCCCTGCAACATTAACTCGGGCACGAGTTACTTTCGGTGGGACGGCACATGCTGATGACAACAAACTATATGCGGTTAGTGAAGCAACAGGTGTTGGTATTGGTATTTCTGGTGATGTAAATGGAACAAATTTTTATACTCCAGACACTGAAGCTGATGGTATTGATTTAACGAGTAATGGCGGTGAGAAAACCTATTACGCACGCTACGTTACAACTGCGAATGAAGTTACAGCAGGTAAAGCGAATGCTGATGTCACAGTAACTATTCAATACAACCAATAATTAACTTAATTAGGGAACGATTGTTCCCTCTTTTTGATAGGGGAAAATTTTGAAAAAATCTCTTATTTTACTAGTACTTCTATGTATGACAGCAGTTAACGTAAATGCTAGTGTGGTTTTAGGTGGTACGCGCGTCATTTATGAAGGTAATAAAAAAGAAGCCTCTATATCAGTTCGGAACGATGAAAAAATCCCTTTTCTTGTTCAGTCGTGGGTGAATAGTTTTGATGATAGTGAAAAACAGAAAATACCATTTACAGTAACACCGCCTCTTTTTCGTATTGAGCCTGAATCAGTAAATGCAATTCGAATTGTATTAACGGATCCTAAATTACCATCAGATAAAGAGTCTATTTATTGGTTAAATGTTAAATCAATACCGCCGTCTGACCCTAATGCAACAAATAATTTAACTATCTCAATTAATAATAAAATTAAGTTAATTTATCGCCCAGTGGATTTACCAACAGCAGATGCATTTACTGCCTATGAAAAGCTCACCTTTGAAAAGAAAGGAAATAGCTTAAAATCTAAAAACCCAACACCTTATTATGTGTCATTTGGTGAACTAAAAATTGGCAATAAAAAAATTACTGATCCTGGCATGGTGCCTCCAATGGGAGAAGCAACTTGGAATATTTCAGAAATCCAAGCAAATCAGGTGACTTGGAGTGCTGTTAATGATCATGGAACGATAACAAAAACAAAAACTCAGACATTAAAATAATTCGTTGGAAGAATATACATTATGCGTTGTATTCCAAGAAAACAACTCTTATCAATTTGTTGTGCTAATGCTATAACCTGTTCGCATAATTGGGTAATGTATTTTCGGTTAAAGAAAGTATGTCAGGCAGTGGCTGCAATTATTTTCACTGGTATGAATGTTAATTATGCATTTGCTGATGACTATTTTAGCCCAAGCTCATTAAGTGTGGTTGATGGTCAAAATATTGCAGATTTACCGAATTTAAATCAATTTGCTAATCCGGGTGGCCAGCTTGCAGGGGAATACCATGTTGATGTAATTGTAAATGGTATTTTAATGGAATCGAAGGTCGTTGAGTTCATTAAGGATAAGTCGTCAAATCAGCTAATTCCCCTATTAACGAAAGAAGAATTAGCACTTTGGGGTGTTAAAGTTGATGCGATTCCTGCGTTAAAAGCTCTTCCTGAGAAACAAGAAATTGTTCCTATCAGCGAATATATACCTGATGCAAAATCTATATTGGAATTGAATCAACAAAAGTTAAATATTTCGATCCCTCAAATTGCGATGGACAAGCAAGCATTAGGTACTGTGCCAACAAGTCAGTGGGAAAACGGTGTTCCCGCTTTGGTCTTAAATTATTATTATAGTGGTTCAAATAATTGGAGCCGCAATAAGTCTAAAGACTCCAATTCTCATTACTTTAATTTGCGAAGTACTGGAAACCTAGGTCCGTGGCGTTTAAAAAACTACTCAACCTATACAGATAATAATGGGAAGCGTGAGTGGGAGAACATTGAAACCAGTTTAGAAAGAGGAATTAATTATTTAAAATCACAATTAACAATAGGTGATACTGCTACACCAAGTGAAATATTTGAAGGATTTCAATTTCGAGGCGTACAGTTACGAAGTGATGAATCTATGCTACCTAGTTCAATGAGGGGATTTGCACCCGTTATTCGTGGTATAGCACAAAGTAATGCAGAAGTTACAGTTAAACAAAATAACTATGTTATTTACCAATCTTATGTTTCGCCCGGAGCATTTGAAATTGATGATTTATACCCAACAGGAACCAGCGGTGATTTGACTGTTTTGATTAAAGAAGCAGATGGTTCTGAACGTTCATTTGTAGTTCCTTTTTCATCAATTGCCATAATGCAACGTGAAGGACAGCTCAAATATTCACTAACTGGAGGGAAATATAAATCTAATACTTCAGGTGAGGTTGAGCCAAACTTTTTGCAAAGTACATTTATTTATGGATTACCCAAAAGTATTACGGGGTATGCAGGGACTTTATTATCCAAAAACTACCAGTCTTATGCGGCAGGAATGGGGATTAACTTAGGAAGTTTTGGGGCATTATCGGCAGATATAACACAAGCTAATAGCCAAAACTTATTAGGGAAAGACAATACTGATAGCGGGCAGTCATATCGTTTTCAATATTCTAAAAATGTCACGTCTACAGGTACTTCAGTAACGTTAGCAAACTATCGTTATTCAACTGAAGGGTTTTATACATTTAGTGAAGCAAATAGCAATCAGCCTAAAATCTATCGTAATAATAAAAAAAATCGTTTTCAGGTTTCGCTTAACCAATCACTAAATGAATTCGGTAATGTCTATTTTTCGAGTTATCAGCAAGATTATTGGAACCGTTCAGGTAAAGAACGCTCATTGAATGCAGGTTATAATAATAATATTGGCGGGATCACTTACAATTTTAGCTACAGTTATACTGATAGTGCTTATCAACGTAAAGCGGATAACTATTTTTCTTTTTCAATGACTATTCCTTTGAATGATTCATCAGGCAACTACACATCGATAAACAGCAGCGTTACAGCTGATAACAGTGGTAATACGGATGCAATGATGGGGATAAGTGGTACTTTAGGTGAGAGTAATAATTTTAATTATGCTATTCAACAATCCTATGGGAATAAAGAAACACGTGCGAGCGGAAATGCATCAGCATCTTATCGGGGAAGCTATGGGGTTGCAAATGCGGCTTATGGATATGATAAATATTCACAACGAGCGAACTATGGTCTAACGGGGGCCGTTGTCGCTCATCCACATGGAATCACATTGTCTCAGCCAATCAATGATACTTTTGCTATTGTCCGTGCTCCTGGGGCGAAAAATGTACAAGTTTCAAACCGAGCAAATATTTCAACGGACTCTCGTGGTTATGCAATTATTCCTTATTTAAACCCTTATACGAAAAATGAAATTACGCTCAACATAGATTCATTACCAGATAATGTTGAATTAAAAACGAATACCGTGAGTGTCGTACCAACGAAAGGTGCAGCGATTCTGGCAAGTTATCAAACGCATGTGGGTTACAGACTATTATTTACTGTAACGCATAATGGCAAACCTGTGCCTTTTGGTGCAATGGCACAATTCTCTCAAAGTGATGATCAAAATATAAGTACAGGTATTGTGGGCGATAATGGTGATGTTTATCTCAGTGGAATGCCGGAACAAGGGCAATTACAGATAAAATGGGGGAAAAGCTTACAAGAACAATGCATTGCAGAATACCAATTAACCGCGGAACAATTAAAACAGCATTTACCTATATTGCCTGTTAATTGCCACTGAGAATAGGTTTTTAATATGAATATAAAACAGATTATTACTTCGATTGGTATTACATTGTTTTCATTTAGTGCATGCAGTATTGGGCAATTTCGTGTCAATTTAGGGGATTTAGAAATTGATTCAGCGGCACATAAACTTCCCCGTGAATCTATACTCGGTAATGGATGGAAGCAATTTGAACCTAGCGCTAACCATGAATTATGTGTTGCAGAAAATGCGGGAAATTTTAAATTTATGTTACAAGCTAATAGTCAGCCGACCGGAATGACTATTAATGATGGTTCAGGTAGTTACCCTGTTTTTAGTACTGGGATTGATGGTGTTGGTTATGTGGTTGGTGTAAGGCAAAAAGGAACGAGTCAATGGTATCCATTAACGGGAAGTAATAGCGAAATTAATGCAGTTGATGGCTCATCGGCACTACAACTTGAAACGCGGATGATGTATATCAAAACGGTTCAAGGGGATATTGAAGGGTCAGAAAAGGTTGCTACACATTTTAGCACAATTAAAGTGCAATGCACTGGTGATATGAATTGGATATCATCAGTTGGCGAAATATTACCTGCATCAACTTTAATTTCATGGGCACAGCGTACTTGCTCTATTTCATCTGTTCGTCAATCTGTTGATCTTGGAGTTCACGATATTGCTAAAGTTCGTTCACTTAATATAGGTGATACTTTTGGTCATGCTCAGCAGTCGATCACGATTAATTGTCCAAAAATAATGTCTGTTGCCTATACGATCGCAGATAATTTGCACCCCAGTAACATCAATACAGATATCATTTATTTGGAAAATAACAATGAGAACCCAGGATTTGCTGTACGTGTATATGAATCTGGGAAGTCATCTCCGTTGAGGTTGGGGGGAGATCGCTCATTATCTAATAGTTATGTATATTCTCTGCTAGATAAAACGAGTCTAAGCCCGATTATTACAAAGACATTTGAATTCAAATACGTCAAAACGTCTAATGAAGTGAAAGCGACTAATGGTAATGCACAGGTCACGGTTACCCTTGTGTATAAATAGAAAAGGTAAATTATCAATGAATTATATAATTAATTTGCTCGTTTTTTTATTTTCTTTAACCTATATGAATGTTCTTGTCGCGGACGAATATATCAAGGTGAATTTTAGCGGCTCAATCAAAGCTAAGTCGTGTACCGTGTTCTCTGCAGCACAGAATATTGATTTAGGGACTTGGTTTTTAGAGGGAAATGGGCGTAACTTTGCTCGCGATTCAGTCACTGATTGGGTGGAATTTGATTTGGCGTTTAATTGTTCACCGGACAAGCGGCAAGTGGTCGGTGTATTAGAAGGTACGCCAGCCGAGTTAGATAATAAACTATTTGAGTTAGATAAATCAGCTGGTTCAGCAAGCGGAATGGCCATTCAAATTGAAGCTTATTCACCAGAGAATAAGCGTTGGGAAGAAAAAAATGCGAATGAAGTGAGCACATTAATTAGTTTTGCGGGAACAACATCAGGAATGAATACGGTTCAATTGCGCGCACGTTATAAGCAACTAGCAGACAGTGCAACAGGAGGAGATGCAAATGCCTCTATTACATTTGTTGTGCGAAATAACTAAGGAAAAGCAATGAATCAAAATATTAGATATGCGACTTATGTTTTTGCAATAGCACTGCTCTTTTTTTCTACAAAATCTATGAGTTATGATGCTATTTTTAATATTACAGGGCGAGTATCTGCAAACACGTGTTCAGTTCAATCTGCGAAAACATTCAATGTTAATCTTGGTGACAACATAATTGGTTGGAGTGGTTTTGGTTCTGGTATCAATACGAAATCTAAAAAGGTAGATTGGCGGATTGATTTTAACTGCGATAAAGATGCTACCATTTACTTTAATTTTCGGGGAAATAATTCTAGTAGAGATCGTGAATTACTAATGTTGAGTCCTTTGCCTGGAAGTGCTAAAGGGGTCGGAATAAAGACGGAATTGGATTTCGGAACTAGCAGTGTAACCATAGGATTTTATAGCAGTATATTGGCATCATATAGTGGCGTTGAAGGAAAAAGAACACTTATACTTAGATCGTATTATGTACAAACAGATAGTGTAGTTACTCCTGGTATCGCGAATGCTTCGATGGATATAGACGTGACTTACCAATAAATAATAGATATTGAATAAACTAAAGCGCCATTAATATGATGACGCTTTAGTCTTATGTTAAGCCACTTGTACGGGTACCGCTTTTGCCACACGACTCATAACGTTATTTTCATCAAAGTAAGCGACTTTAGGCTTATGAAGGCGAGCATCTTCATCTTCAATTTGTACATAAGAACAAATAATAAGTTTATCCCCAACAGCGGCACGACGTGCAGCCGCGCCATTCACAGAGATAATCTTCGAACCTCGTTCACCTGAAATCGCGTAAGTTGAAAAGCGTTCCCCGTTATCAACGTTATAAATATCAATCGCTTCGTATTCAAGGATACCGGCTGCATCCATAAAGTCTTGATCGATAGCACAGGAGCCCTCGTAGTGTAAGTCAGCCTGAGTAACAGTGACGCGGTGTAGTTTTCCTTGCAACATTCTTCTTAACATTTTTTCTTCCTCATTCGGCCCACAGCGTTGTTGGCGTTCTCCCTCCCTAGTCTTAGGCTCCTAGAGATTTGTTTACTGAACGCCTAGCTGTAAACTCTGTAATTGCAGTGTGTTGTTTTATTGTTATAAGTACTTTGTTTCTATGCAATATCGACGGGAAGGTCAACTTGCAAATTGTCAATTAGTCGAGTCTGCCCTAACCATGCTGCCATCAGGATGACGGCTCGTTTACTCGACCCATTAAGGGGTAACAAGGTTTCTGCATCACGAATAAATAGCTCATCTGGTGTAAAACCAGCTTGGCGTAAAGACTCTTCCATTTCATTGACAAGGTCATTTGCAATGCTAGGGGTTTCTGCTAATTTTTGCCCGGCTTGTAACATAATTTGATAAAGCTGAGGGGCTATTTTTTGCTCTTCAGCAGATAAATTATTATTGCGAGAACTTAAGGCTAGCCCATTTTTTGCTCTAACTGTTGGAATACTGATGATTTGGGTATCGAATGATAAATCATTAACTAATTTACGAATCAATTGTAATTGCTGATAATCTTTTTTACCAAACAGCGCAATATCAGGTTGTACTAAGTTGAACAGCTTAGTAATAACAGTTGCGACACCACGGAAATGCCCCGGACGACTTGCGCCTTCTAGTATCGTTGATAGTTCAGGGACTTCAACATATGTCTGCTTTTCCATCCCGTCAGGGTAAAATTCGAGAGGAGAAGGTGCAAAAACTAAATTGATACCAAGACGTTTTAATTTCTCACAGTCTTCTTGCAACGTTCGCGGGTAATTTGCTAAATCAGACTGCCTATCAAATTGCATTGGGTTAACAAAGATACTGGCAATAACAATATCAGCTTGCTGTTTAGCTTGGTCAATGAGTGTTAAGTGACCATCATGCAAATTGCCCATTGTTGGCACAAGTGCAATACGTTTGCCTTCTTGTTTCCAGCGACGGATTTCACGGCGTAGTATAAGTGCCGTTTCAACGATAAGCATACGTGTGTTCCTTATGGTTTTTTGTAGTCAATTAGGAAAAGGAGTGAGCTTCACTTGGGTAAATCCCATCTTCCACTTCTTGAATATACATGCGGATAGCATCATTGATATTACCCGCTTGCGCTAAAAAGTTTTTAGCGAATTTTGGTGGGCGGGCTGTAATACCAAGTGCATCATGCATAACGAGAATCTGACCATCAGTTTCATTTCCTGCGCCAATACCAATAACGGGGAGCAGTAATTCTTCAGTGATATGACTCGCTAATGAAGTAGGAACACATTCAAGTACTAATAATTGCATTCCTGCATTTTCGAGGGCGATTGCATCTTTCAAGACTTGATTAGCAGTCACTTCATCACGCCCTTGGACTTTATAGCCCCCGAGTATATTGACGGCTTGTGGTGTTAAACCAAGATGGCCACAAACAGGAACGGAGCGTTCACATAGCATTTTTACGGTGTCACACAACCAACTGCCGCCTTCAATTTTTACCATATTGGCGCCTGCTTGCATTAAAATAGCGGCATTTGCACAAGCTTGTTCTGGTGTGGCGTAGCTCATAAAAGGCATATCAGCGATGATAAAGGCGTTTGGAGCCCCTTTACGAACACAACGTGTGTGATAAGCAATTTGTTCAACGGTAACGGGTAATGTGGAAGACTCGCCCTGAATAGTCATGCCAAGTGAATCGCCAACGAGCATGACTTGAATTCCTTGCTCATAAAATAATTGAGCAAAACTAGCATCATAGGCTGTCATGGTTGCGAACTTGCGTTTGTCTTGTTTAAACTGACATAAATCAGCCAGAGAAATTGGTTTCATTATAATAACCTCCGGAAATGATCTCCTTGCGACCATACCTCATAAGAGGTTGCACACTTTAAGGGGTAATGTCCCAAAGCGTCAGGCCATTGCGAGGAACTTGTGTGAGTCTTTCCAAAAGCGTTTCGCCATCAGGAAAAACTAGGGTGGGGGCAATTTCACTGAGCGGATACAACATAAATTCCCGCTCTTTTAGCCCGTAATGTGGAATGGTTAACCGGGGGGTATGGATAACTCGGTTACCAAAAAGCATGATATCAAGGTCAAGAGTGCGAGGACCCCAACGTTCTTCTTTACGCACTCGTCCAAGATCTAATTCGATTTTTTGTGTGTGATCAAGTAGCTCTTCGGGCTCGAGATCTGTTTCTAGTAATACAGCCAGATTGAGAAAATCTGGCTGATCCTGTGGCCCTAAAGGCTTAGTTCGATAAATAGAAGAGATTGAAACGACACGACTGTTAGGGATCGCATCTAATGCTGCAATAGCTTGCTGAGCCTGTTGTAGTGGCTTACCAAGGTTACTTCCTACAGCAATATAGACTTGTTCCATGGTACTCTCTCTATGTATTACTATGACTTATTAGGCTTGCGAGCCCCAGCGTTTGATGAGCGTTGTGGGCGGTGACGCCGACGCGTTGGCATATTGCCTAATTCGGAAATCATCTCACGCTGCTTGCTATTATTAGCTTGTTGGAAATCCGCCCACCACAATGTTAATTCTTGTAGTTCATTCCGGTTTTCGACATTGGCTCTTAGTTCTAATAAATCAAACGCAGCACGGAATTTAGGGTGCTCCATTAGTTTATTTGCACGGCGGCCTTGACGACGAGGTAATCGAAGTTGTAATAACCAAATATCACGCATTGTGGTTGTGATACGTTTCGGTATTGCAATCGACCGACATTGTTCGTCTAAAATGTCATTCATGGCCAGCGCAAAGGCATCATAATAAGCCAATCCGCCCTCCTGAGTAAGCTTTTCAGCATGCTCGGTTACGGGGTACCATAACATAACCGCAAATAAAAAAGCAGGGTTAACGCGTTTATCATTTTTAAGCCTGAAATCGGTATTTTTCAGGACTTGCTCAATGATTTTTTCCATTGGTGAGTCACCGTTTTCAGTGAAACGGCTGGCAACAACAGGGAATAGCTGCTCAAATAAACCATATTTTTTGAGCATCATATAAGTGGTATAACCTTGCCCAGCTTGTAGCAACTTAAGTGATTCTTCAAACAGCCTTGCCGACGGTATCTCTTTTAATAAATGAGCGAGTGAATAAATAGGATCTGCGGTTTTTGGCTCGATACTCATATTGAGTTTGCATGCGAAGCGTACCGCTCTTAGCATCCTAACTGGGTCTTCACGGTAACGGGTTTCAGGGTCGCCAATTAAGCGAATAACCCCATCCTTTAAGTCTTTTAACCCATTAACGTAGTCACGTACGGAGAAATCATCAATATTGTAATAGAGACTATTCACTGTGAAGTCACGACGAATCGCATCTTCTTCAATAGAGCCGAAGATATTATCACGCAGCAACATGCCGTTTTGTGCTTGAGAAGACAGGTTTTTATCTTCTGAAGCATTTTGGTCATGATTCCCCCGGAACGTTGCCACCTCAATAATTTCAGGACCGAACATGATATGAGCCAAACGGAATCGGCGGCCGACTAGGCGACAATTACGAAATAGCTTACGAATTTGTTCCGGTGTTGCATTGGTGGTGATATCGAAGTCTTTAGGTTTTTGACCTAAAAGTAAATCGCGAACCCCTCCGCCGACTAAATAGGCTTCAAAGCCACTTTTATTTAATCGATAGAGGACTTTTAGAGCATTATCACTAATATCACTACGGGAAATAGAGTGCTCCGCACGGGGAATAACAGTAATGTTTTCGTCGTTAACGGTTGTCATTATGGTGTGTTTCTCAGGCGTAGGGTCGGCACGTTGAGATTGACGAACCGTTTTTTTAATAGGCGCTGTTTTATGAGTTTGCTTAGTGTTCTGTTCTTTTGATGCAGTTTGCGCATCAGCAGAATGAGTGACTGGCCTTTTACCGGCTGCCTGAGTATCTCGTAAAATGTCACGATGCTGTGATGCATCTTCATCTGATGCATTTGTATTGCGAGATAAAATATTACGGCAGAAATTTGCTACACGGTTAAAAATAGTACACCTCGATGTGATTACCAATATTCATTAAACAAAATAAGCGGCTAATCATAGCTCACAGAAGTTTCTTTGAGAATGGTTAAACGCATAAAAGTCATGTCTAATCATTAATTTTACCAATAAAATTAACTCAAAAAATAGCATAATTTATTTTTGCTTTCGTAAGATATGACCTGCAATGCCCTATTTTAAGCTATTTTAGGGCGTTAGGTTATTTGTTTTTTTAATCATTGGCCAAAAAAATGGCTAATTTTAAGCCCTCTAAAATTTTAGGTGTAATGGATGAGTATTATTTAGTATTAATGATAATACTAAATTTAGATAAAACAGCAAGATAGCTTAAAAATACCATAAAAATGCAGGGGGTAACCAATATAAACCATGACTAACGGGGAGGAGAATGCTGGGAGAGCATGTTTTCACGGTGACAAAACCTTATAACGGCGCACGTAATATGCGCCGTTTAGGACTCCATCTGAGCTATTAGCCTGCCATTTGCTTTTCGCGAATTTCAGCTAATGTTTTACAGTCGATACATAAATCAGCAGTAGGACGGGCTTCCAAACGGCGGATACCAATTTCTACGCCACATGATTCACAAAAGCCAAAGTCATCATCTTCAACTTTTTTCAGGGTTTTTTCTATTTTCTTGATCAGTTTACGCTCACGATCCCGGTTACGTAATTCAAGGCTGAACTCCTCTTCCTGAGCGGCTCTATCAACGGGGTCTGGAAAGTTAGCTGCCTCATCTTGCATATGAGTAACAGTCCGGTCCACTTCATCTCTGAGTTGATTGCGCCATGCTTCGAGAATGAGCTTAAAATGCGCCAACTGGGCCTCGTTCATGTACTCTTCGCCAGCTTTTTCATGATAGGGTTCAACCCCAGCAATGGCGAGAATGCTTAAGGACGATGTCTTACGTTTTTGCCCTTCTTGCATAATGCTTCTCCTACACACGCAAATTTTACAAAAACCCCAAAGGGGAAAAATTAAGGTCGCTATAAATAGCAGAAGAGAGCTCTCTTGGCAATCGTTCCTGCAATGAGTTTTGTAATGCTGTGAGGGCGAGCGTGTTTATTCCCTTTCTAGCGCCCAGAACTCAGCGGCCTCGTATAAAAATTGGTTAAAAAAACTTTATTTAATAGAGTTAAAGCGAATCTGCTTCCCTAACGCCATTTGTTGAACAGTTATATCAGCTTGATAACAAAGTACTTCAACACCACTTTGCCGTGCCTCCTCTAATAACTGCGCATATTTTTTATCAATATGTGCAGCCGCAGATGCTACGTGAATACCTGTGTGTAAAGCAACAAACAATAGTATGGCTCTTTTTCCTTCTTTAGCAATCTGTGATAGCTCGCGTAAATGTTTTTGCCCTCTTAGCGTGACGGCATCAGGGAAAAAACCGTGGCCATTTTCAAGTAAAGTTACTGATTTAACTTCAATAAAGCAATCTGGTAATTCACTGTTTGAGAGAAAAAAGTCAATTCGGCTATTTTCTGAACCATATTTCATTTCTGGCTTTATTACGCTGTACTCGGATAATTCTGGAATGTGTTTTTCGGCTAAAGCTTGAGCAACTAATTGGTTCGCACGCAGCGTATTAATACAAATAAAATCGCCATTAGCTGTTTGGGTAAGTTCCCAGCTGTAGGGATATTTACGTTTTGGGTTATCAGATGTGGAATACCAAATAGTATCACCCGGTGTCGCACAGCCAGTCATTGCGCCGGTGTTAGCACAATGAATAGTGATTTCTTCACCATTAGGCAGGGTGACATCAGCCAAAAAGCGTTTATAGCGCTTAATTAGCGTGGCCGATTTTAAACAAGGATTAAACTCCATATATTCTCCGCTGTCATACGAGGTGAGTTGTCAATACACTGATTTTAATATGATTGAAAGTGGCTAATGCTACAATGTCTGATAGTAAAAGTTAAATGCATGGAGTGATAACCAAAGTGTTCCCCATATTAGACGTCAGAGAATCACTAATTACCGCATTAAAATCATCCCCTCAAGTGCTATTACATGCACCGACGGGAGCCGGTAAATCCACCGTTTTGCCATTAGAAATCTTAAAAAGCGGGGTGGTTAATGGGCGGATTATTATGTTGGAACCTAGGCGTCTTGCGGCTAGAGCAGTTGCCGCGCGTTTAGCGGAGCAACTTGGGGAAGAAATTGGCCATACCATTGGTTTACGTATGCGTTCAGAAACTAAAGTTAGTCGTGATACTCAGTTAGAAATCGTAACGGAAGGCGTCTTAACACGGCTATTACAAAATGACCCTATGCTTGAAGGGGTTGGGTTGGTGATTTTAGATGAATTTCATGAACGCAACTTACAAGCAGACCTTGGCCTTGCATTATTACTTGATTCACAACAAGCTCTACGGGATGACCTGCGGGTGTTATTGATGTCTGCTACCCTTGATAACCAAGGGCTCTCCCAGTTGTTCCCTAATGCTCCAGTGATCACTTCACAAGGACGCAGTTTCCCCGTTATTCGTGAATATCATCCCATAAATCCTAATAAATTAT
This sequence comes from Providencia sp. NPDC089933, assembly GCF_049545585.1. NCBI lineage: Bacteria > Pseudomonadati > Pseudomonadota > Gammaproteobacteria > Enterobacterales > Morganellaceae > Providencia > Providencia sp. NPDC089933. The sequence continues at coordinate 39,071 of NZ_JBMWDT010000018.1, forward strand.
TTCATAAAGAAGTCGCGGCAGCAGCATGGCTGTTTTTGCAGCAAGAGAAAGGGTCACTATTATTATTTCTCCCGGGCGTGGGGGAAATAGAAAAAGTAAGAGCTGAATTAGCTTCGATAGTGAGTGAGGACATACTTTTGTGTCCTTTATATGGAGCTTTATCTCTTAAAGCACAGCAGCAAGCAATCCAAATAGCTCCCGAAGGGAAACGTAAAGTTGTGCTAGCGACTAATATTGCGGAGACCAGCTTAACTATAGAAGGTATTCGCTTAGTGATGGATAGCGGCCTGGAGCGAGTAGGGCAGTTTAACCCTCGTTCAGGGATAACAAAATTAGTTAAGCAACGCATTAGCCAAGCATCAATGACACAGCGAGCTGGACGAGCGGGGCGCTTAGAAGCTGGGGTATGTTGGCATCTATTTAGTGAAGAGCAAGCGGAGCGTGCGGCTCAATTTAGTGAAGCACAAATCAACCAAAGTGACCTCAGTGGGCTATGGCTTTCTTTACTACAGTGGGGCTGCCATGATGTGACACAATTATCATGGCTCACCTTACCCCCAGCCCCCGCGATTGGGGCGGCAAAAAATCTACTTGCTAAACTTGGCGCGATTGATGCACAAGGGAAACTGTCTATCATGGGACAGAAGATGGCAGAACTAGGTAGCTCAGTACGTACTGCCGCGATATTGTATAAAGCACAAGTCGCTAAAGATGAGTCAGTTTTGCAATTAGCCGCATTATTAGTGGCTATTATTGAAGAGCCGCCAAGAGGTGGTGAGTGCGACTTACGTTATTACTTAGACCGGCCAAGCGAAAGCTGGTGCCGGCGTGCGACCATTTTAAGTGGGCGAAAAGTTAACGCGAGTATAGGGCAGCAAACCGCACTGATAAGTAAGTGGTTACCAACATTATTAGCAGCCGGTTTTCCCGACCAAATAGCAAAAACGAGGGACAATCAATTGCGTTATCAGTTATCCAGTGGGCTTGGAGCATCGCTACACGAAACGGATAGGCTATTGGGAACTTCTTGGTTAATCGTGCCATTGTTGTGGCAACCAGAAAATAGCGCAGATGCACGAGTGGCACTTGCGTACCCCATTGATATACAAGAATTGCAAAAAGATTGTACTGAACTATTTAATGAGCAAGAAACCGTTGAATGGGATGAGCAAAAAGGGACATTGCTAGCATGGAAGCGCTTGCAGTGCGGCCAGTTAGTGGTGAAATCAGAACGCATGAGTAACCCAGATAAAGCTGATATCAGTAAAGCGTTGGTTTATTGGCTAAAACAAAATGGGCTGCAACAATTGAATTGGCAAGAGGATGCGTTGCAACTGTGTATTCGTTGTACGTTAGCACAGCAATATTTCCCTGAGTTTGAATTACCATCCTTTGATGAAAGTACATTGTTATCAACATTAGATGAATGGCTTGAGCCTTATCTTATTGAGGTAACCAATAAACAAAAGTTGCAGCAAATTAATTTAGCAGAATTGCTAATAAACCGGTTAGATTGGCAACAACAGCAGTGGCTAGCGAACATGTTCCCTACAACTTACCGCGCACCTTCTTCACATGATGTGAGTATTCACTATGCATTGGATAAGCCGCCTGTCATAGAAATTCGTATGCAAGAAATGTATGGTGAGAAAACGAATCCAACTGTTGCGCAAGGGAAAATCACGTTAACGGTTTGTTTGCTTTCCCCTGCGATGCGCCCATTACAAATTACACAAGATCTCGGCGCATTTTGGCATGGAAGCTACAAAGAAATACAAAAAGAAATGAAAGGCCGCTACCCAAAACATTTATGGCCCGATGACCCAGCAAATACAGCACCAACGCGGCAAACAAAAAAAGCGATGATGGGTGCGAAATAAACTATTTTTATGCTCTAATAGCAGGTTCATAAAAATGGCTTATCCCTGCTTAATGTGAGTAAGGAAATGTAATTAAGAGCTTTCTTTGGTGAAATCTCTAAGGTTATGAGCCAAAATTAACCACTAAGCTATTCAAATAGTGAATGATTATGTTGTTAAGTTATTTTGTAAGGTGATATGGAGCGACCATGTCAGGTAAAGATTTTGAACCAATAGGCAGACGCAACAAAAAATCTGCTGGGAAAAAACAATCTTCATCCCGCCGTCGCAGAGACCGCGATGATTATGACGATGAAGATTTATTCGAAAATGATGATATTGACCAACAATATCTCGATGATGAAGACGAAGAAGAGCAAATGGCTAAAAAAGGCTCGAAAAATAACAAACCACGTAAAGTGAAAAGCAAATGGCGTTGGTTCTGGCTGTTAGTCAAACTAATGATTGTGTTTGCTGTTTTATTAGCAGCATACGGTTTTTATTTAAATCAACAAATTAAAGAACGTCTCGATGGTAAGGTGTGGGATTTACCTGCGGCAGTATATGGCAGGATGGTTAACCTTGAACCGGGAATGGACTATAGCCAAGCTGAAATGGTTCGCCTGCTCGAAGGTATGCAATACCGAAAAGTGAGTAAAATCACCACCTCCGGCGAATTTGTGGTTCGCGGTAATAGCATTGAAATTTTACGCCGTCCTTTTAATTTCCCTGACCAAAAAGAAGGGCAAATATTAGCGCGTATGGTGTTTGAAAATAATGGGTTAAGTAAAATTGAAAATATGGAAAATGGCCGTTCATTTGGCTTTTTCCGATTAGACCCTAAACTGATCACGATGATGCAATCGGCGAATAATGAACAACGTTTAGTATTGCCATTGTCTGATTTCCCCGAATCGTTGGTCAAAATTTTACTGGAAACCGAAGATCGCAACTTCTATGAGCACGATGGGGTCAGTTTATACTCTATTGGCCGTGCTGTTGTTGCCAACTTAACGGCTGGGCGTTCGGTTCAGGGGGGCAGTACCCTGACGCAGCAGTTAGTAAAAAACTTATTTTTAACTAATGAACGCACATTAAAACGTAAAGCCAATGAAGCTTACATGGCTATTTTGCTGGATTATAACTACAGCAAAGAACGTATTTTAGAGCTGTATCTAAACGAAGTGTTCTTAGGCCAAAATGGTAATGATGAAATTCGTGGCTTCCCGCTAGCAAGTTTGTATTATTTCGGTCGTCCAATTAATGAGTTAAGTTTTGACCAGCAGGCACTGTTAGTGGGTATGGTACAAGGGGCATCAACTTATAACCCATGGACTAAGCCACAAAATGCAATTAAACGCCGTAACATTGTGTTGAAAATCTTGGAAACACGCGGCGTAATCGACCAAGAAATGTACCAAGTGCTCAGTGCAAGGCCTCTTGGCGTGAAAAATAAAGAAGGGTTGGTGGCTTCTCAGCCTGCCTTTATGCAAATGGTACGTTTAGAGTTAAATCAAAAACTGGGTGATCAAGTTAAAGAGTTATCCGGTGCAAAAATCTTTACAACCTTAGACCCTGTCGCTCAAACGGCTGCGGAAAATGCGGTGGAAAATGGAGTCGCTGATTTACGTAAGGCTCGTAAGTTAGACGATATCGAAGGCGCAATGGTGGTCGTTGACCGTATTAATGGTGAAGTTCGTGCCATGGTTGGTGGCTCTCAACCTCAGTTTTCTGGCTTCAATCGAGCATTGAATGCACGCCGTAGTATTGGTTCGTTAGCGAAACCTCCTGTTTACCTTGCTGCACTGAGTGAGCCTGATCGCTATCGTTTAAATACATGGTTAAAAGATGAACCACTCACTGTTAAGGTGGGTAATCAAAATTGGAGCCCAAGGAATTATAGCCGTAATTTTAATGGCCGTATGATGTTAGTCGATGCACTTGCTCGCTCACAGAATATCCCAACAGTAAACTTAGGGTTGGAAGTTGGTCTAGATCAGGTATTTAATACCTTTGTACGTCTAGGAGCGCCAGCTGCAGCAATGGAAAAAGTGCCTGCGATGCTACTAGGGGCGGTAAATTTGACGCCAGCTGAAGTCGCACAAGTTTATCAAACCATTGGCGGCGGCGGTAATCGCGCTAAATTATCTGCGCTGCGTTCAGTGATTGATGGTGATGGTAAAGAGATTTATCAAAGCTATCCATCTGCAGAGCGTGCTGTACCTTCACAAGCTGCCTACTTAGCGTTATACGGTATGCAACAAGTGGTTAAGCAAGGGACTGGCCGTGTATTATTGTCTAAATATGGCAAATATAACTTAGCAGGTAAAACAGGGACAACTAACGATTTGCGCGATAGCTGGTATGCCGGCATTGACGGTAAGGAAGTCGCGATTGTATGGGTAGGTCGTGATAACAATGGTCCTACGCAATTAACTGGTGCAACAGGAGCACTGAAGGTATATCAACGTTACCTTGATAATCAAACACCTTTGGCATTAATCAATCGTGCCCCAGAAGGGGTTGTAGATATGCAAGTGACTGCCGATGGGCAATTAAGCTGTTCAAATTTTGGTGGGGGTAGAATGCTACCAATCTGGACGGATAACCCCGATGCTTTATGCCAAGCATCAGAAAACCAAGACCCAGTTTGGAACCTAAATGGCAATAACGATGAGCCACAAAATGATGCACCGGATTGGGTTAAGGATATGTTTGGCAATAATCCCTAAATTCTCGTCATACTTCAACCTGTAGCGTTGTTGGTTGCACTCGCTAGACCTAGTCACATACTATTGTATGCTCCTAGGTTCTAGCTCACTTACCGCCTAGCTACAGGCTGAATTATTTAGAGAATTGCCGCGTAACGTTTCACTTTTTAGCGTTGTTGGCTGTATTCACTAGATTTAGCCCCACACGGTTGTATACCTTAAGTTCTAGCTCACTTACCGCCTAGCTACAGGCTGAATTATTTAGAGAATTGCCGCGTAACGTTTCACTTTTTAGCGTTGTTGGCTGTATTCACTAGATTTAGCCCCACACGGTTGTATACCTTAAGTTCTAGCTCACTTACCGCCTAGCTACAGGCTGAATTATTTAGAGAATTACCGCGTAACGTTTCACTTTTTAGCGTTGTTGGTTGCACTCGCTAGACCTAGTCACATACTATTGTATGCTCTAGGTTCTAGCTCACTTACCGCCTAGCTACAGGCTGAATTATTTAGAGAATTGCCGCGTAACGTTTCACTTTTTAGCGTTGTTGGCTGTATTCACTAGA
>NZ_JBMWDT010000018.1:44303-46729 GCF_049545585.1 Providencia sp. NPDC089933
TAGAGAATTGCCGCGTAACGTTTCACTTTTTAGCGTTGTTGGCTGTATTCACTAGATTTAGCCCCACACGGTTGTATACCTTAAGTTCTAGCTCACTAATCATCTAGCGACGGGCTGAATTATTTAGAGAATTACTAAGTACAGTTTGAGTTATTGCGTGAGGATATAGTTATCTATCGTTAACTATAAGAAGAATAGAGGTGAAAGTGGAGATAGCTTCACCTCTATAATGTTAGTGTAAATTAATTGTTTTTAATTTTCATCAGTGCAGTTTCGGCGGCTTTGATCGTTTTTTCAATGTCTTCATCACTGTGAGCGATAGACATAAAACCAGCTTCAAAAGCCGAAGGTGCAAGGTAAATGCCTTGCTCTAACATATAATGGAAGAATTTCTTAAACCGTTCTACATCGCACTTCATCACGTCTTGGTAGCAAGTTACAGTCGGTGCATCAGTAAAGAAAACCCCAAACATACCGCCCACATGGTTGATTACCATCGGGATACCTTGTTCTTGGGATACGCGTTTTAAACCACGGGCTAATTTTTCTGTTAGCTCATTTAAACGTGAGTGGACACCTGGCTGAGCGACTTCTTTTAAGCAAGCGAGACCCGCTGCCATCGCGACAGGGTTACCCGATAATGTACCAGCTTGGTAAACAGGACCAATTGGCGCGAGTTTTTCCATGATCTCAAGTCGGCCACCAAACGCGCCAACAGGCATACCGCCACCGATAATTTTACCTAAACAAGTTAAGTCAGGTTGAACATCGTAATAGTCTTGTGCGCCGCCCAGAGCTACGCGAAAGCCTGTCATGACTTCATCAATGATTAATACAGCATTGAATTCATCACAAAGCTCACGTAAACCCGGTAAAAACTCAGCTGTAGGAGGGACGCAGTTCATATTGCCAGCAACAGGTTCAACAATCACACAAGCAATATCTTCAGGGTAGTTTTCAAATGCTTGGCGAACTGAGGCAAGATCGTTATAAGTACAGGTTAAGGTGTGTTTAACAAAATCTTCAGGGACTCCTGGAGAATTCGGCTCCCCCATAGTGAGTGCCCCTGACCCTGCTTTTACTAATAAGCAGTCTGCATGGCCGTGGTAACAACCTTCAAATTTGATAATTTTATCACGTCCAGTGTAGCCCCGAGCAAGGCGGATAGCGCTCATGGTAGCTTCTGTTCCTGAATTCACCATACGTACCATATCCATAGAGGGCACTAGTTCACAGACGAGTTCAGCCATTTCAACTTCCGCTGCGGTTGGCGCTCCAAAACTTAAACCTTTATGCACAGCTTTAATTACTGCATCACGAATAACTGGGTGATTATGCCCTAAGACCATCGGCCCCCATGAGCCAACGTAATCCACATAGGCTTTGCCATCGACGTCATAAATATATGAACCGTCAGCCTTTTCTATAAACAAAGGGGTTCCGCCAACACCATTAAAGGCACGAACTGGTGAGTTTACACCACCAGGAATTTGTTCTTTTGCTAGTGCATAAAGTTTTTCAGATTGCGACATGGCAGGGCTCCAAAAAGAGGCTAAATAGAAATTTGCCTCCATTCTAAAGCACTGTCTCAATTAAACCAAATGTTGATCCTAAGATATGCACAATGTGTCTAATTGTGTAACAACACTTGAACGATTTAGTCAAGTGGCGGATAATTAGATTAATTGATCTGGGGCGGCTTTTGCTTCCCATGAATTTACCGGTTACCGGTTTGGAGCTAAAAATGAGTGATGATTCAGCTCTGCCCTTACAATTTACTGATGCGGCAGCAATAAAAGTTAAAGATCTAGTTTCTGACGAGGATAACCCAAATCTGCGTTTACGTGTTTATATTACCGGTGGCGGATGTAGTGGTTTCCAGTATGGTTTCACATTTGATGACCAAATCAATGAAGGTGATATGACCATTGAGAAGCAAGGTGTTGCTCTTGTGGTTGACCCAATGAGCTTACAATATTTAGTTGGCGGAAGTGTTGACTATACTGAAGGTTTAGAAGGCTCGCGCTTTATTGTGACGAACCCGAATGCTAAGTCTACTTGTGGGTGTGGGTCGTCCTTTAGCGTCTAATTTTCGTCATATTTCGAGCTGTGGCGGTGTTGGCTTCATTCAGCTACTCGGGTCACATACTTGTGTGTGCTCCTCGAGGTATCTTCATTTGCCGCCTTGCCAAATTTTCGTCATATTTCGAGCTGTGGCGGTGTTGGCTTCATTCAGCTACTCGGGTCACATACTTGTGTGCGCTCCCCGAGGTATCTTCATTTGCCGCCTTGCCAAATTTTCGTCATATTTCGAGCTGTGGCGGTGTTGGCTTCATTCAGCTACTCGGGTCACACACTTGTGTATGCTCCCCGAGATATCTTCATTTGCCGCCTTGCCACAACTCGAACTATTTAGAAAATTTCTG
>NZ_JBMWDT010000018.1:46826-88891 GCF_049545585.1 Providencia sp. NPDC089933
CTGTAATCTGTAATCTGTAATCTGTAATCTGTAATCTGTAATCTGTAATCTGTAATCTGTAATCTGTAATCTGTAATCTGTAATCTGTAATCTGTAATCTGTAACCTGTAACCTGTAACCTGTAACCTGTAACCTGTAACCTGTAACCTGTAACCTGTAACCTATAACCTATAATTCTCGGATTTTAGTTACTAATTATCAATTAGATAGTGAGTTTAGCTGTTCGCACAGTTGTTCGGTTGCATTCACAATCCTTGGGCCTGCTCGATGAAACCAATCTTCGTTTAACCGAATAACAGGGACATTGAGTTGGGGATGCCAAAATTCTTTCACTGCTTTTTCCTGTTCTGCTGAACCTGTCATGATAATCACATCTGGTTTGCGGGTAAGTACTTGCTCACGGCTGACTTGCGGCCATTGCACTGTACTATTAGCAAAAATATTTTCACCACCACAAAATTCCACAACATCATTTTGCAATGTCTGATTACCAGTACTAAATAAAGGCTGGATACCTAATTGAATAAACACACGTTTTGGTTTGTTGATTAAGGCTTTTTTATTTTGATAAGAGGCTAAGGTTGCCCGCATCATTTCAATATTGTGTTGTGCAATTTTGGGGTTAGGACTGTATTGTGCTAATTCAGTAACTGAATTAATCACTTCATCGATGCTTTGCGGGTCGAAATAAATAATAGGAATACCAAAAGATGCGAGTTGTTCGAGAGGGCGCTGTGGGTTTCCTCCTCGCCATGCAAGAATTAAATCCGGTTTAAGTGCGATAATACGCTCCACATTTAGCCCTTGCCAATCAGCAACTTGTTCTATTTTTTTTGCTTGTTCTGGATAGTCGGAGTAAGCACTAACTGCAACTAAATTATCACCTAATCCAGCCGCGTAGGCGAGTTCGGTGTTTGCTGGTGATAAACTAATAACCCGTTGTTTGGGGGTAGCTAGAGCAGAAAAAGTAACCAACAAGGTACATAACAAGGTAACAGTGAAGGAATAAAAATGAGGAATTCTTTTCATGACTATCATTTATCTTAGCTGCAATGAAAAAGCATAACGGAATGTTAGTTATGCTTTTTCATAGGAGAAAATTAAGCGAGTTTTGTTAAAATCGCGTTGATCATCAGTGAAGATTGGCGAGCAGCAATAGGTAAAAACTCATCAAAACTGGTATGAGACTCTTTATCGGCTACATCAGAAATGGCGCGAACGACAACAAATGGTACGCCAAACTGGTGGCAAACTTGCCCTATCGCAGTCGCTTCCATCTCAACTGCAGCAACTTGAGGGAACATGGCTTTGATACGAGCTAATGGTTCTGCTCCATTAATAAAAGCATCACCACTACAGACTAAACCACGTACTGCATTCATATCCAATAAATTAATGCACTGTTCCGCAACGTTTATCAGGTTGCTATCCGCGACAAAAGCTGGTGGGCATTGTGCCATTTGGCCTGGCTCATAGCCAAACGCGGTGACGTCGGCATCGTGATAACGAACTTCAGTAGAGACAACAATATCACCAACATTTAAACGAGGATCTAACCCACCTGCGGACCCAGTGTTGATAACTACATCAGGTTGGCAATGTTCTAGTAATAATGTTGTACCGATTGCAGCCGCAACTTTACCAATACCTGATTTTAATAAAGCAACGTCAACACCATTAATTTTTCCGGTATAAATTTCACAGCCTGCGCGGCTGATCGTTTGGCAATTTTCAATTTGTGAGCGCAAAATAGCAACTTCTTGCTCCATTGCACCAATGACCCCAACTTTCATTTTGTCTCCTTCACCATATTCCCCTACTTAGTGTTTACAACACATTATTTAGGGAAAATAGAATTTTGTTGTGTTATTGCTTTGATCTTCGAGCGCTATCGCAACTAATATTGCAATATCTCATGTTTAAGCAATGAAATTACAAAGCTGTACGAAGTGTAGCATTGAAAGTTGAGGCGTGAAGTATTTTTCCTGCACTTTGGTTATATAATGACTAATAAATTTAGATAAGGGAGAGGAAAGAATGGGGGAGATTAACTTTCTTAAAAAGCTAAGCTTTCAGCGTAATTATACGAGTAGCGCAAAGAATCAAAAAGTTTCGGAAAAAGATGAAGACGCCGTTAATCGCTTATTTGAAAGTGATCGGGGGCGTATCATTAATTCTGCTGCCATTCGTCGCTTACAACAAAAAACACAAGTTTTTCCGTTAGAACAAAATTCTGCTGTACGTAGCCGATTGACTCACTCACTAGAGGTTCAGCAAGTGGGGCGTTACATTAGTAAAACCGTTTTGGGTGAATTAAAAAAGAGAAAGTTATTAGAAACCTATGGGTTAGATGAAAGGTGTGACGCCTTTGAAAGCCTCGTTGAAATGGCTTGCTTAATGCATGATATCGGCAACCCACCTTTTGGTCATTTTGGTGAAGCTGCAATACAGCGTTGGTTCAGTAAATTATTGGCTCCCGGCTATCTTTATACACCAGACTCTCCTGATCCATGCCAAATACACGCCTTACAATTGACAGGTAATGAAAAGCAAGACCTTTTTCGTCGTCAATTGAAGTACGATTTGTGTTCATTTGAAGGCAATGCTCAAGGGTTGCGTATGGCTCATCGGTTGCTCAAATTAAATTTGACCTACGCACAGATTGGTTCAATTTTGAAATATACTCGCGGGGCTTATGATTTAGCTCCGATCCCTGCAGAATTTGACTATTTAATGAAAAAACCGGGTTATTATTGGTCTGAATCAGATTTTGTCAGTGAATTGACAAAAAAACTCGATATGGAGAAATATTGTCGCTTCCCTCTCTCTTATATTATGGAAGCGGCTGATGATATTTCATATTGCATTGCTGATCTGGATGACGCTGCTGAAAAAGGTATTTTTACCGTCGAAAAATTAATCGATTATTTAAAGGCAGAATGGGGTCCTATTGAACCAAACGATTTGTTTGACCAAACCATTATGCGTGCTTATAACAATATTAGTGATAATCACACAAGGCGCATTCAACAAGATCAGTTTTTTATGTACTTACGCGTCAATATTACGAGTAAGTTATGCCATTACAGTGCTCAACAGTTTATAAAAAACTTACCTGAAATTTACCATGGTAATTTTAATAGCGCATTACTGGAAGATAAAAGCCCTGAGCATAGGTTATTGAAAGTATTAAAAACAGTGGCATTTAAGCATGTTTTTAACCACCATGAAGTTGAGGAACTAGAACTTCAAGGGTATCGCATTATTAGTGGGTTACTCGATTTCTATAGCCCATTATTAATGATGAGCAGAACAGATTTTGCGGAACTAGTGGACAAAAACTATCATAAGCATTTTTTTATTGAAACTCGTTTATTCCATAAGTTATCTAATAAGCACCGCTTATCTTATACTGAAGCGCTTGAAAAAATTTCTGCGACCAATGAGTCTGACCGCTCAATCCTCGAGTTTTATTACCGGGCACGTTTAATACAAGACTATATTAGTGGGATGACAGATCACTATGCCTATGAAGAATATAGAAAATTTATGGTCAGCAACTAACATTATATTGATGTTATGTAATAAATTCGCAAAGTATTCAATAAAATGATAGGAAAAACAGGTATACTAAGGGGACAGGTTTTTCCTTATTAATAGGCGGAAAAAGCAACGTGTTGAAACGGGAAAAACGGCAATCATTATTTTTATAACTTAATACTCCGTAGTGACTACTTATGGCTCAATTTTACTCTCCGAACCGCCGTACTACTTCACGCCGTCAAATAACGGTTATTGCTGAAAGCCTTGATGCTGCTGGGCAAGGTGTCGCTCGTGTCGATGGCAAAACGATTTTTGTGGCAGGTTTATTGCCTAATGAAGAAGCTCAGATTGAATTAACAGAAGATAAACGTCATTTTGCAAAAGCGAAGGTTATTAGGCGGTTGAGTACCAATCCACAAAGGGTTAAGCCACGCTGCGGTTACTTTGAACAATGCGGTGGTTGCCAACAACAGCATGTTGATATTGAACTACAAAGGGAGAGTAAAGCCCTTGCTTTACAGTATGTAATGTTACGCGAAACGGGGGTAGATAAACCAGCAACCCCGGTTATCAGCGGTGAGTCATATGGCTACCGTCGACGAGCACGCTTGGGTTTGCAATACCATTCTAAAAGCCATCGGTTAGTCATGGGCTTTCGAAAAACTCAATCGAATACTTTGGTTGATATAAAACATTGTCCTGTTTTATCACCCGATCTAGACATATTGCTTGAGCCGCTTTCACAATGTCTCAACCAACTCAGTATTGCCGCGAAACTGGGGCATGTTGAATTAATTTATGCGGATAACTGCAAAGTTGTATTGATCCGGCATTTGGCTCCTTTGCTATCTTCAGATAAACCAAAACTCATTGATTTTGAAAATCAGCACGGAGTGTCTATCTGGTTAGCAGGTAATGATGAAAACTTACATACGCTGACTGAGACTTCCCCATTACCTGAATATCAAGTCGCAGGGGAAAGGTTGAGATTTAATCCGTCAAACTTTATTCAAGTTAATGCGCAAGTTAACCAACAAATGGTCGAGCAGGCGTTAGCATGGTTGGATATCAACAGTGAAGACAGGGTATTAGACCTGTTTTGTGGAATGGGTAATTTTACACTGCCTATTGCTCGGCTTGCGAAATCTGTCGTTGGGGTTGAAGGTGTTGAAAATTTAGTCGAACAAGCACGAAACAACGCTCAGCTCAATACTATTTATAATGTAGCATTCTATAATGAGAACTTAGAAGCACAAATTCATACACAGCCATGGGCAGCTCAAGGGTTTAATAAAGTGTTATTAGACCCTGCAAGGGCCGGAGCTGCTGGTGTAATGGAACATTTAATTAAACTGATGCCAGAAAAAATTGTCTATGTTTCATGTAACCCCACAACATTAGCTAGGGACAGCAAGGTTTTACTTGGTGGGGGTTATCAATTATTACATTTGCGGATGTTGGATATGTTTCCGCACACTAGCCATTTAGAATCAATGGCATTATTTATCCGTCGCCCAGAGGTTTAATCGGTAGGGAGAATATATGGTTGCAGTAAGAAGTGCACATCTTACCCCAGCAGGTGAGTTTGCCCCAGAAAATTGGGTTAATGGTTTAGGTTTGGGCAATAAGCAATCAGAAGAAAAGCTCATCCATACCTGGCAATACTGTCATGACAAATTAGCTGGACAAGAAAAAGCGCCTTTATTGCTATGGCGCGGCATTGAAATGACCGAGATACTCTCTACATTGAGTATGGATATCGGTAGCTTACAAGCAGCTTTGCTTTTCCCTTTAGTCGAAGAAGGGGAGCTAAAAGAGCAAGATGTGATTGATGAGTTTGGTAATTCTATTAACGAACTTGTTAAGGGCGTGTTGGAAATGGACGCAATTCGCCAGCTCAAAGCCACGCAGTCGAGTGAAACAAGCTCGATACAAGTGGATAATATCCGTCGTATGTTACTGTCGATGGTAGAGGATTTCCGCTGTGTTGTCATAAAATTAGCTGAACGCATCGCACATTTACGTGAGGTAAAAGATGCAACAGAAGATGAGCGCGTATTAGCCGCTAAAGAATGTTCAAATATCTATGCGCCTTTAGCAAATCGTTTGGGGATAGGGCAGCTAAAATGGGAACTAGAAGATTTTTGTTTCCGTTATTTACACCCTGATGAGTATAAAAAAATTGCTAAATTACTCCATGAGCGCCGTATCGATCGTGAAGAATACATTGATAACTTCGTAGGGACATTACGAAAGTATATGTTAAAAGAGAGTATTCAAGCTGATATCTACGGTCGCCCTAAGCATATTTACAGTATCTGGCGCAAAATGAAGAAAAAATCTTTAGCGTTTGATGAACTGTTCGATGTGCGTGCAGTGCGTATTGTCGTCGAACGCTTGCAAGATTGTTATGCTGCTCTAGGGATTGTACACACCCACTTTCGTCATTTGCCGGATGAGTTTGACGATTATGTGGCGAATCCAAAACCAAATGGTTATCAATCGATTCATACGGTGGTACTTGGGCCAAATGGTAAAACCCTTGAAATTCAAATACGAACTCGTCAAATGCATGAAGATGCAGAGTTAGGGGTTGCAGCGCACTGGAAGTATAAAGAAGGCGCAACGGGTGTTGGCAAGGGCAGTAGCTATGAAAACCGCATTGCATGGCTGCGTAAGTTAATTGCATGGCAAGAAGAAATGGCCGATTCTGGTGAAATGCTGGATGAGGTGCGTAGCCAAGTATTTGATGACCGAGTCTATGTCTTTACACCTAAAGGTGATGTCGTTGATTTGCCAACGGGTTCGACGCCACTTGATTTTGCATATCATATCCACAGTGATGTGGGTCACCGTTGTATAGGGGCTAAGATTGGTGGTCGCATCGTGCCATTTAGTTACCAACTACAAATGGGGGATCAAATTGAAATTATTACGCAAAAGCATCCAAATCCTAGTCGTGACTGGTTAAACCCTAACCTTGGCTATGTTACCACTAGCCGTGGACGAGCGAAAATACAAAACTGGTTCCGTAAGCAAGATAGAGACAAAAATATCCTTGCGGGTCGCCAAATATTGGATAGCGAGTTATCTCACCTCGATATTAGTCTTAGAGAAGCAGAAAAGCTGTTGATAGCGCGGTATAACGTTCATTCATTAGATGAAGTTTTAGCGGGTATTGGTGGTGGTGATATTCGTATCAACCAATTAGTTAACTTCCTACAAAGTAAGTTTAATAAGGCGACAGCAGAAGAAGAAGAAGACCGTGCAGCGATGAAGACGCTGGAAAGTAAGTCTTCAGTTCCAAGGGCACCATCTCATGGAAGTGGTCGTGTGGTCGTCGAAGGGGTGGGTAACCTGATGCACCATATTGCGCGTTGTTGCCAGCCAATCCCGGGTGATGAAATTGTCGGTTTTATTACCAAAGGGCGAGGGATTTCCATTCACAGTGCGGATTGTGAACAGTTGGCTGAATTGCAAAGCCATGCCCCTGAGCGTGTTATTGATGCCGTATGGGGGGAAAACTATTCAAGTGGTTATTCTTTAGTCGTCAGGGTAGTCGCAAACGATCGTAGTGGGTTATTACGCGATATTACGACAATTTTAGCGAACGAAAAAGTTAATGTCCTTGGTGTCAGTAGTCGTAGTGATGTTAAACAGCAACTAGCGACAATAGATATGACAATTGAGCTTTATAACATTGAGGTACTAAGCAGGGTACTCGCAAAATTAAATCAGTTACCTGATGTGATAGAAGCAAAACGCCATTCATCATAGGTTGTCGTCAGATATTGAGCCGCAGCGTTGTTGGCTGCGGTATTTTACTTTAGCCAAATACTATTTTTTGCGTGAGCAGGGTAATACTTATGAACACTCGCGATCATCGTTTTTTCTTGTGGTGTATTGTGGTCAATGACCGAAAGTAGAGGGTCAACATTGGGATTAGATAAATATTCAGAGGTATCATTACCTCTTAGCACACCTCCATCCCCATATCCTATGACTTCTCTGTTTAATTCATTCGCAAATGATTGATAGACACCATTAGTAACACCAAAGCATGATAGGACATGCAGTGGTTTTTGGGAAACCGTAAGGTCAACATTGTGAACTGATTTTATATGAGATATCGCCTCTTTTACCGTTAAGTATTTTCTATTGGCCGTATTATTCGAATACATTGAAACTTGTCCATTAGGAGTTCCGTGTATGGTTAGAGCCTCTTCCTTCATTCCTTTAAAATCACTGATATAACCGATTTTAAAGTAGATATCTGATCGAGTACTTTTCTCAAGGCTAAAGGCTTTGCAAGTTTCATACCCTTTACCAACTCCTTTCGGATGAAGGTTGATTGAAGAGTTGCTAATTAATTTTACTTTTTTTGAAAACAAAGATTTAAGGCGATTTTTTGGTGTGATATCCGTTGTGTTTAATTCACTGACTGGATACGTAATTTTATTAAACATGCTATTAGCTCTTTAATGTTTTTCTTACCATACTTATTTTTTGGGCAGTATTTTTCATAAATGAAGGTAAAAATGTCGAATTTGTTTTTTTATCGTCATTGATAGTTGATGAAGGGGAGATAGCTTATTGAATTCCCATATTATACTCGTCATACTTCAAGTTGCATGGAACGGGCATTCAGGTAACTGCATTACGCATTGGTGTATGCCTATCAGACTATTTTTGTTTGTCGTCTACATGCAATTTGCATTAATTAAAGTATAAAACTGGCATTGTAAAAATCGTTTCAGTTGGTTCTATCTTGTAATCAGTCAGTGATAAAAAGCCAACGCGTACAAAATCAAAGAAAAAAGGGAATAAAAATGAGTCAGGCCAATCCTCAGATAGAACGCTTATTGTCTATTATGGCACAGCTACGCGACCCTCAAAGCGGTTGTCCATGGGATAAAGTACAGACGTTTAAAACTATCGCACCATACACACTTGAAGAAACTTATGAAGTGTTAGATGCAATAGAGCGTGAAGATTTTGCTGACTTAAAAAGTGAATTAGGGGACTTATTATTTCAGGTGGTTTTCTATGCACAAATGGCGAATGAAAAGTCATTGTTTGATTTTAATGATGTCTGCCAAGCTGTGAGTGATAAGCTTGAGCACCGCCATCCCCATATCTTTGATGCTGATAATACGCTGAGCAGTACAGAGGTGATTGACGGGTGGGAAAAACGTAAATCGAAAGAGAGAGCTGAGAAATCCCAGTTTTCTGTACTGGATGATATTCCAAGCTCATTACCCGCGCTGATGAAAGCGTATAAAATTCAAAAACGATGTGCATCAGTGGGTTTCGATTGGGATACACTGGGTCCTGTAGTTGGTAAAGTTCATGAAGAATTAGAAGAGGTTATGGAGGAAGCAACTCAGGTTGTTGTCGATGAAACGCGCCTTGAAGAAGAAATTGGTGATTTATTATTTGCCACAGTAAATTTATCTCGCCATTTGGGGCATAAACCTGAAATAGCGCTACAAAAAGCATGCAACAAATTTGAATCTCGTTTTCGTCAAATTGAAAAATGTTTAGCTGAAAGTGGTAAATCTACAGAAAGTGCTACACTTGAGGAGATGGAAGCACTTTGGCAGCAGGTTAAGCGCCAAGAATAAAAGAGACATTATATTTTGCATCACAGCATTGTTGGTTATCCCTAGCGGTATTATGAATGATGTAGAGTGATTGCTTGATACAGCTAAAGTCGCATGACTTAGATTTTTATAATGACAAACAAAGCTTCAAAAATAATGAAAGAACTGAAACTTTTGAGGGCTAAATAGCGATAAGCAGAGTAAATAGTTATTCAAAATCAAAGTTAGTGCAGAATCGCATTTTTTACGCCATACAATCAGCTGAAAGGATTTAGCTTTTGCCTTTAAACTGTGTTAATCTATAAAAACAGACATAGATGACTACTTTTAAAGCGATAAATAATTTTCGTTTTTAACTTGCTGATAATATTAGAGTATTGATGAAATTTAGCCTTATTATGCTTAGAACATTTGTAGCGAAATTAAGGTTCGGGTATACTGTTTTCCCGTCCTGTTATATCCATCATCTTTTAAACCTAAACTTTCAGGTTCAGCATGAAAACTAATTATATTTTTGTGACCGGCGGGGTCGTATCCTCTCTGGGTAAAGGCATTGCCGCAGCCTCTTTGGCGGCTATACTCGAAGCCCGTGGACTCAATGTGACGATTATGAAACTGGACCCCTACATCAACGTAGATCCAGGTACAATGAGCCCTACCCAACACGGGGAAGTTTTCGTTACAGAAGACGGCGCTGAAACTGACTTAGATTTAGGTCATTATGAGCGTTTTATCCGTACCAAAATGACACGTCGCAATAACTTTACGACTGGGCGTGTTTATTCCGAAGTTCTGCGCAAAGAGCGCCGTGGTGATTACTTAGGTGCGACAATTCAAGTTATCCCGCATATCACTAATGAAATCAAAGACCGAATTATCCGTGGTGGCGAAGGCCATGATGTCGTTCTTGTCGAGATTGGTGGTACTGTTGGTGATATTGAATCATTGCCATTCTTAGAAGCTATTCGTCAAATGGCGGCAGAAGTAGGTCGTGAGCGTACTTTATACTTACACTTAACTTTAGTGCCATACCTTGCAGCAGCGGGTGAAGTGAAAACTAAGCCAACGCAGCATTCTGTGAAAGAGTTACTATCAATTGGAATTCAGCCTGACGTATTAATTTGTCGTTCAGACCGTGTTATCCCTGCGAATGAGCGTGCAAAAATTGCGTTATTCTGTAATGTACCAGAAAAAGCGGTTATTTCCTTAAAAGACGTTGATTCTATTTATAAAATCCCAGCATTGTTAAAATCACAAGGTTTGGATGAATATATTTGTAACCGTTTCCGTATCGAATGCCCAGAAGCGAATTTATCTGAATGGGAACAAGTTATTTACGAAGAAGCTAATCCTGCAGGTGAAGTCACTATTGGGATGGTAGGTAAATATGTTGAGTTACCAGATGCATATAAGTCAGTTATTGAAGCACTAAAACACGGTGGTTTGAAAAACCGTTTAACAGTGAACATTAAATTAATTGATTCACAAGATATTGAAACTCGTGGTGTTGAATTACTAAAAGGCTTGGATGCTATTTTAGTTCCAGGTGGTTTTGGTGAACGTGGCATTGAAGGGAAAATTCTGACGGCAAAATATGCACGTGAAAATAACATCCCTTATTTAGGTATTTGTTTGGGAATGCAAGTTGCGTTGATTGAATTTGCTCGTAACGTTGCCAATATGGAAGATGCAAACTCAACAGAATTTAAAGCAGATTGTAAATACCCAGTTGTTGCGTTGATTACAGAATGGCGTGACGAAGAGGGTAACCTTGAAGTTCGCTCTGAGGAGAGTGACCTTGGGGGTACCATGCGAGTAGGCGGTCAGCCATGTCACTTAGTGAATGGTAGCTTAGTGCGTGATATGTATGGTTCAGAAACCATTATTGAACGCCACCGCCATCGTTACGAAGTAAATAATTTACTGTTGAAACGCATTGAAAATGCAGGCTTGAAAATTGCAGGTCGTTCAGTAGATAACAAATTGGTGGAAATTATTGAAAATCCAAATCATCCATGGTTTGTGGCATGTCAGTTCCATCCTGAATTTACTTCTACTCCAAGAGATGGTCACCCATTGTTTGCAGGTTTTGTTAAAGCCGCTGGTAAGTACCAGAAAGGTGAGTTGAAATAAGATATGGGGAAGTCGGTGCAGGTGTGCCAGCTTCCCGAAATTTAACTTGTACTGAGGAAAACCTAATGTCCAAAATTGTTAAAGTGATCGGCCGTGAAATCATTGACTCTCGTGGTAACCCAACTGTAGAAGCTGAAGTTCATTTAGAAGGCGGCTTTGTTGGTTTAGCAGCTGCACCATCAGGTGCATCTACAGGTTCTCGTGAAGCACTGGAACTGCGTGACGGTGATAAAGCACGTTTTCTGGGTAAAGGTGTTCTGAAAGCAGTTGCCGCTGTAAATGGCCCAATCGCAGAAGCCCTAACTGGTAAAGATGCAAAAGATCAAGCCAATATCGACCAAATCATGATTGACCTTGATGGCACAGAAAACAAATCTAAATTTGGTGCAAACGCAATTCTGGCTGTTTCTTTAGCAAGCGCAAAAGCAGCAGCAGCAGCAAAAGGCATGCCTCTGTATGAGCATATCTCTGATCTGAATGGTACTCATGGTCAATATTCTATGCCTTTACCTATGATGAACATCATCAATGGTGGTGAGCATGCAGATAACAACGTTGATATCCAAGAATTTATGATCCAGCCTGTTGGTGCACCAACACTGAAAGAAGCGGTTCGTATGGGTTCTGAAATCTTCCATCACTTAGCTAAAGTACTTAAATCTAAAGGTATGAATACAGCAGTTGGTGATGAAGGTGGTTATGCTCCTAACTTGGAATCAAACGCAGCAGCTTTAGCCGCAATTAAAGAAGCCGTTGAACAAGCTGGTTATGTATTAGGTAAAGACGTTACTCTAGCGATGGACTGTGCAGCATCTGAGTTCTATAACGCAGAAACGGGTAACTACGAGTTAAAAGGTGAAGGCAAAACCTTTACTTCACAAGAGTTTACTCACTATTTAGAAGAACTGACTAAACAGTATCCAATCGTTTCTATCGAAGACGGCCTGAACGAATCTGACTGGGACGGTTTCGCATACCAAACTAAAGTACTTGGTGACAAAATCCAATTGGTTGGTGACGACCTATTTGTAACGAACACTAAGATCTTAAAAGAAGGTATCGATAAAGGTATTGCTAACTCTATTCTGATCAAATTCAACCAAATCGGTTCGTTAACTGAAACTTTGGCTGCAATTAAAATGGCGAAAGATGCCGGTTATACTGCGGTTATTTCTCACCGTTCAGGTGAAACTGAAGATGCAACTATTGCAGATTTAGCTGTAGGTACAGCAGCAGGCCAAATCAAAACCGGTTCTATGAGCCGCTCTGACCGTGTTGCTAAATACAACCAGCTGATTCGTATTGAAGAAGCATTAGGCAAAAATGCGCCATTCAATGGCCTGAAAGAAGTGAAAGGCCAAGCTTAATTTAGTTTGACCTTAATAATATTATTACATGGGAAGCTTAGGCTTCCCTTTTTTATCTACTATTCATAGATAATAAATTTAAATAATTAATATATTATTTTCTACCAGCTGAATTAGTTCTTATTTTAGTTCTATTACCTAATGAGTTATTGCTTAAATTTTTTATAACTAATAGTGTTTAACTGTTTTTATATTAATTTTAACCTGTATTCAATAGGGATGGGTATTTAATGATTGTAATAAATGATGCGCAAAAAAAAATAGGAAAAGAACTAATTAAAAGCAATGATATTAATTTAATTACGTCTAATTTTATCGAGTTTACTCAAAGAAATGCCATTAATACTGATAGCATAACACATTTTGAGCAGCCATTTACAGAAGGTCGAATACAATTCATTAAGGTTGCGGATGGCGCTTATAGTATGGAATATGCCAGTGGTTCTGACGTACTTAGGGATGGAGAAAGTATTGAAAGTTATTTTTTAGGGTGTAACAGAATAAACGATAATAATAAGCGACCTATTTATATAGATATCCCTAAAAATGCAAAAGAAATAAAGTTTTTATTTACAGGGACGCTTTCAGGTCACTCAATAATAGTAACTGACTTAAATTCAGAGAGTTATCGGGTTTATCAAGATAGGCGAACTAATAGTTCTATCCTCTATGATAATGTCGTTATGGCTATTGACTATAATGACTATAGAGTAGAAGGGAGTCACGGAGGAATTGCCACAGCATATATGCAATATATTAACGGTAAATGGCAACTTTTATTACAAAAGCAAAAATATAAAATAGAGGGCAATATTGCTATCCCTATTTTTCGAGATGAAAATAAACCATTAGATAGCTATCATGCAAGTGTTAATTTTCTATCATACAAAAAGCGAAAATTTATAGAATATAGGGGTAGGTTACACAAGAGAATATTGAATTTAGCAAAGCTATATAATATTCCTACAAATGATATAAATAAAGATAATTTTGAATTTGACGATTTTTCATTAGATAACTTAGCATCTAATCCTTGGGTGGTAATAATAAATAATATAAGCAATAAAATTAAGTCTGACTCAATCTTACTTAAACAGCTTTTAAAAAAATGGGAATCTGAATTAAAACATTTAGAATCATTAAGTCTTAACAAGGTAAAAGAAAGAAATAGAATTAATGTTTTAAAAACAAAAACAGCCAAAAATAGAATGTATTTATTATTTATAACAGAACAATATGAATCGCTTCTTTTAGAAACTCGGGATGCGGAGCGGAGTTGGCTGTGGTATCAAGTCAAAGAAAAAAAAGGGATGGATTGGGTTATTGAACGTAAGTCAATTAAACGACGAAATATCGAGTCTGATCTTTTAATTACAAACCGTTATCATAACTTGGTTTATATCCACAAAAACTCAGCTAATATAAAATTCAAAATAGATTTTAATAATGGGATGCAAAAATTTAGTGAGATTAGCATAGCTTTAGTTAGGGATGATATGACATCTCTACAAATGAAAGAAATATATGTAAATCAAAATTTAACTGCATTAGATAGAGGGGCGTTATATAAAAAAATAGAAGAGTCTGAGCATAAAGAATATATCGATAATATATTAAATAAAACGGAAAAAATTAGCGAGCTTTTTTATTTAAATGGTAGTATAACAAATCGCCTTGCACCACAAGATTTCTATTTGATGCTAGCTGATGATACATCTAATGGGCGGTGTTATCCATTAGTTAGGGCCATGTCAGTTGCATTATCAAACCGAGGAACAAAGGGCGCTAATTTATTAATTGATAGGTTATTTGTTGCTTCAGCAACCCCCAACGAAACGGATTCTGTTTTGTTTAAATCAGCATTAGCTAAATTACATTCTAATATTAGTGCAGTAGAGGCTTCAATTCCCCATGGATATATGGACTTAAATGACATAAAAAATTTATTAACTTTAAAAGAAAAAAATATGATGTTTGCAGTAAATACAAGAACACATTCCATGTTGATTGGTAAAACAGTTACGGATGGTTATACACTATATTATTTTTATGACCCTAACTTTGGGTTATTCTCTTTTGATAAAAGCAAATCTCTTTTTTCTGCGGTAAATAAGTTTATGATAGATAACCAAATGGCGAAGTATTATTCTGCCTTTGGTACAGATAGTACGCCTACTTTTTCAGTGCTGACAATTGTCAATGATGATATGGCATTAGTTCCTGTTGGTAATTATTTAAATGTTGACAATTTAAGTGATGTAGAGTCTCTCAGTACAGCTTCAGAGCGCCAACAATCGGTTGTTCAACTAATTGAACGACAGGATATAGTCGAAGTAGATATTCAGTTAAAAACATCACTTACTATTTTAGATGCACAGCAGTGGGGGAAATCACTAAGTAAATCGATAGAAAAAATATCATCTGAACATCGGTTAGGAAAAAGTTGGCTTCCTTTATTTTCAAATATCGAGGAAATTGAAGATAACCACTATCGGATTCAATTCATTAATAAAGATGATCCACAATCAACCTATTGGGCTGAAACAACAGACAGCTCATTAATTGCATTTAAAAATTACTATGAAAAAAATATGCTGGCATTTGAGCAATATTATTATATTAATGAAAATAAAGTGGTTCCAAAAGGGGGGGATATCAATACAGTACCTATTGAAGGCTTAAATGCGGGAATAGCAATACAATCTATAATTCAATGGGCTGAAAATAGAACGAAAAAGTTGAGTGAAGATAACGAGAACTCCTCTAATTTATCATTAGCACTTAAATTGCATAGCTATGTTAACTATACGATGACGGCTCATGGGACAATGACCGATGCAGTGAAAATAACGGAATTAGTTAAAACAGTATTAATCGAAGAATCCGATACATCGGCGATGGTAATTAGTGATTTTTCTTTTTCTTTAGCTAATGTAGCAAATGAAGGTGTAGGGCTAATTTTTAATGGTGCAGTTGTTGGCTTTGATATTTATGAACTAGAACATGCAGAAAATGAATCTCAAAAAGTGGTGTTTGGTACTCAATTAGCTTTTGATTCAGTAGGGCTAATTGCAGGGGCTGGTAGTGCGGGGGCAGGTTTTTTAGGTGCAGCGAGTACCTCGATGGCTTTGGGAGGTGCGAGTGTTATATTCGCAGGACTTGGCATTGGGTTTGCGGGGCTAGCACGTAATTTTGCTATTATAGGTGATAATGCAAAAGCAGTTGGTCGTTATTTTTATGCTCTTGATCAAGCTTATAAAGGTAATGGATATGATTATTTAAGTGACAAAAAAGCGTTAGTGCCTCGTTTTGGTGCGGTATTTAGAAAAATTGATTTAAGGTCGAAGCAAATTGAGTTTGATAGCCAATATATTTATCGAACCAGTTCAGTATCAGCCGGTGGTGGAAGGAGAAATTATATTTTTTGGGGTGGCAATTTCCCTACAATGGTAATTGATAAAGATAAAGCGATTAATATTCGTGATGGGATAGGCTATCAAAATAAGGTACATAAATTAGAGACCGAAAATGTAGAAGCGCTAATTTTGCCAGTCATACCTAAATCGTATATTAAATATAATTATAACTTATGGCCAGGAGCAACAATGCGCCATGATTGCGGTTTTGATGTGATTAGGCGCCTAGAAAATGAAGATAACTTTGATTATGATTTTTATATATTCCCGAGTGAGAATACAATTACACAAATTTACCATGAATATGTTGATACACCAATTGAAGTTAGGTTAGATAAACAATATAGGTATTTATTTGTTCCAAAATTAGCCAAGGAATGGCATGGGTATATAAAATATGAAATCCAAGGTGGTGGGGGTGAATATCAAATAAGCATACAAGAAGGCGTTAAAATTAAGTTAATGGATGATGATGGGAAGGCATCTCGTTGGGTGATAAATACAGAGCAACTGAATAACCCAAGCATTAAGGTTCTGGAAAATGGCCTGAATATCGGTGGTGTTGAAATAGAAATTTCATCTTATTTAAATAAAGATAATATTTTTGTATTAGATAAAAATAATGAGTTGAGCAAAGTAAATTTTGAAGCATTAACAGTGAGTGTTGTCAGTGAAGATGCGAGTCAATGGGGAAATAGTCAGCAAACGCTTGTTAGTCATCTTAGACAATTATCTCATGAAAATAAATTATATGAAAAATATATAGTTATAGAAAATTATAAACACAATGAGATAAACGTCGGGCGTGCTTTTTTTGAAATGGATAAAGAACGATTTATATTCATTAATTCAGAAAAATATAAAAATAATAATATGGTTCTTGGAACGGCACTTGACGAAGTGGCATACTTTTATGTATTAAAAAGTAATGTAATGTTGGGGGTTGATATTAGCTCCGGAGATATTCTATCTGAGTATAAAATGACCTATCCGGAAACTGCTTCAATTGAAATTATTGATATATGGCAAGAGGATGAAAGTATTTATATTTCATGTGAAATAATGGTAAAAGGTAATTTAGTTAAAACTACCCACTTATTTTATAATAATAAAATACAGTTGTTGAGTATTACCATTGATGTGATATCACAAGAAAATCCCTCTGAATTATTTGATAAGATATCATCAAATAAAACGGTGTCTTTTTTAGCTGAACATATGGTAGGTATTACAGACAATGGTCGGGTATCAAACTCTACTACTTCTGAATTAGCAAAAGTAGTTATGATATCAGAAGAAAGTGAAGGTAAGGTATCACAGCGTTATTGGTATTTTATAGAAAATGATAAAATAATAATTCCTAATTATAATTCTATAAGAGAAAGAGGTGGTTTATCATTAAATCCGACTAAAGAAGACACATCTCTACTTTCTAATTTATTTTTAGTGGGGGGCTTGTTAGATGAAAAAGGAAATAAAGTATTTTATTTTTATAATGATAAGAATAAAATAATCTATCGCCAAGAAAGTTTTGAAAAACAAAATTTAAACTCAACGTCATCAGTCATGGAGAGTATTGAGATACCTGATTTAAAAAATGTTATTCTTTGGGAAAAAAGTATTTTAGCCATAGATGTTTATGGAATAGTCTATCAAATAAATGCAGATGGGAAATCACATCAAGTCGCACTTAATACTTTTTGGTTTGAGCAACACCCTTTTTGGTGGGATAGTTTGAATGAATTATTCGGTGACTTGCCTATACTGACATTATTCGGTATTAAATCGTCAAATGGTAAGGATACGGTACCTGCATGGTATGTAGATAACAAAGTTGTTATCGCCCAAGAATTGTTAACAGGAAACACACTAAAATTATTAGGTAGAAATAAGGACGACTCCGGTGTACTTATTTTTGATACAGTTAGTCGTAAAATTTACATACAAAAGTACGCAACTCCTGAGCAGTTAAGAGACTCGTTTGGTTCCGGTTACCAAATTAAGGAGGTTTCTAGCTTGCCTTCTATTATTGAATTACATCCTAATACTAAGTTTAAAAGTGTCAAAAGAGTCAATTCAGGGGTGCTTCTTTTTACAGAAAATGATGAAATACTTTATCATGATGTAATTTTAAATGGTGAGAATAAACCTAGCCCTGTGGGGACATCATTAATTATCCAAGCAAAAAAAGAGAATGGAATACTTATTCCTCCAGTCATTTCTAATGTTAAAAATTTAGTATTGAGCGGAGGTGAGGGACTAGGTAGGTATGTATTAATCAGATCTGTTTGGCGGCACTATAAGGTAATTGTTATTGATAATTACGCAAATGACTCTTTAATAGATACAATCTCTTTGCCTGTTGATGATTTAGATTCTTTACTAGTAAATCAGTACAATGATGATCTGCTTTTAACTGACCCCAGTACGGGGACAATATTAATGTTACGCCAAGTTTTCGGAGAACAATCTCAAACTCATAAACATTTACAGATAAACTGTATTAATAAGTTTGCTTCGTACAACGTGGATGAACTGATTCAGAAAGCATCATTTGAAAGTCGATTGAGTACTGAAGTTAGTTTAAGAAAAAAGCTTGAGAGTGCCCCTTATAAAGGGGAGTTTAGTGATCTTAGTATATCTAGGTTAACTGAAGTGATGGCGCCTTTTAGCAGTGAAAAATCATTTTTAACCAGTGACGCAACAAATCAACATCTTCAAAAACATACATCTGAACAGGTTTTTTCTTTATTTAATGAAAAACAGTAATTGTTAATTATGGATTAAAATACAGCCAGTGTTGTTAGGCTGGCTGACATAAGATGCTAAGCTTAGCGAGGCTTGTTTCTATCGGGGACTTAGGGCAGCATATCTAAGCTACTTTAATCGATAAAGTCGATTATTTATTGTCATTACAATGAAAAAATAGCTAAATTACACAACATAGATCGCAATTTTGGAGTATCCACATTTTCATCCTAATAAATTAACTCTATATTTCACTTCTCGTAAATAAATATTAACAATAAAACTCGAAACTGAATTTGCTTCCGAGCTATGGAGTTTACATGGATGCTTCTGAATCTTTAACACCAGCAGTAGGGCCTGGTCCATCAAACAAGCGGGGTTGGATAATCTTAGCGGTTGATATCGTACTATTGCTGTTACTGTTGAAATACTTGCCATTTGATGACAAAGCTAATGCAGGCCTCGCTATGATGGTCTTTATTGGCGTGCTTTGGTTGACCGAAGCTATTCACGTTACAATCACTGCTTTATGTATTCCAATTCTCGCTGTAGTGCTTGGGTTAATGAATACAGGTGATGCGCTGAAATCTTTTGCGAACCCAATTATCTTTTTATTTTTTGGTGGGTTTGCATTAGCAACAGCATTGCACATTCAAGGTCTTGACAGGCTAATTGCTAATCGTTTACTGATGGCAGCTCGCGGTCGCTTGTCTGTTGCTGTTTTATTATTATTTGGCGTTACAGCTTTACTGTCGATGTGGATCAGTAACACTGCAACTGCTGCTATGATGCTACCGTTAGTGTTGGGTATTTTATCTAACCTAGATGTTCGCCATGAACGTAACACTTTTGTATTTGTATTATTGGGTGTTGCGTATAGTGCCAGTATTGGTGGTTTGGGAACCATTGTTGGTAGCCCACCTAATGCGATCGCAGCTGCTGCATTAGGGTTAGATTTCTTATCATGGATGAAATACGGTATTCCTATCATGGTGGTATTACTGCCAATGATGTTTGTATTGATGTATATGATGCTGCGTCCTAATCTTAAACACCGTTTTGAAATTGAATTAGAACACGTGGAATGGAATGGTAAACGCATAACAACAATGGTTATTTTCTTATTAGCTGTTGTATGTTGGATCACTAGTACATTTATCAGTGATGCATTCGGTGGTGTTAAAGACTTAGATACTATTATTGCAGTCAGTGCCGCGATCCTAATTGGTATTTCTGGCGTAGCTAGTTGGGCGCAAATTCAAAAGAATACTGAATGGGGCGTGCTAATGTTATTTGGTGGAGGTTTGACCCTGAGCGCAATTTTAAGCTCTTCAGGTGCGAGCCGCATCATGGCAGATTGGATGCAATTAACATTTGGCCAAAGTCACTGGTTTGTGATTATTATCGCCGTCACAGCCTTTATCATCATTTTAACCGAATTTACCAGTAATACAGCGAGTGCGGCATTATTAGTGCCTATTTTTGCGACAGTTGCTGAGGCATTAGGTATGCCAGTTATTGTATTAACAATGATCATTGGTATTGGTGCATCTTGTGCATTTATGTTACCAGTTGCGACACCACCAAATGCAATTGTGTTCGGTTCTGGCTATATTAGGCAAATCGAAATGGTGCGGGTTGGGGCAGTGTTGAACGTTGCTTGTATCATAGTGATTTCACTGTTTGCATGGTTCGTTTGGATGTAACTTAAGCCCAAATTTGAATTAACACACGGCCTCTTATTCGGAGGCCGTTTTGTTTGTTATTTCGTAAGATTGGTATTACTGGGGTGGCTGAGCGATGAGTATTTGTTGGTTTTTACCTATCTTTATAGCACCTTTATCTGAAAGCATAATATCACCGTCTCCACGTACTGAAAGACTCATTGCACTGATAAGGCCTTTAATATCAATTTTATTTTGTGGGCAAAGGAAGTTATCTTGGCATTGGTACTGATGGCTCTCAAGTGTAATATTTCTCCCAGTTAATTTTGCTTGTTCGTCCAGTTCAAATTGGTTTCCTTGGATGTAAGGAATGTCTGTTTTAAACTTTGAGCTATATTTAATGACTGCTTCACTAGGTGACAGTGTACCGATACCGGATGCACTAATATAATTTTGTATAGCTGCATTGATATTGAGAGTGTTTTGTAGCTTTATTTGGTCAGCGAATACATTTATTTTTGACAATAATATAGGGTTACCTTGTTGTTGAGTAATGGTGACAAGGCTATCTGGCTGGGTTGAAAACTTTAGTTGGCTGTAGTCCTCTAACTTTTTTGGTTCAAGTTGGTTATCTTTTTCTTTATTTTTGATATATTGCCTTTCAAACTTTCCTGCTACTAATGACAAACTATTTATATTATTAGTTATGCCATTCTTCCATGAAATACCATTTGGGTTTGCGATAACTAGGTTAGCCCGTTGGCCTTTTATGCCTAAAACTCCTTGTAATTGGCTTTCTTCATTTCCTGTTACTTCAGCAAATATAAGCTTGGCAGCTTTATTATTAAGATTGCTATTGCTGTTTATATCATTGTTAAAAACTAAACCGTCTTCATTGGAAGATAAACTCTCAAAAGTATTGAATGAAATATGGTTTTTAAGTGGAGCTTCAATGTTAATGACTTTTGCTTTATCGATGTTGGGAGGGGTTGAGTTAGAAATAAAAGGTAGAAATAAACTTAGATATGTGGCGGTTTTTACAATTATTAATTTCATATATAACTTCCTTGCTATTATAATGACTCCTGAACAGTGTTGATTATACTTAAAAGTAAGGTTTTTAAAATAACAAAAAAAACACCATGATAATAAAAAATATCAGTTATTTCCCATGGTGACTGTATGGGGTTTATTTGTTTATTTTTGTTTTTTAGTTGAATTATTTAAATTTATAGTGTTAATTAATAAATGATTATTTAATTAATAGATTATTACATCAAAGGAATGATATAAATGTTGAATGATAAATATAGTTTGCTAGATTTTTTAATTATAAAAAAACATTTTGGGATTAAGCTAATATATGTAGGAAATGTATTAGCACAGAAAATAATGCAAGTTAGCCCCGAATTAATAGCTCAAGTATTGCGGGATAGATCTTTAAAAACGGGCCTTTTGGGGCGAAGGATACAAACAAAAAATGGTCTTGCAAGCCATGATATTCAGCAATTAGCCACAGACCCATTATCCTTTATTAGGCTGAATGCCATTAGTGGCGATAACATGACAAAAATGGGGAAGCTTCCTCCACACGGCCGTGCTCAATTAGTCAAGCTAGCACCAAACAGTTATGCAGCTGAATATCTGTATGAGCCTTCAAGAATGGACCCTAAATTAGCCGTTGAAGCCTATTTTTTAGGCTATAATGGGGCTAATCAGTCAATTAAAACACCTGCTTATGTTGATATACCTATACAAGCAACTGAAAATAGCTTTTTATTTACAGGGTCTTTGACAGGGTGCTCTGTTATTGTCACAAAGTT
Organism: Providencia sp. NPDC089933; assembly: GCF_049545585.1. Taxonomy (NCBI): domain Bacteria; kingdom Pseudomonadati; phylum Pseudomonadota; class Gammaproteobacteria; order Enterobacterales; family Morganellaceae; genus Providencia; species Providencia sp. NPDC089933. The sequence continues at coordinate 69,124 of NZ_JBMWDT010000018.1, forward strand.
AAACGAGACAACATACCGTGTTTATCATGATGGCCGAGTAAACAGTTCAGTATTATATGATAACGTAGTAATGGCATTTGATTTTAAAGATTATCAAATATCTGGCACTGAAGAAGGGCTTGCCGTTGCTTATATGCAGTTTAATCATGGTGGGTGGCAATTATTACTACAACGCCAAGAATATGAAGTCATTAATGGCACTCCCACCCCCATATTGCGTAGAAATAGTGCCTCGATTAGTGCTTTATACCCAAATGAGCGGCTTTCTCATGATGTTTTAGATAAATTTAACCTTCATCGTAATGAAATACATAAAAAATTAAAACAAATTGCAAGTGAATTTGGTATTGATACTGATAATATTTTAGATGGCGTGTATTTTGAAGGGGAGTTTTCATTACAGCATCCTGCTATTACGCCTTGGTTAAATTTACGTGATGAGATAAAAATTCAAATTGCTAAAAATATTAATATACTAAATAATAAAATAGAAGAAATAAATTTAGAATTGACAGCGTTAAATAGAAAAGAAACACATAGTAATGAGGATTCGATTAGAATTGCACAATTTAAAAAATCTATTGAGGAACATAAGATTACACGTGGATACTATAGGCAGAAGTATGGTTCTATTTTGGCAGAAGCATTAGTCGTTGAACGCAATTGGTTATGGTTACAAATAAAAAAACAACATGGGGAATCTTCAATTATTCAAATGGAAGACCCGAGTATCCAGAGTGGAATTAATTTTAAAACCCAGCCAATTGAAAAGCTTTATGAGCTGGTGTTATATAATGACATAGTAAAACATAATGTTAAATTTAATGAGGGTATTGAACAATATGATCAGATAGTTATTGATGGTTTTAATGATGATATGTCATCATTAAAAATGAAAGAGTTATATATTAAGAGTGAATTAAGTATTGAAAAGAGGGGGGCTTTATACCAACATATAATTAGAAAGGAGAAAGCAGAGTTTGAAAGTAATATTTTAAGCTTCACTTTGAAATCTAATTCATTGTTTCGAGACGCGGGGGGGATTGACCAACGAATTGCTCCCCAAGATTTTTACTTGCCTTTAATGGGGGATAATTCGGGGGGGCGTTGTTATCCTTTAGTTAGGACGATGTCTGTTGCATTAAAGTCAGAGGGGATGATAGGTGCAAATAAATTTCTAAATAAAATGTTTTTTGCAGCAGCATCACCTGAAGATAAAAACTCAATTTTATTAAAATTTGCACTGGAGAATCTCCATTTAAATATAGAGGCGACTCAGGCATCAACAGTTCTTGGTACATTTGAATTAAATAAGGTAAAAGAAATTCTGGTTGATTCTAAAGGATCAAATATGTATGCACTTAATAGTGTTACACACTCGATGCTATTAGGGAAAACGATAATTAATGATGAAACAAATTATTATTTTTATGATCCTAACTTTGGTATTTATGCTTTTGATGATCCTGATAAATTATTTTCTGCTTTGAATAAATTTATGTTTGAAAATAACATGGCTCAGCACTATTCAGTTGTCGGTGGTCAATTTGAAATGGTATCAATTGATACAGAGCAAATGTCTGATGTTCAAATTGGTAGCCGTTTAACTGTTGCCGATTTAGTTCAGTCGGATGATTTAACGGAGTCTATTCACCAAAGCGAGGAGGTAGCAGAGATAATTGCTCGTCAAGACTTAATCGCAAGAGACAAGCAAATACAGGCTTCCTTAGCCATTTTAGAGTCAGAGCGGTTGGGAGAACGCCTTGAATCGGCTCTTTATGAAGTGATTAATAAACATCAATTAGATGAAAAGTGGTTACCCGTTTTTGAAAATGTTGAGAAATTGAGCGATGACCGATACCGCATTCAATTTATTCACCAAGACGTAGAAGCAAAAACACGGTGGATTGAAACAGAAAACGCAACATTTTTTGAATTTAAAGAATATTTTCATAAACAGATAGCAATACTAAAGAAAAATTATTCTTTTAATGGTAAGGAGTTACAAAGAAAAAGTGGTATTGGGGAAGCGGAACATGTAGATGGCCTCAATATAGCAATGGGTATACAAGCAATAATTCAATGGTCTGCAAATCGAAATCGCAAGGCAGCGGCTTCTTCGGAACAGCCATCAAATCTAGAAACAGCATTACGTATTCATACTTACATTAGTTATTCAATGATGGCACATGGGGTGATCAATGATGCTGCTAAAGTAGGAAAAATAGCTTACTCATTGTGGCGAGAAGGAAGCGTAGCGGCTAAAACAATGATGAACAATTTTTCTTTATCGCTAGTACGTATGGCAAATGAAGGGCTTGGTATTCTTTTCCAAGGAGCAATGGTTGTATTTGATATTTATGAGTTAGCTAATGCACAAAATGAAGCACAAAGAGCCGTGTTCGGAACGCAATTGGCTTTTGACTCAGCGTCACTCGGAGCTGGTCTTGTCGGTATAGGTGCCTCTATACTCGGTGCTGAAACCGTCGCAGGTATTACTGGGCCATTATCTGTACCGATTATGGGGGTAGGGATTGGTTTTACTGCTTTAATCAATATTAATGAACGCCACGCACAAAAAGCAACTGCTGTTGGTCTGGAATTTACGGCTTATCAGCAAAGTTACCAGAATGCGGCAATAGCTTATGATGATGAAAAAAAACTTTTAATCCCAACTTATGGAGTAGTAATAGAAGAAATTAACTTTCAAAGAGGTTTTTTTAAACTGGGGAGTCAATATATCTACCGTGGTGAAAACATGACATGGACTATTCCGCATTGTTGTATGAGTGATTTTCAGTCAGCGCCACGAGCAGATATTGATAGAAAGAATGCCATTAATATTAGGGAAGCGGTTGGCGTTGTAGATAATCAGGTCAGCTTTGATGGGGGACAGTCTCATATTATTGTGTTGCCCGTCGTTCCGCAATCTTATATTCGTTATAACTACAGTGTTCTTTTCGGGGGAACAGTACGTAATGATAATGGCTTTTCAATATTGCGGAAAATGGAGGAAGACTACCAATTTTATTTTGATTTTCTCTATTGTAGTGCCGAGTACATAATCTCAGAATTAATGCATGAGTATGTCAATACTAAAATCCAAGTTACGCTTAACACTGAAAATAAACATTTGGTTGTTCCACTAATGCCTGAACCATGGCGAGGTCATATAGAACATGTTGTTAAAGGGAATGGCGGGGAATATCAAATTACAGTTAACCATGGTGCTTCCTTGCGGCTAATGGAAGACTTAAGCAGTGATAAGCTATCCCAATGGATACTTGATACAAGTCTGATTGATGATGGTAAAGAACTTAATGTTTCATTTTATGATGACCATATTAAAATAAATGGGTTTACGATTGGAATTGATGCTACAGCTAAATCAAGCCTGATAAAAATTATTAATAGTAAGAATGAGCTTAATATAATTAACTTTAGTGCTCAAACAATTGAACCCATTAGTTTAGATGGACACCGATGGAGTGTAAAAGGCCAATCTATTGAACAACACCTTAATGAATTAGCGGATAAACATGAATTACATGGGCAATATGTAGTAGTTAATAGTTATCAGCATAATGGCTTAGATGTTGGGCGTGCTTTTTATGACGTTGCAACAAAACGTATGTTATTTACGAATTCATTATCAGAAGAAAACCAAACAGCAGAATTAATCGGCGTTATTGGTGATGTGGTTTATTTCTATTCGAGAGAAAAAGCGATAGCTTGGCAAGCCAATGTTAAGACCGGCGATATTACCCATAAAATAGAGGCTTCATCAGTTTTAGGTAGTGGAGCAGAAATTGTTCATGCTTCATTAGAATATAATCAATTTAATATTACATTACGTCAAAATTATCTGGGGCAGAAAATAGATAGCACTTATCGAGTGCTTAGAGATAAATTAGAGCTAACAAAGGTATTTAATAATAGAAAGTTAATTAATATGCTTCATAATACCCCGACTATATTATCTCAAGAACAACGTCAAAAACTGTTACAACATGACTACTTAGTTTTTTCTGATGAAGTAATAAACTCTAGTTCAGATTTATACATGCCTATTGAGCCAAATGTTAGGAAAGTCGTCATACTCACAGAACAGGAGCAAAACCACGAAAGGGAACAAGGTTTTACTTATCATCCTGAACATATTGGAAACCCTAGTTCACAGACCGAAACTTCCGTTGGGAAAATCGTAAAGCTAATAGGGACAGACAAAGGTTTTACTTACCGTTATTGGTTACGAAGTGAGAGTGGGACATTAATTAAGTGTAATTTAGCCAGACCTGATAATTATGATAGCCAGCTAAGTTCACAGTTATTACGGCGATATTCCATAACGGCAGAAAAACAAGTCGAAATTGATTTGCTATTAGCTAAACCAGGTATACCACTAAAAACAATTATGGAAAGTTCTCATTTTGGTATATCACAAGAACACTTAATACGAGCTGAGAATTTATTTAAAATTAGTGGAAAGAAAGCAACCTTAGCCAAGGTTTTGGGGGTAGTTCATGATCTCTATGACTTGAGAAGCGACCAGTGGGTATGGCAATCACCTGAAGATTTAATATTGGTTGGTAGCCTGTTTAATCAAAGTGGACAGGAAGTATTCTTTTTTTATAGTCGAAAAGAAGATGTAGTTTTTTACCAAGAGGGGCTTGGGCAAGATATTATTGAACCAAATAACCCAACGGCTTTACGTTTAAATTTCCGCCAGATAGAGAATGTTATTAACTGGCAGAATAATATTTTAATTATTCAAGATGATGGCACAGTAAAGCAACTTAATGCTGATGGCACTGCTGATACAGTTGCCCTTAATAAAAATTGGTTTAATAAGTCAATTTTTAAGTGGAGTAATTTCAATCAATTTTCAAATGAAAAACACCCTATTGCGTTATTTGGGTTAAAAGGTGCTGATGGGAAACGTATATTACCTGCATGGTATTTAAAAGGTAAAATTATCATATCACCATCATTTTCACCGGAGAGTGAATTACAAATCATGGGGTTTGATGATGCTAAACAGCAGGGCATAATTTTTGATACAAAATCAAAGAAATTATATCAAGTAAAGGCAATTGACTCTGCTCAATTTGACCGCATTTTTGATCAGAATAGGGTTATGATACACCCTGAGAACCTACCTGAATATATGGATTTATACCCAAACCTCAGCTTTAAGTCCGTAAAAAAAATAGCGGGTGGTTTAATGCTACAAATAGATAGTGATGAAATTATATATCACCCAATTTTGCAGAATAATAAACAGCTAAGTTCATCGTTAATTATAAAAGGAACAAGGGGTGATGATAATTTAAAGTTAGAGGAATTCAGAAATACATTTGTTTTGATTATTAGCTTAGGTGAAGGCTCAGATACGTATAATTTCGAGAAAGCAGATTGGCAGTATTATAAAGCGATTATTATCAATAATTACTCGGCAGATCGGGTTGTTGATCGGCTAGTTCTCCCCATAGAAGCTCAACTGGGGGATATATATGCTAGTCGCCAAGGGGAGGATTTAATCATTACGGACCCAATAAACAATACATCGTTATGTATATATAAAGCTTATAGCTCACAGGCTGACTCCTACCGTCACCTACAAATTCAAATTGGTGAAACTGAACAATTTATTGATATTAGTATTCTTGCTGAACGTCCTCAGGTTCGTCATGGCTTAATGTATTTATCCGCTTATTTTAATGAGCAGCTAAGAATAAATGACGAAATCGCGCTATTAGGGGGATTTACAACTCAAATGGCTGTGGATGATGGAGTCAATACGTTGCAGAAATTAGCCTTAGGGCAAGGGCAACGTTATTCCGATACATTATTATTCGATACAGTGAATCAACATTAAATAGTGATCAGGTTGAAAAAAAGAGCCACGTAAGTGGCTCTTTTTAAGTCTTATAGGTAATTAATGCGAAGCTGGTGGATGGCTGTGTTCAATATCTTCAGACTTCTTAGAGAAACGGCGACGGATCACCACGAAGAAGACTGGGACAAAGAAAATAGCCAGTGAAGTTGCTGCGAACATACCACCCAGAACACCCGTACCTACTGAGTTCTGAGATGCAGAACCTGCACCATTACTAAATACCAGTGGAATAACACCTAGCATAAATGCCAGTGATGTCATCAGGATTGGTCGTAAACGCATCTTAACTGCGTCAAGTGTTGCCTCGACTAACCCTTTCCCTTCTTTTTCCATTAAGTCTTTGGCGAATTCAACAATCAATATTGCGTTTTTCGCCGAGAGCCCAATGGTTGTTAGTAGACCTACTTTAAAGTAAACGTCATTATCTAAGCCTCGAACTGAGGTGAAGATTAATGCTCCGATAATACCTAGCGGAACGACTAACATAACAGAGAACGGAACTGACCAACTTTCATACAGTGCTGCCAAGCATAGGAAGACGACTATCAAGGAAATCGCATATAGAGCAGGGGCTTGGTTACCTGCTAAACGTTCTTGATAAGACATCCCCGTCCACTCATAACCAATTCCTTTTGGCAGGTTTTCAGTCGTGAGTTTTTCCATTAGCAGCATAGCATCCCCGGTACTTTTACCTGGGGCAGCCTGACCTTGAATGTTCATTGATGGGACACCGTTATAACGCTCTAAACGTGGTGAACCAAACTTCCAAGGGTCTTGGGATGTGTCCAAAAATGCAGAGAATGGAACCATTTTACCTTGGTTGTTACGAACATACAGGTTACTGATATTTTTTGGCAGCATGCGGCTTTCTGCGTCACCTTGTACGTAAACTTTCTTCACACGACCGCGGTCGATAAAGTCATTCACGTAGGCTCCACCGAAGATCGAGCTTAATGTTGCGTTAATATCACTAATCGCAACACCTTGTGCCTGTGCTTTTTGTTGGTCGATATAAATACGGTACTGTGAGGTATCATCCTGACCATTTGGACGGACACCTTGCAGCATTTCTGGGTGCTGAGCTGCTAATCCAAGTAACTGATTACGGGCTTCCATTAATTTTTCATGCCCTAAGTTAGCTTTATCTACAAGCTCGAAGTCGAACCCGTCGGCGGTACCTAACTCAACAATTGCCGGTAGGTTAAATGCGTAGATTAGCGCTTCTTGTTTTTGTGACAGCGCGATATTAGCGCGTTGTACAATCGCATCGACGTGGTTTTCATCACCTTTACGCTCGCTCCAGTTTTTCAGAACGATAAAGGCTAGACCCATATTTTGTCCTTGACCTGCGAAGCTAAAGCCCCCAACGGTAAAGACTGACTCAACGTTTGCTTTTTCTTCGGTAAGGTAGTAGTTGTTAACTTCATCCAATACCGCTTGCGTTTGTTCTTGGGTTGATCCAGGTGGTAATTGGATCATTGACAGGAATACCCCTTGGTCTTCTGCTGGTAAGAAAGAAGACGGCAAACGCACAAACATAAAGGCCATGCCCGCCACTAATATCAGGTAGATGACAAGATAACGGCCTGTACCGTTAAGCATGCGGCTTACACTGTCAGTATAATGGTGAGCTTGCTTTTCAAACATTCGGTTAAACCAACCGAAGAACCCTTTCTGGCTACCGTGACTGCCTTTTTCAATCGGCTTCAACATGGTTGCGCACAGTGCTGGCGTTAAAATCATTGCCACCAGAACTGAGAATACCATTGATGATACAATCGTGATTGAGAACTGACGATAAATAGCCCCCGTAGACCCTCCAAAGAAAGCCATTGGGATAAATACTGCCGAAAGTACCATTGCGATACCGACTAATGCACCTTGGATTTGACCCATTGATTTTTTGGTCGCTTCTTTTGGTGACAAGCCTTCTTCTTGCATTACCCGCTCAACGTTTTCAACAACAACGATGGCATCATCGACCAGAAGACCGATGGCAAGAACCATGGCGAACATCGTCAGGGTATTTATCGAGTATCCGAATGCCGATAAAATAGCAAAAGTACCCAATAATACGACTGGAACGGCAATTGTAGGTATTAAGGTTGCACGAATGTTTTGTAGGAACAAATACATTACCACAACAACTAGCATGATTGCTTCAACCAACGTTTTAACCACTTCGTTAATCGAAATTTTAACGAATGGGGTTGTATCGTATGGATAAACAATTTCTAACCCTTGAGGGAAGAAAGGTTTCATATCTTCAAGAGCTGCGCGCACGTTATTAGAGGTATCTAATGCGTTTGCACCTGTCGCCAACTTAATACCAATACCAGCAGCAGGTTTACCATTAAAACGGGCAATCGTGCTGTAGTTTTCTGCACCTAATTCGACATCAGCAACATCTTTAATGCGTACTTGTGAACCATCTTGGTTTACACGCAGCAAAATATTGCTAAATTCTTCAGCATTATTTAAACGTGTTTGTGCAATGATAGAAACGTTTAAACGCTGGTTAGCAATTGAAGGTGAACCACCGAGTTGCCCTGCTGCTACTTGGTTGTTTTGAACCTTGATAGCATTAATGACATCCGTTGTGGTCATGTTGTATTTAACGAGCTGTTCTGGTTTTAACCAGATACGCATCGCATATTGCGTACCAAATAGTTGCGTTTCACCGACACCATTTACTCGGCTAAGTGGGTCTTTAATATTTGACCCAACATAGTCAGCAATGTCGTATTGCCCCATTGAGCCATCATTAGAAACGAAACCGGCAACCATTAAGAAGGAACTAGTTGATTTATCAACACTAATACCTTGCTGCTGAACCTCTTGTGGCAGCAATGGCATTGCCAGTTGCAATTTATTTTGTACCTGTACTTGCGCTATATCACCATCAGTACCTGCTTCAAACGTTATTGTGATGCTAGCAGAACCTGATGAATCACTGCTCGATGACATATATACCAAGTTATCGATACCGTTCATATTTTGTTCGATAACCTGAGTTACGGTGTTCTGTACAGTCTCAGCATCCGCTCCCGGATAGTTAGCTGAAATAGAAACAGCCGGTGGCGCGATGGTTGGGTACTGTGAAACAGGTAACTGGATAATTGCCAACAGACCAGCAAGCATGGTGATAATTGCAATTACCCACGCAAAAATTGGTCTTTCTATAAAAAACTTAGGCATTAATCAGCCGCTCCCTTATTTAGACTTTTCTTCAGGTTTTGCCTGATTGTCTATGGATTGCGTTTCTAAGTTAGCTTCCTTAGGATTCACAACAATTCCTGGTTTGATTTTTTGTAAGCCGATGACAATGATGCGATCACCTTCTTGTAAGCCATCAGTTATCAGCCATTTATTGCCAATAGCTTGACCAGCTTTAACCGCCCTGACTTCAACTTTATTCTCAGCGTTGACGACCATAACTTGAGAAGTCCCTTGAGCTGTACGGGATAACCCTTGTTGTGGCACCAAAATCGCTTTTTCAATTATGCCATCTTCTAATACCGCACGAACAAACATACCTGGAAGTAACTCTTTGTTCGGATTAGGGAAAACGGCTCTCATTGTGATAGAACCTGTTGTTTCATCAACAGTCACATCAGAGAACTCGAGAACACCTTTTTGTGCGTATTCTAGGCCATCATTACTGATTAAGCTTACAGGGGCTTGACCAGATTCTCTTTGGACAGCACCTTTGGCTATCTCATTTTTTAGACGTAAAAAATCATCGCTTGATTGAGTGACGTCTACATAGATAGGGTCTAGTTGCTGAACACGCATTAACTCAGTTGCTTGACCAGTAGAAACTAATGCCCCTTCAGTGACATTCGATTTACCAGTACGACCACTGATTGGCGCAGTTACTTTGGTATAGTTCAGGTTAATACGTGCAGTTTCAACTGCGGCTTCAGCCGCTTTAACAGCAGCAAGAGCTTGTGCATAAGTTGATGTTGCTTGGTCGTATTCCTGACGGCTAATGTAATTAGTGCCTAACAGTGGTTTATAACGTTTAACTGTCAATCCTGCTAAATTTGCATTTGCTTGCGCTTTCGCTAATTCAGCTTTTGCACTGTCATAGGTTGCTTGGAATGGTGCAGGGTCAATCTGGTACAAAGATGTGCCAGCTTCGACATCGCTACCTTCTTTATAGTTGCGCTTCAAAATGATGCCACTAACTTGAGGACGAACCTCAGCAACACGAAATGCAGATGTACGGCCTGGTAACTCGGTTTTGAGCGTCAGAGGTTCGGCTTTAAGCGTAACAATTCCTACTTCAGGCGCCGGGCGTTCTCCGCCACCTTGTTGTTCGTCGTTACAACCGGATAAAGCTAAGCCACCTGAAAGAACCAACAGAGCCAGAGGTAACACCCCTCTGTTTTTTCGCATAAGTTAACCTCAATTAATCAATATGAGTTCAAAACAAAAATAAGAAAAATGGTAAACAATATGATTTATCACTGTGCTATAGTACAAACATACACGATTGTATGTAAATCAGCTTTCGATAGAAACGGGTCACAATGGCACGAAAAACTAAACAACAGGCTGAAGAAACTCGCCAGGAAATATTAGATGCTGCTATCAAAACATTCTCTGAACGAGGCGTTTCTGCCACATCATTAGCCGATATTGCAAAAGCCGCCGGGGTTACCCGTGGGGCGATATATTGGCATTTCAAAAATAAAGTTGATCTTTTTTATCAAGCCTGTGAGTTTGGTGATAACCAAATTGTACAAGCTGAAGAATATTATCGTTCTAAATATACCAATGATCCACTTTCAATACTAAGAGAATTGTTAGTTTTTATTTTAACTGATTTCATTGAAAGCCCTAAAAACCGCGCTCTGATGGAAATATTTTTTTTGAAGTGCGAATTAGTCGGTGAAATGGCGGCGCTAGTTGATTTTAAACGGGCTAATTATGTTGCTAGCCAATGTCGAATTGTTGAAAACTTACACTCGTGTATTGCGGCAGGGCAATTACCGGCAGACCTAAATGTCGACTGCGCTGCTATTATGATCCGTTCTTTGATGTCAGGTTTATTGGAAAACTGGCTACTCCAGACAGAAAACTTCAATATAAATCAACACACCATTACATTGGTTGATACACTATTAGAGACTTTAAAAAGTAATGCCGCAATACGGCTTAAACCAATTCAAACTGAATAATTGGAGTGTAAAATGTCATCTATCCTGATTATTGCCAATGGCGCACCTTACGGCAGTGAAACATTATTTAACTCATTGCGTTTGGCGATCACCTTAAAAGAGCAAAATTCACAGTTGGATTTAAAAGTTTTCTTAATGTCAGATGCAGTGGCTGCGGGCTTGGCTGCGCAAAAACCCAAAGAAGGTTATAATCTTCAACAGATGTTAGAAATTTTAACCGCACAAAATGTTCCCGTGAAATTGTGTAAAACATGTACGGATGCACGAGGAATTAGCGAACTTGCTTTAGCGGACGGTGTTGAAGTTGGGACGCTTGTTGAACTCGCCAGTTGGACATTAAGTGCTGAGAAAGTATTAACGTTCTAGTCTGGGGTCGTGCAATATTTACCTAGTGTGCTGATAGTTGTTTATCAGCACTTTGTGTAATAAAACAATATGTGAAAGCTTATTATGAGTATATAGGGATGTTGTTATGATGAAACAACAACGGAATTGGCTACATTTAATTAGCATAATCTTATTATTTGCCACAGTGCTTTTTTCCTATCCTGTTAACGCATTAACCACGAGTCATTTACCGAGTAAAAATGAGATTAAAAGTGCACTCGATGCATTGAATAAAAAAAGTGCCTTGAATGAAGATGATAAATTAGCGTTAGCGGATTTAGAAAAAACATCTGATTTTTATGAGGAACTGAGTAAATTAGAACAACGAACTGAAGAACTACAAGAAAAACTCAACAATACCAGTGAAGATTCGAGAAAAGCGGTTCAAGGTTTACAGCAAATAAAAAAAGAAAATAAACAAGTTGCAGCAAACTTCGCTGAACAAATTCAAAAAAGCACACTTTCCCAATTAGAAGCATTGAAATCATCTTACCTAGAAAACCTTCAAGTTGAACACAGTGACCTCGCTACCTACAGTAGTCAATTGATAGGGTTACAAACTCAACCTGAACGAGCCCAAGCGCTGATGCTAGAAAATGCGAAGCGTTTGCAAGATATTCGTAATGAATTAAATAATACACAAGACGATGTGGTGAGCTTAAGGCCAACCCAAATCAATATGCTACTGGTAGAACAATATCTATTACAGCAGCAAAATGAGTATCAAAAACGCATTCTACAAAGCAATACCCAATTGCAAGATGTATTGCAAAAACAACGCGATTATACCGCGGCTTATATTGAACAGCTCGAAGTCTACATTCAACAGATCCAAGCTGAAATTAGCCACCGTCGGCTTAATGATTCCCAATCGACGGTACGTGAAGCATTGAGTACCTCTGAAACAGATATTAACGTTCAACAAAACCCGATTATTCAAAAAGAAATTGCGATTAATAATACATTAAGTGATCGGCTTATTGCGGTGACAGAAGACAGTAATAAATTAGTACAAAATGGTATACGAGTTAAAACGTGGCTTGAAAGAGCGACACAATCAGAGCGAAACTTAAAAGAACAGATCAATGTATTACGAGGTAGTTTGTTGTTATCTCGAATTTTATTTCAACAACAAATTGATTTACCCGCTAATATTTTAACTAAAAACTTACCTACGACAATTGCTGATTTGCGCCTTGAACAATTTGATATTAATCAGCAGCGTGATGAACTATACCAACCCAGTGATTACATCACTAAATTAGAACAGCAATTAGAGGTTAAAACGGGGGATGACCCAGAAGCGTCAACCTTATTATCAGAGGAAGACAAAGCGGTTTTAATAAAACTGTTGGAAGTTCGCCGAGGGTTGTTAGATGAGCTGAATCAACAACTCGGAGGGCAAATTTCACAAGCAATTAATTTAGAGTTAGATCAAAACCAATTATTGAGTGTTGTGAGTTCTCTTGAAAACATATTGGCACAGCAAATATTTTGGGTGAACAGTAATAAACCGATTGATTTAGAATGGCTGAAAGCCTTTCCCGAAGCGGCGACTGCACAATTCGACAATGTTGATTTATCCATTTCAAGCCGTAGCATTATGAAGGGCGTCAGTAACTCTTTGCTGGTGGTTATTCCGTTAGTGTTAGTCGCGCTAATTTTTATTTGGTTTAACCGTAAGATTAATCGACGATTACAGGATATCGACCAGCACCTTTCAAGTTTACGTAGTGACAGCGTATTAAGTACACCATTTGCCTTATTATTAACGTTAATGCAGACCTTGCCAGTATCATTGTTTTTATTAGCTATTGGTTATTGGTTTTTGAAAACAGGTAATGCTCAAGGGCCCTTTGTTTGGAAATTTTGTCAGCAATTAGCCATCTTCTGGGTGTTATTTGAGCTAACTTATCGGGTACTTAAACCCCAAGGTATCGCGCAAAAACACTTTGCTATCGAAAAAGAGAAAATAACACTTGCTCGACGTGGTCTGTTCAGATTATCTATCCCTTTGTTACCGCTTATTTTCTTTTCGACTTACGGAATTAGCAATCCATTAAAAGTGTCAGAAGATGTGATTGGTCAGCTAGTAGTGTTAATTTCCTTAGTGCTACTGTGTATTTTTACCACTCCATTTTGTAAGCGGGTTTGGCAAGAAAGGGGCAGTCATTTAACTCGGAGTATTGTTGTGGCACTACTGACATTTTCACCATTGATTTTAGTGGGGTTGATGATGGCGGGGTACTACTACACCACATTACGTTTGACGAATCGTTGGATAGACAGCTTATATTTATTGTTGCTGTGGCATATCACTTATAATGCCTGCTTGAGGGGGTTGACATTAGTCGCTCGAAAGCTTGCGTATCAACGAGCTATTGAACGACGTGCGATGTCTAAGCAAGAAGAGACAGAAAATGAGCCAATTAAAGAGCCCCCTATGGCCATTGATTTAATTAGCCAACAGTCGTTGCGCTTAATGACAATGGTCTTATTTATTATCTTTGCACTAGCGTTCTATGCTATTTGGTCTGACTTTATTACGATTTTTTCCTTCTTAGACAGCGTGAATTTGTGGGGCTACACGGCGACTTCGGCGGAAGGTGGCAATATTTTACAATACGTGACGCTTGCCAATTTAATTTTAGCGTTAGTGATTATTGTTGTGTCATGGGTGATGACGCATAACTTACCTGGGTTATTGGAAGTTCTGGTATTATCTCGTTTGAAGTTGCGTCAGGGCTCAACCTACGCCATTAAAGCCATATTAACTTACAGTATTATTGGTATAGGAGCGATTGCTTCGCTGGGGATGATTGGCGTAACTTGGAATAAATTACAGTGGTTAGCCGCTGCTTTAACCGTTGGCTTAGGGTTTGGTTTACAAGAAATTTTTGCTAACTTTGTTTCTGGGATCATCTTATTATTTGAAAGGCCAATTCGTATTGGTGATACGGTGACGATCGGCGAATATTCAGGGACGGTGAGTAAGATCCGCATCCGAGCGACTACTATTGTTGATTTCGATCGTAAAGAGGTCATTATTCCCAATAAGGCTTTTGTGACTGAAAGGTTGATCAACTGGTCGCTTTCAGACACCGTCACACGGGTAACGATAGCAATTGGTGTTGCTTATGGGTCAGATCTCGACAAAGTTAAGCAAGTTTTATTATCTGCGGCGACCAGTAACAGCAAAGTAATGACAGAACCTGCACCTAATGTTTATTTTACTAGTTTTGGCGCGAGTACTTTAGATCACGAATTGCGTTTTTACGTACGCCAAATTGGTGATCGGTCTGTAACGAATGATGAAATAAACCGAGCGATAGACAAACTATGTAGAGAAAATGATATTGATATTGCCTTCAACCAACTAGAAGTTCATTTGCATAATAGCCAAGGGGATGAAGTGCAAGAAGTCAAGCGTACATTAAAAGACGGTGATGGCAACTTAGCTAATTAGCGGTCTTTCGTGCAGGTGGCTTGGGCCGCCTGCATTTGCTTCGAAATATAGTCATTTCTAACAATATCAAGGGCTTTTAGTACGATATCTGTGTCTATTTCTGAGGTTTCTAATAAATAAATCAAATCAACGGCAAGCTGTATTTCTAGCGGTGCATCTTTAAGCGAAGACATGGCAATTCCTTTTGTCGTTAATGTTGATTAATCAAAATATTGGTTTTCTTGGTGCTCAATAGCTTTTTCTATCCGTAACAGTGCTTGTCGGCAACGGTATAAACGGCCTGCCAATACGGCAAGTTCTTTTTGGCATTGGTGCTGTAAACGATGATCCGTTAGTTGGCTTAGGTGAAGTTCTTTTTCACTGACCATTGACTGCAAACGGCGTTCGTAGTCTTGATGTTGTGATAAACGTTCATATAAATCAATCTGCTCTTTCTTCTTGGTAAATGTTGATTCTTTCTCCCGCAAGGGTTGTGTCGAAATCTCACGAGAAATTGCCTGTATCTGGTGAACGATTTTTTCTGTGAGGAAATTGACCTGCTCTGCATGGTTTAGCGTGACACTATGGCAAAGCTGTAGATAAAGCGCTTTTAACTCGTTTTGGCAATCACCAAGGCGCGTCGACTTACGATTAAATAATTGCACATCAAAGCGGGAATGCGAAAACTCAAGGTCCTTTATTGGGCTCACTCGCGTCTCTAATTCATCAATCTGCTTTTTTAACGCATCTAAAAGAGCGGGGATTTTCATTTTTTATTCTCATTAAATGTGAAAAATAGCGTAATATTGATATTCAGCAACAAAAGCAACTGCAAATAGTCGGCTTCTTGTTGCATTTTTATGGTACTTTACATAAATTCTACACTTTCGTGTTTACTATATTGGCTTTTATTATGACCGCTAAAGAGCAACAACTGCAATTGATTAAAGAAAGTATCGCATCTATTCAAGATTATCCAATCGAAGGTGTGATTTTTCGTGATATCACGACTTTGTTAAACACCCCAGCAGCATACCAAGCAACCATTGATATGTTAGTTGAGCATTACCAAAATAAAGGGGTTACTAAAATTGTAGGGACTGAAGCACGTGGTTTTCTATTCGGTGCACCTGTCGCATTACGTTTAGGTGTTGGTTTTGTTCCTGTACGTAAAAAAGGGAAACTACCGCGTGAAGTATTAAGTATGACTTATGACCTTGAATACGGTACCGATACCCTTGAAATCCACAAAGACAGCATTACCCCAAATGATAATGTATTGGTTGTTGATGACCTATTAGCAACTGGTGGCACTGTCGAAGCAACAGTTAAAATGATCAAGCAGCTCGGTGCTAATGTGGTTGAAGCCGCATTTATCATTAGCTTACCTGACCTTGGTGGTGTGGAGCGGCTACAAAAAGAAGGCGTATCTTCTTACAGCTTAGTTGAATTCCCTGGGCACTAATCTTTATTTTCCCTCTATTTTTATCACAACCTCGCCGTAAGGGTTGAGGCTGTGGTAGCATGTACTAAGATTATATTTATTCACGTATCATGTTAAATTACTGTGGGAACCATGAGCTATCAGGTACTTGCCCGTAAGTGGCGACCTCAAAAATTTTCAGACGTTGTTGGCCAACAACACGTCTTGACTGCACTTGCTAATGGGCTGGAGCACCAGCGGCTTCATCACGCCTATCTTTTCTCGGGCACACGAGGCGTAGGGAAAACGACGATTGCTCGCCTTTTTGCCAAAGGTCTTAATTGCGAAAAAGGGATCACGGCATCCCCTTGTGGTCAATGTGTCAACTGCTTGGAAATTGAACAGGGCAGGTTTGTCGACCTAATTGAGATTGACGCAGCTTCACGAACTAAAGTGGAAGATACCCGCGAATTACTCGATAACGTCCAATACGCACCAGCACGCGGTCGCTTCAAAGTCTACTTGATTGATGAAGTCCACATGCTGTCACGTCATAGCTTTAATGCCTTGTTGAAAACCCTTGAAGAGCCGCCAGAACACGTAAAATTTCTTTTGGCGACGACTGACCCACAAAAACTTCCCGTGACTATTTTGTCACGTTGCTTGCAGTTCCATCTAAAAGCGTTAGATGTCACTCAAATTAGCGAACAACTTGAATTAATTCTTAATGCTGAAAATATTGAACATAACCTGCGTGCTCGCCAGCTGATAGCGAGAGCCGCTGATGGTAGTTTACGTGATGCATTAAGTTTAACAGACCAAGCCATCGCGATGGGGCAAGGCAAGGTAACTGCTGACATAGTGAGCCAAATGCTTGGCACACTGGATGATGAGCAACCATTAGCTATCATTGAGGCATTAGTCCGTGCTGATAGCATCGCCGTGATGACCCAAGTGGAGCAAGCGGCTAGCCGAGGTGCGGACTGGGAGAATTTACTGGTTGAAATTTTAACCCAGTTACACCGCATCGCGATGATCCAACTTCTTCCTGCGGAGCAAGAAACAGACCCATCTTCGATAGACGGGCGCTTGCGGCAAGTTGCAAGGGTTATTTCTCCAGCAGATTTACAGCTTTTCTACCAAACCTTGTTGGTAGGAAGAAAAGAATTGCCCTATGCACCTGAGCGGCGTATGGGGGTAGAAATGGCCTTATTGCGAGCACTGGCATTTCACCCTAAAAGTGTAATCGAAGAAATTGAAGCGCCTCCTCGGGTGATCACACAAACGGTAACACAGAGTGCACCTCAAAGGGGAGCGCCGCCACAAACTCGTGCAGAGAATTTGCCAGAAAATAGCCCAACCTTGCAGTTATTAAAAGCTAGGCAGACCCTGCAATCACCCCAAAGCGAGGACCCTGGCCTAAAAAAGGCTAAACCGGCGACGTCTGAAAAGGCTAAGCCGGCGGTATCAGCACTAGAAAGGCTGGCCGCCGTGACCAGCAAACACCAACAAAATGTGGAAAACAAAGCTTCACAAGGGGTGAAAGCTCAGAAACCAAAGCCGTATCAGTGGAAAGCTCAGAACAAAGAAACAATGGCTCAAAAAGATGCCGTTACGACGCCAAGTGAGATCAAAGAAGCGTTAGAATATGAGAAAACCCCTGAATTAGCAGTAAAAATTATTGAAGAAGGGCGGGAGCGAGACAGCTGGTCCGGGACAATAGCAAAATTAAATATTCCTAAGCTGGTTGAACAATTAGCTTTGAATTCATATATAGAAGAATTAAGTGAGTCGCAAATTGTTTTACATTTGCGTTCATCTCAGAAGCACCTCGATAAGCCCCAAGCGCATAAAGCGCTAGAGGAAGCTCTGAGCGAGCAGTATGGTCGTTCTGTTGAACTGAAAATCGTTCATGATGATAATAGTGATGTGAAAACACCACTAGAATGGCGACAGGCGATTTATGAAGAGAAACTGGCGCAAGCTCGTCAGTCAATTATTGCGGATAAGACGATTCAAAAACTTCGCTCTATGTTTGATGCGCAGTTGGATGAAGAAAGTATTCGCCCCGTTTAACGCTACAGTATATTGGTTAATCTGTAGCCTCAGTTGTGAGAGAAAACTATGTTTGGTAAAGGTGGATTGGGTAACCTGATGAAACAGGCCCAGCAAATGCAAGATAAAATGCAAAAAGTTCAGGAAGAAATCGCTCAACTTGAAGCTACAGGCGAGTCTGGTGCTGGCTTAGTGAAAGTGACAATTAATGGTTCGCATAATTGCCGCCGTGTTGAGATCGACCCTAGCTTGTTAGAAGATGACAAAGAAATGTTAGAAGACTTGATTGCAGCGGCATTTAACGATGCGGCTCGACGCATTGAAGAGACACAAAAAGAGAAAATGGCGAGCGTTTCTAGTGGTATGCAATTACCACCAGGCTTTAAGATGCCATTCTAATGCAAACAAGTCCGCTTCTTGAATCATTAATGGAAGCGTTGCGCTGTCTTCCCGGCGTTGGGCCAAAGTCAGCGCAGCGTATGGCTTTCCATCTTCTACAGCGTGACCGGAGCGGTGGGATGCGTTTAGCGCAATCTCTCACAAGTGCAATGTCTGAAATTGGTCATTGCCGTGATTGCAGAACGTTTACCGAACAAGAGGTTTGTAATATTTGTGCGAATCCGCGTCGTCAGCAAAATGGTTTAGTTTGTGTTGTCGAAAGCCCAGCAGATATCTATGCCATTGAACAAACAGGGCAATTTTCAGGGCGCTATTTTGTTCTTATGGGGCATTTATCGCCATTGGACGGTATTGGTCCGATAGATATTGGCCTTGATAGGTTAGAAGAACGCTTAGCGGTAGAGACGATCACAGAAGTGATTTTAGCGACAAACCCGACGGTAGAAGGTGAAGCAACAGCAAACTATATTGGGGAAATGTGCGCACAATATGGGGTGGCAGCGAGCCGAATTGCTCATGGGGTGCCTGTGGGTGGGGAATTAGAGTTAGTCGATAGTACGACGCTGTCTCATTCGCTCTCCGGCCGCTCTCGACTGTAATATCCTCGTCATATTTCAAGCTGTAGGGGTGTTGGCTGCACTCGGCGACTCGGGTCACATACTGATGTATGCTCCCCGAGATCTCCTCATTTGCCGCCTACCTACAACTTGAACTATTTAGAGGATAGTATTGATTTCGTTTTTCTAAAATCACCCTACAGAATTCAGTTACTAATTTGAGTCGTGGGGGCTACACTCGGCGACTCGGGTCACATACTGATGTATGCTCCCCGAGATCTCCTCATTTGCCGCCTACCTACAACTTGAACTATTTAGAGGGTAGTATTGATTTCGTTTTTCTAAAATCACCCTACAGAATTCAGTTACTAATTTGAGTCGTGGGGGCTACACTCGGCGACTCGGGTCACATACTGA
>NZ_JBMWDT010000019.1:0-73064 GCF_049545585.1 Providencia sp. NPDC089933
TCGGGTCAGTGTACCATTAACTATTCTGCATTAGACACGATTGCAGTTACTGCAGATTCGCCAGTAAGAACTTTAACGGCGGAATGCCAGTAGTCGCCTAAAATAAAAAAGTATAACCTAATGCAACAATTAAATTCTTTTTTAAAATTATTCAGGTACCGTCATATTAGTGCAAGCTTATGACTTATACCATTTATCAGAGAGATAACCACTGCTGCTTTACAACAAAATTTTTCCTTGAATAACCCTTCGTTATCATTTTAATTCTTAATAGTTAAAAGCTCATTCATATAATGTGAATGAGCTCTTTTTATTAGAAATCAACCTGATACTTTAACTTTATCAGCCGCAGTCTTAGCCATTTCCAATGCTTGTTCAATAGAATCAGCAACAGCTAAAGCAACCCCGAGTCGACGAGTTCCTGCTATTTCAGGTTTACCAAATAAACGTAACTGGATATCCGACCCAAATGCAGTATCAATATGACCAAATACTACATCGCTGCTATGCAATTCAGGTAAAATAACCGCAGAAGCACTTGGCCCATATTGACGAATTGCGCCTATTGGGTACCCTAGGAAAGCCCGAACATGTAAGGCAAATTCAGATAAATTTTGTGAAATTAACGTCACCATTCCTGTATCGTGAGGGCGAGGTGAGACTTCATTAAAAATGATCTCATCTGCGCACACAAATAACTCAACACCAAATACCCCATAGCCTCCCAATGCGCTAACTATTTTTTGGGCAACCTCTTGTGCTTTCCTCAATGCAATATCACTCATTTGTTGCGGTTGCCAAGACTCACGATAATCCCCTTTCTCTTGGCGATGACCAACAGGAGCACAAAAATGAATGCCATCAACTGCACTGACTGTTAACAAGGTGATCTCAAAATCAAAATTAACCATTTTTTCAACAATAACGCGGCCCTGTCCCGTGCGCCCACCTTGTTGAGAATATTCCCATGCTTGTTCTAATTCTGCTGCCGAGCGGATAACACTCTGCCCTTTTCCTGACGAACTCATGACTGGTTTTACAATACAAGGAAAACCGATTTTCTCTGCTGCAGTAATAAAATCCGCTTTATTTTCAACAAATCGGTAATCAGAGGTCGGTAAATGAAGCGTTTCCGCTGCCAAGCGACGTATCCCTTCTCTGTCCATGGTAAGAAAAACGGCTTTCGCAGATGGCACGACTCTTTGCCCTTGTTCTTCCAGTTCAACTAAGGTTTTTGTCGCAATAGCTTCAATTTCAGGGACAATAAAATCAGGTTTTTCTAAGGCAACAAGCTGTTTTAATGCTTCGCCATTAAGCATGTTAATTGTGTAACTGCGGTGAGCAATGTGCATAGCTGGCGCATTATCGTATCTATCAACAGCAATCACCTCAATGCCTAAACGTTGGCATTCAATAGCGACTTCCTTACCCAGTTCACCCGCCCCAAGCAACATGACTTTGGTTGCTGAAGCGCACAGCGCAGTACCCAATTGATTCATGATTAATGACCTTATCCGCAAAAATAATAAATGTGATTATATACGCAATCGTTTGCTTTTACTATCAAAGGAAACAAAGTTCATGAATGCAAAGTCTAGTATCTAGCCTAATGGTGTCTTATCACGCCCAGTAATAAAGGGATCTTTATGAGAGAACTTAGTATATTGCTTGCGCAAAATCGCTAAAATACAGAACATCAAACCAATCCATATTAATGAGAAGCTGACACCTTTTACCCAATCAAATAGCTCATTAAATAAAAATACCGCAAGTAAAAATTGGATTGTGGGTTCTATATACTGTGCTAAACCAATTACAGTCAATGAAGTTCTTTTAATTGCAGCCGTGAAAAATAGCAATGGGATAATCGTTACCGGAGCCGCTAGCATATAAAGAATTTTAACTTGCCAATCCCCTTCTGCTACCGCACTTAAACCATTTGAGTTTAACCACCAAGTTATTCCTATTGCTATTGGCAATAACCAAAGAGCTTCTAAAAATAAAGAAGTAATGACATCAAACCGAATAAATTTACGTATTAATCCATATATCGCAAATGCGCTCCCCATCACTAACGCTAGAATAGGTAGTTCGCCATACTGCCATATTTGATAACCGACACCAGCACATATAAAAATAACGGCCATTTTTTCAGAAAATACAAGTCGCTCTCTGAGAAAGATAACCCCGAGTAAAATTGAAAATAAAGGGTTAATAAAATAGCCCAAACTTGCCGCTAGAACTTGCCCATGAGTTAACGCATAAGTGAATGCAGTCCATGAAATAGCCATAATCGATGAGCTAAAGAAACATAAAACAATTGATTTTTTGTCAGCCCAGACTTGGCCCCATAAAGATTTATTCTTAATAATTAAACGAATAAAAAAAAGTATTGGTACTGACCAAATAAGACGTTCAGCAAGTAGTTCTAAAGGTTCGGCGCCAGGAAGTAAACGGTAAAATAACGGTGTTATACCCCATAGAATATAAGAAAAAATGGCAAGAGCCACTCCTGAACGCAGCAACATAGTTTACCCGCAATAAAAACTAATTAAGTGAAATTAGCTTCGTATCATACGCCAAAATATAGAAAATAAAACTGATTGCACCTCCAATATTGGTCGATTTATATCGAAGTAAATATAAATAAAAGTGGATTAGACAACCATCTTCTATTTACCTTCCATATAGATACTTTTCAAAGGATTTCTCTTTGGGATAATAGTGGTTGCTGTTGTATAAATTCGATTAATTCTTGTTGCGTTGGCGCTGCTGAAATCGCCCCTTTTTTAGTCGTTGCCAAAGCTCCACAAGCTGACGCTTGAGAAATAATTTTCATTAAGCTGTCGCCAGTATTTGACAAACCATATTGAGAAACTCCCGCAAGTAAACCCGCCATAAAAGCATCGCCAGCCCCTGTTGTATCAATGCTATCAACTAAATAGGCACTAACTGCTATAGATGTGTAGGACGTAAATACTTGGCAACCTTTAGCGCCTTGAGTGACTATTTTTAAACTGGCAGGATACTTTTGTAATTTAGAAATCGCATCATCAAAACAGCTCTCCTTTGTTAGCCACAATAATTCATCATCCGATAGTTTTAAAATATCTGCTTGCGTTGCAAAAGTATCGATAACACAATGCATTTCATCGGGATCAGCCCACATTTGTGGGCGAATATTGATATCAAAACTCAGTAATCCCCCTGTTTGCTGTATATTTTTTATTGCTGTTGATAACGATGCCCGACAGGTTTCATGTACCAATGCTAATGAGCAAAAGTGCAAAATATCATTACCAAATTTAGGTAAGTTTTTTGCAGTTAAAAATTGATCTGCTGAAGGGGAAACTAAAAAAGAAAATTCACGTTCACCATTTTCATGTAATGAGACTAAAACGGTACTCGTTTTATATTTGTCATCAAACTCCATCGCACTGGTATCCACTCCTAGTTCAAATAAGGTTTTCTGCATAAAATGCCCAAAAGCCTCTTCCCCTACCCTGCCAATAAAACCACTGTTTTGCCCTAAACGTGCAACGCCAGCGGCGACATTAACGGGGGCTCCACCAGCACAAGCTTCATATTGCATCCCTTTAAGGGGGAGCAAATCAATTACTGCATCGCCTAAAGCCCAGACTTTCATCATATCTCCTTTACTGACTACGTGTTTTTATTATCTATTAATGAATATATACATTACCTACTAATGAAATTTTCACTAGCAAACTGTTAACGTTAACATTAGTATAAATACATCATTAAAGAAACGCACGAGTTATCTCATCTTATTTATCCATTTCGGTATGGGGAAATAACTAAGGAAGCACAATGAAAAATCAACTTGAATTAGCGAATAACACCATTCAAACATCAAGAAAAAACCTAGATTTTCAATTCTATCCTCAATATCATCTCGCTCCTTTTGCTGGCTGGATGAATGACCCAAATGGGTTGATTTATCACCAAGGTCAATATCATGCTTTTTATCAACATCATCCATTTAGCGCTAGCTGGGGGCCTATGCATTGGGGGCATGCAACAAGTACTGATATGGTCCACTGGCAGCACCAACCTATTGCATTAGCACCTAGTGAAGAGTATGACCGTGATGGCTGTTTTTCGGGTTCCGCAGTTAGCCATAACGGTGAACTCTATCTGTTCTACACGGGTCATATTTGGTTGGGTAATCAAGGTGATGACAGCCAAATTATTCAGTCTCAATGCGTTGCGATTAGTACAGATGGTATTCATTTTGAAAAAAAAGGAGTTGTCATTCCGCCAATTGAAGGGTTTATGCATTTCCGTGATCCAAAAGTTTGGCAGCAAAACAATAAGTGGTGGATGGTGGTCGGTGCAAGAGATCCCCATAATCATGGTCAAATACTCTTATTTAGCACTTCAGACTTATTAAATTGGGATCAAAACTACCAAGTGCTGGCTAAAACTGATGATAAGGGTGTTTATATGTGGGAATGCCCTGATTTTTTTCCTCTAGGGAAACATTTTATTGCTTTATTTTCACCTCAAGGGAAAAAAGCTGAAAAGTACCAATATCGTAATCTTTTTCAAAATGGTTATTTAGTCGGGAATTGGTCACCAAACTCCCCTTATACAATTACTCACCAATTTACCGAATTAGATTTTGGGCAGGATTTTTACGCACCACAAACTTTTTTATCGAAAGATGGTCGCCGTATTGCAATAGCTTGGATGGATATGTGGGAAAGTCATATGCCATCCCAAAAAGATGGGTGGTCAGGTTGTTTTACTTTACCCAGAGAGCTTACTCTTAATGAACAAGGCAAAATTATTTCTAGACCTATTGAAGAATTAAAGTCTTTACGGCAATCCACTACGCACTTACCCACAATAAATTTAGAAAAGAACACAACGGTTTTAGTGAATGAAGATGCCTCCAGTTGTGAACTAGAACTTATTTGGGATTTACAACAGAGCCCCGCGGAGAAATTTGGTTTTTGGATTGGTTACGGAGTGCAATTTTATATTGATAACCAAAACCAACGATTAACCTTAATGCGCCATTATCCTGAATATACAATTAGTGATAGCCGCAGTGTTCCATTACCTGAAACCCAGCAGCTAAAAATACATGCTTTTGTTGATCGCTCCAGTCTTGAAATATTCATTAACGATGGTGACGTTAATTTTAGTTGCCGTATCTACCCACATGAGGGGGAGCGAGATTTAAAACTATTTGCAATAAATAACCAAGCAAAGTTAGAAAAAGCAACCTATTGGCATCTCGAAAAAGCTATCGTATAAGTAGAGAAGTTCTGTTGGGAATATTAAGAAGCTGTTACTACACCAGTGGCCAACAACCTCTTGAAATAATTAAATATTCATATATTAAAATGAGTTACGTTCTAACAAGTCGCATGCAACGTATTGAACCCCATCTAACTGGCGTTCTTCTATAATATGTAAAGCGGCTTGTTGCCCCAATTGATAATGCGGTAATACCACAGTGCTTAATGGTGGGTAAAATAATTCCCCAACACCAATCATATTATCATAACCAAGCACCGCAATATCTTGAGGGATGCGTAATCCATGGCTAAGCAACACTTGATATGCTAAGAATGCAATGCGGTCGTTTCCACAAATGACGACATCAAAATCTGGTTTCTTATTTTTAAAGTGACGATTGATTAAATTTATAACATCCAAATAATGTTCATCACCTAGTTCTAAATGATATTGTTTTAAAGATTGTTTAGGTAAATTAGCATTATTCCACGCCGCCTCAACTGCTTCACTGCGAATTTTCCCAGCCAATGTTTCTTGTGGGATATAAAGACACAATGGATGGCGATATCCCTTATCAATTAAACGTTCAACTGCATTATATTGGCCATTAAAATCATCTGGTATGTAGGCCGGAAATTTATTTTCTTTATCTACACAATTAGCTAAAACAAGACGGTTATTATGTAGCGTTTCTGGAATAGAGACTTCTCGAAGCCCCATTGTGGTATAAATAATACCATCAGGACGTTGGGACAATAGTTGGCGAACCGCTCTTTCGCTGTCTTCACTTGATGTGATATTGACAACAAAACTGCTCCAACCAAATTGCCTTGCTGTTTGTTCTATTGAAAGGATCATTTCTACTGAAAATGGAGTTGTCGCTGTGTCGAGCGCTAAAACACCTACTGTAGAAATTTTTGAACTTTTCCCCCTTATCTTCCGTGCAGAAAAATCTGGGACATAATTAAGTGACTCAATAGCTTGCTGAACCTGTTTCAATGTTTCAGGTTTGAGCAAGCCAGGGCTATTAATTGCCCTTGATACCGTCATCAATGAAACATTTGCTAGTCGCGCTACATCTTTTAAAGAAGCCATTAAGTATATTCACTCATTAAAAAAGGTCGAGGATAAATTTTAGCATGTTAGATATAAAAAGCACCCACTGTTAATCAATCTAAAACAAGTATAAATACTTAACAAAACTTCGCTCAGCCCCACATTTTAGACTTTTTATGATTAGCTATTTGCGATATTATTGGAAGAACTTATAAATTTTTTATATATTTTGTTAGGGAAAAAACTCGTTAAACAAGTAAAACCACCTAATATGTTACATAACATTAATCGAATCTTACGCATTGACACAAACTTTAACCATTGTTTCTATTTTTATATTAAATTTAACTAGATGATATTTTTAATATAAATTAAGGTCAGTAATACATTAATAAAAAGAACAACGATCAGTAGAAAATATTACCGTCAAATTCATTTTTCGGTTTATTTATCTACGTATTTTATCAAATTAATATGAATATCAAATCAGTTTAACAGGAGTATGGTGATGAATAACACCATTCACGTAATCATAGATAGTGATAATGTCTTTAAGAATAAGCTGAAATTAATGATGGAATCTTTTGGTTTTATCTTTAAATTTTATAATAACGAAGAAACATTTATGAGTAATTATACCTACCCTTTCGAGAGCAATGTGAAAGAATGTATTTTATTATTCTTAAATAATGATGAGAACCGTATTAATAGATTAAACAATATAAGTAGCAATTTCGGTATTGTGCCATTTATTGTTCTTGCTGAAGAGCCTTCTATCAATCTGTGTCGCGAAAGCTTTAAATCTGGAGCTTTTGATTTTTTCCCTTGTCCTTTCAAAGATATTGAAATTTTGAATGCTATTAGTAATGCAACAGAACTGTTCGTCTCTATGCATGAAGAGCACAAAAAATATACCTACCTATCTGATAAGTTTGCTCGCCTCTCGACTAGAGAAAGAGAAATCATGGATATGATATTAGAAGGTAATACGAGTAAAGAAACGGCAGAAAAACTCTCTTTATCACCTAGAACTGTAGAGGTTCATCGCTCTAATATTTATACAAAACTAGGTATTAAATCACTTCCTCAGCTTATTCAAGAATACGACTATATCAATACCTATCCTAAACATATTTAATCTATATGATATGTTTCCTTTCTTATGTAAATTATTATTTCTGATGGTTTAATATTAAACCATCAGAAATTCTCTCTCTTAAAAATGATTAATCTATATAATCTAAGATAAATATAGATTAAAATCCTGTATGTTTAAAAATAATAACTAAAATTCATAAATTACAGAAAAAATATAAATACACTATATTTGACTAAAGAGCCACTTAAGTTAATTAATAATTTCAGTCGTAATGATAACCTTCCGAATTTATCTAATAAGATGATAGAATTAAGCTTTATTAAGCTACTGTTCAAAAATATTTTATATAACATATTTTTATGAAATCTGTTGCTTTTTGCTAACAATTCCTTCGAGCGAAAATATAAAAAAATAAGGCTTTTTACAACATACATACTTCATCTACTTCGTCATAATGAGCTTACTTTTTCATTTCTCTTTATCCCAATACATCTGATAGCAGTACAGAGAGGTAAGCCAAATCTGCCTTTCCATACGACCGATCACAATATTGGCTAATTCTTTTGCGCTTCACTATTTTTATGGCTCATGACTGGCTATAAGAGTAGTCAGAAGCGCACTCTTTTTGGCTTTATGCAATGATACAACTAGGCTATAGATTACTTATATTCTTTAATATTGATCTCATATTGTTTTAGCTTACGCCACAGCGTTGTTCTCCCCATATTGAGCACCTGATGCATCTGTTGGATTTTACCTTTACAGGCTTGCGCGACTTCAATAATCAATTCTTTTTCAACAGATTGAATATCCATGTTAGCAAAACGTTGTTCCCCTTTCGCTTCATACGGTATTTTCTGCAAATAATAGTGACACTTTAGTTTTTCACTTGCTTCTCTAGCAAGAGATTGAGCTAGCGCGAGCAGAAGATTACCGTTATCTCCAACGGTTGAAAAAGCCACGATCAGGAATAGTTCATCGGTAGGCCAATATACAGGGGCTAAATAATAGAATGTACCATGTAACTCAATTGGGCTGGCAAATAACCTTGTTCTCGCACCTTCAGTCATATCCCCTAATAATAGGTTTGCAATTTCAAAAGCGCCTTTCGATTCATTACTTAGCCATAGCGTTTCGCCCCGCGTACTAATGCATGAAACATCGATGTTGAAATTATATAATGGCGATAATCCATCCATGATGGTCCCACTAACAAGGTCCATCATAAAATCATAATCAATTGAATTATAATGATTAAATTTATTCGATATTGCTGTTGGAAATATTAAATGAGCCGACATAGTCATCCTTATTCTTCGATAAGAGTTATTTGATTATGTCAATTTCCCATTTAATTTTTATATTCTAGATCAAGTTATTTATTGATAGTTTTTTCACCATTGATCTACATCAATTTACCACCCGCAATCGAATAGTTCGCCATCAATGAATAAAAATAGCCTGCTTTTTTTATCTTTAAGCAGGCTATAAAATGTACTAATCAATAAGTTATTAATCGGTAACTATCGAGCCCCATAAATCATATTCATCAGCATGTTCGACCTTAACTTTAACAATATCACCGGCCTTAACATTAAACTCACCATTTAGATAAACCATACCATCGATTTCAGGTGCATCTGCCATACTACGCCCAACAGCCCCTTCATCATCAACTTCGTCAATAATCACTAAAATTGTACTGTCAATTTTATCTTGTAAACGCTGCGTTGAAATTTGTTGTTGTAATTGCATAAAACGATGGTAGCGCTCTTCTTTAATTTCTTCAGGTACTTGATCCTCAAGCTCATTCGCTTTCGCACCTTCTACTGGGCTATATTTAAAGCACCCGACTCTATCTAGCTTAGCTTCAGCTAAGAAATCCAATAGCATTTGGAAATCTTCCTCGGTTTCCCCTGGAAAGCCAACAATAAAAGTCGAACGCAACGTTAACTCAGGGCAAACTTCTCGCCAACGCTTAATCCGTTCCAATGTCCTTTCCACTGCCCCAGGACGTTTCATTAATTTGAGGATTTTTGGACTAGCATGTTGCAAAGGTATATCCAAATAAGGTAATACTTTTCCTTCAGCCATCAATGGGATCACGTCATCAACATGTGGATATGGATACACATAATGTAAACGCACCCATACCCCCATAGAAGCAAGTTGTTCACATAAACCAACCATGCTGGTTTTTACTGGCTGCCCATCCCAAAACCCCGTTCTATGTTTAACATCAACACCGTACGCAGAAGTATCTTGTGAAATCACGAGTAATTCTTTTACGCCAGATGCAACTAAACGCTTCGCTTCATTTAATACATCACCAATTGGACGACTATCTAAATCCCCTCTCATTGAAGGAATAATACAAAAAGTACAGCGATGATTGCACCCTTCCGAAATTTTTAAATAAGCATAATGTTTAGGCGTTAGTTTAACCCCTTGTTCGGGAACTAAGCTAAAGAAAGGGTCATGTTCTGGTTTAGGGACATAGTGATGAACATGGTTTAGTACTTGTTCATAGCTATGTGGGCCTGTGATTTCTAAGACTTTTGGATGAACTTCACGAATTTGATTTTCTTTTGCGCCGAGGCACCCAGTCACTATAACTTTGCCGTTTTCGTTTAACGCCTCACCAATCGCCTCTAACGATTCTTGTACTGCGCTATCGATAAAACCACAGGTATTGACGATGACTAAATCTGCATCATCGTAACTTGGCACCACTTGATAGCCATCTGTGCGTAACTCAGTCAAAATACGTTCTGAATCAACTAGGTTTTTCGGGCAACCAAGGGAAACGAAGCCAATTTTAGGCACCGAATTAGTATTTTGCGACATAACTCACTTCTTTTATTATTTTAGAAAAATGGGCGAAATTTTACCTGAAGAAGAAAAGGAATTGTATAAATTTTTAGCGATAATAATGAATTTTTAAAGCTAAAAGAGCCAATCAGAATAGCCCTTTTAACTAGAAAATAAATTGCACTAACGATTGATTGAACGGGCAATTCGCGAGTAAGTATGCCTAACACCACGGATCACAATACCATAATTTAAAATATTTTCTGGTAATGCAATTCCGTTGTAGCCCGAATCGCCAATATGATGTAAATCAGTCCCTGCCATTTTACACATTAACGCAATTTGCCTAATCGTTTGTAAGTCAGCTCCCTCTTGGGAGGTTCCAATTGCTGTCATTGTCATAACCCCTTGAGAATGACAATAACCAACCATTTTTTGTACAAATTCTAATGAAATCCCAGGGACGGTACCGGGCGCTGGTAATAAAATAATGTCAGCACCACTGGCAATAAATGCCCGAATATCATCTTCCGTAATTAATTGTTCAGCAGAAGCATTCAAAACACCCGCTGCATGCATTTTCCCTGTAATAAGAACAATATCTTCGCCTACCACGGCTTTAAGCTCTTTAAGGCTTTGGTTAATTTCTTCATTAGTAACACCGTTCCCGGGGTTGCCCGTTAGAACAATAATATCAGCCCCCATTTCTTTTAATTTCAGTGCATTTTTTATTGTTGCCAAGCGCCCTTCCGATATTTTCCACTGTGCATCTTGCGTTGGGTTATTAAACCCTGCTGGAACTGGTTCGAGGTTCACACCGATCGCCCGACCCGTTAAATGCTTAAGAGTGCGAATCACCTCCTCAGGAGCCGTTCCTTCTGGTAACCCTTGTAGGATAGGTTGATTAACATCAAAAACATTTAACAGCAAAATATCGGCACCTTGGCTCGCGGCTAACTCCGCATTCGTGACTGTCATTAATACGGGTTGAATAGTGCCAATGGTTTCAGAAACCAATAGCCGCCCCTCACTGGCCTTAATTGACTCTAATAGCGTCTTTTTACTTAGCTTGGCAATCTCTGAGGCTGAACAATCAAGATAACGTTTTTGCATAGTTGTCCCTTTCTTTATCAATCAAAAGAATTTATTAAAAGAACTTTAACTAATTTCATAACAATCAGCGAAATATATCATGTATAAAATTATAAACTGCCTAATAGAACACATTATGAATAAGTTATTTTTTTAAGAATAATAACTTTTTCTAACATATAGATTTTTATAAAAAAAGTGTATTTTTACCCTTTTAATGCCTATTCCATTAAAAATTACTGCTTGTTTTTTACCAATAGTAATGATTATCATTACGACTCAATATTACTTATGGTAAGGACGAAATAATGAAACTCGCATACAAAGCTGCTGTTTCGGGTCTCACGCTATTTTCAATCGCTGCATTCGCTCAAGAATATCCACTTGGCCACCCAGTGATCAAAAATGGAATGGAAATCCAAGGGGTCTATTTACAACCCATCACAATGGATACTGAAGAAGGTCACCATGCAATGTCTCATTTACCCGCAGACAAAGCAGATGTTCATTTAGAAGCTGATATCCATGCTGTTGAAGATAATCCGAATGGCTTCGCCGAAGGCGATTGGGTCCCTTACCTAACAATCGAATATTCCGTTACAAAACTTGGTGATAAACCACAAACGCAAACAGGTACGTTTATGCCAATGGTAGCGAGTGATGGCCCTCACTATGGGGAAAACATCAAATTAGACGGTAATGGTAAATATCGTGTGGTCTACAAAATTTATCCACCTTCACACAATAAAGATGTTGCCTTTGGTCGCCATATTGATAAAGAAACAGGTGTCGCTCCTTGGTTCCAGCCTTTTGAAGTCTCTTGGGACTTTGACTACGCGGGTATTGGTCGTAAAGGTAGTTACTAATTTCTCACCAAATTAGTTAAGGGCTTAACCGGGGAATCTTTCCACGCAAGCCCTTTTTTATTTGCGCTTAAAATGGATAAGCCGAGATGAAAACAATACTGAGCTTTATACTGCTTATTGCTTGCACTATTACGCCACAATATTCACTTGCGGCAGAAAAATTCACAGTCGAATTAGAAATGAAAAATGGAGACCTCATTCCTCGAGTGCTCGAAGTCCCCGCCAAAACAATTATTCGCATTAAAATCACAAATACGGGTACAGAACCTGCTGAATTTGAAAGTATTCAATTGAGAAAAGAAAAAGTTTTAGCGCCAGGCGCAAGTTCTGTTGTTGTCATTGCGCCGCTAAAACCAGGTACTTATAGCTTCTTCGATGACTTTCACCTTTCTCACCCGAAAGGCGAGATCATTGCTAAATAAAAGGATGTAACATGGGGCAAGTTCTCTTTGTTGTGTGGCGAGAAAGTTTTGAAGCGCTTTTAGTTATCGGTATCATCTATGCGTGGATAAAACGTCACCCTGATGCTCGTAATGGCATGAAATACCTATGGGGGGGCGTTGCCCTTGGGCTAGCAATGTCCATATTGCTTGCACTGCTTATCTATGGCGTATTTAACGTCCTCGATGATACAGGCCAATCATTGTTTATGATCTTTATGGAATTACTTGCCTGTGTTCTTATCGTCCAAATGGTTTATTGGATGAATAAACACGGTAGTTCTATGAAAGCAGAAATTGAGTCGGGGATTAACCGCAATGCTGCACACCATAACTGGTGGGGAGCTTCACTCATTATCGCCATCGCAATTGCCCGTGAAGGGAGTGAAATTGTGGTATTCCTTTCTAGTTTTATTATGTCATTAACAACCAATAATGCATCTGAATTCTTTATCGAAGTCGCTGGCGGAATAGCAATTGCTGCCCTGACCCTTTACGCTTTTTTATTGACCAATCGCTTAATCTCTTGGGCTATATTTTTCAAAGTTACAGGGGTGATCCTACTTTTCCTTGCATTATCACTTCTACTAAAAGGGGTGGAAGAAAGTGCTAACCTGCTGATTGAGTATGATTTTGCTATCCCCGAGTTTTTAATTTATCCCGCTTGGGATACTACCGCTTTACTGGATGATTCAGGTATTGCGGGGAATTTTATTTCCTCTTTCTTTGCCTATCGCTCACAACCGATATGGCTAAGTGTAATAACCTTTATTCTCTATTGGGTAATTGTGATACCGCTATTTGCAAGGAGCAAAAAAAATGTGCAGCTTGCTAAGGTATAAATTCAAATGCTTATTTTTTAGCTTAATATTAGGGGTCGTTGTTCCTTCATTAAGTTATGGCAAAGCACTAAGGTCCCCAGTACAGACTGGGGATAACATCATTATTGCTAAAGGGGATATCCCCACTCCAGAGAAATACCAAGATTCAATCCATACCTACATGAATTTTATCACTGCTGAATTAGCAGAAATGGTTATCCAGCTAGAGTTACTACAGCAAAATTTACAACAAGGGAAGCTATCGGCAGCTCAACACGCTTACATCATAGCCCATCAACACTACGAGACTGTTCGTCCAATTATAGTGTTATTCGGTAACACAGATAGAACCATTAACCCTAGGGCAGATTATTTTCTCGATAAAGAAAAAGACTATCGCTTTACTGGGTTTCATCTTGTTGAATACCAATTATTTGCTGCAAAAAATCCAACGCAAGCATTAGCGGCTAATGAAGAGTTACTCATTAAAGGGCGCGATTTGCATAAACGAGTCACAACAGAAACTATTGAGATCCCTAAATTAGTACAGGCTTCCGCTGACTTTATTGAAATGATCCTAGAAACAAAATTAGAGGGTAAAGAAAATATCTACAGCTTATCTGATTTAACCGATATTGCTGCTAACTTAAAAGGTTCGCAAGAAATCATCAACGTTATTCAACCTTTTATTGAAAAGAATACACTTAAGCAATTACAAGAAAATACTCTACGGATCAATAAAATCATGCAGCCATATTATATGGCTGATAGCACATATCAACCTTATAGCCAGCTAAAACAACAAGACAAAATGGCACTTTATTCATTACTCACTCAACAAGCCGAAACTTTAGCAAAGTTACGGGCTCAGCTCGATGTTGATGTTTACTATAAATATTAAGGCATAAATTTATGCAAGCTAAACCTAGAAGTATTTTGCAAGCAACAGGAATGTCACGAAGAAATGCATTAAAAGCTTTCGCTATTGGTAGCGCGGTTTTAACTATTCCAACTTTAAAAGCTAAAGAAAAATTCGCTGATTGCCAACCCACTTACAATAAAGCGGTTAATTATCTTGGAGAACACCAAGCTGGTGTATTAACACCCGAGCCTAAAAATGCCTCATTTATCGCTTTCAATATTACGTCGAATACTGTTGAAGAACTACAAACTATTTTCGCTTTGTTAACCGAGCGCATTGCATACCTTACCCAACCACAAACAATGCCTTCAACAGAAAATGATAAAATGCCTCCAGCTGAGTCCGGTATTCTCGGGACACATTTGCAACCTGACCTACTCACTATCACTGTGGCACTAGGAAACTCCCTTTTTGATAACCGATTTGGTCTCAACAAAATTAAACCTAAATACCTCAGTGAAATGACGAGTTTCCCTAACGATAGGCTAGAGAAAAAATGGTGTGGTGGGGACTTTTTACTACAAATATGTGCCAACAGCCAAGAAAGTGTTATTTATGCATTAAGGGATATTTTACGCCATGTATCTCCCTATTGCTTCCCATTATGGAAAATTGACGGTTTCTTACCTGCACGAGATATCGACAATCACTCGACTCCAATTAACTTGTTCGGTTTTAAGGATGGAACGGGCAATGCCCCCTCTTCTGACACATCATTGATGAATAAACTGATTTGGATAACAGATGGAAGTAAAGAACCTTCTTGGTGTGATGGCGGTACATACCAAGCCGTGCGCTTAATACGCTTCAATCTTGAATTTTGGGATAGAACGCCATTAGAAGATCAAGAAAACGATTTTGGACGTCATAAAGACTCCGGAGCACCAATAGGGATGAAAAATGAACATGATGACCCAGCCTTTGAAAAAGACCCACATGGCGATCGTATATTGTTTGACTCTCATATGCGCCGTGCTGAGCCTCGTAATCCTGAACGTTATACTGCCAAGCTTAGGCGCAGAAGTTACAGCTATTCTTTAGGCTTAACAGAGTCTGGTGCTCTAGATATGGGGCTAATCTTTGTATCTTTTCAACAAAATTTAAAAACGGGTTTTATTGATACTCAAAAACGTCTCAATGGTGAACCCCTAGAGAGATACATAAAGCCTTTCGGTGGTGGGTACTACTTCGTCTTGCCGGGGGTAAAAAATTCACAAGGTTATCTTGCTGAAAAAATGTTTACAGCATTAAAACAAACCAAATAAAGTGATTTAACTCTCCTATCATGCAAAAAGCCCCTCAGTAGTTAGACAATCAATTACTGAGGGGCTTTTACCATTTACAATTAATATTCTTAATCACTAGCCATTGGCTATATCACCTAAATATTATCTATTCATCACTGTTGTTTAGGCTTTACTGCATTTATTATTTTTGGCGTTCCTTCACATCCGCTTCAACTTCCTGTTTCCAATCCTCTGATATTGGTGCAGACATCTGCTTTGATTCAACCGCTTTATTGACAGCACGATAAGCTTTATCATATCCCGTACCATCTTGGACATACCCCGTCGCATTAGCACCTTTAATGCCAATGTTTTCAGCTTCAGAAATTGCGTCAATATTTGCACCTAAGAAAATAAAATCCCATTTATCTTCCGTTTCCGCTGATTTAATCATCGCTTTAATTTTAGCTTGAGAATATTTACGACTGCTATTTTCTTGACCATCCGTAATAATGATAAATAGAACATTATTATTTTTAGTCACTTTTCTATTTTCACGCATTTTTTCGATGCCTTCCCCAATTGCGTCTAATAGTGCGGTATAACCGCCAACTGGGTAATCATCCAGCGTTAAATTAGCTACTTTATCAATAGGTTCCCTATTGTAGAGCAGGCTTGTTTTATCATTAAATAGCAGTGTCGTAATGTAAGTTTTGGCTTTTTTGTCTCTATTTTCAGCAAGAACACTGTTATAGCCGCCAATAGTATCTGATTCGAAACCAGACATTGATCCACTTTTATCGAGAATAAAAACGAGATCTAAAACATCAGGTTCTTTCTTAATTTCGACAACTGATTTGCTACTTGCAACAGTAGTGAACAACAATAAAAATGCTGCTGATATAACAGCAAAAACAGATTGCTTTGATAGGTTCATTGCCGAGTTCCTTGGTATGGTTGATATAAAGACTTCCATATCCAATGTCTCTTTTCCTACTATTATTTCAAATAAGATTACTCTGCTTACTTAATAAGCATTTTCTTAATTAAGAATGAGACGAACCATTACTAAATAATTAGCTCTTATGTGTAGAAATATCACTGTAATTAGAATAAGTTAAATTTACCTTACCCAAATACCATTTTCCCTGAGTAAATTAATTTGTTGGATAAATTCATTATATTTCACATTTTCAGAAACGGTATTAGATGCAGAACTCTGCGCATATTCATGAACTAATTCAGTTGTCGCTTGATAGAATTCTTCATTCAGCTTTTTATGTATATCAGCATCATCAGAATCTTTCAGCTTTGTAACCAATTTTACTAGTTTTTCTGCTTTTAATTGCACATTAGCATTAGCAAAATCAGCGGTGGGTTCTACATACATAAAATCTATATTCACGGAATCTAAAAAACCATGATGATTTTTCTGAGGTAATAGGTTTTTGTTATATTCATTTTTTATATATTGAATTAATTCAAGCTTATCAAAGCACTTAGATTTAATATTCCCATCTAAATTATCGTCATAAAGGGTAATTGACTCAGGAAATGCTTCCCCTACAGGGTAACTACATCTAAATATATTTGCATCAATGATCGTGGCATTTGAGCTTCGAATAGGCATTTCTAACTCATGACCATTAATGGTAACAGGGTAACTAGCAGGCTGAAACCTATTTTCTTTACCATCAACCGCATACACTTCAGATAAAGTATAATAAACAAACTGATTTGGGTTAATAATCCCACCTGAATTATTTTCAAAAACAAAAAAGTCAGTTATATGCCCTTTTTCATCTTCTAAGTGATGTAACCCACTAGAAATTAGAATAACCCCTTTCCCATCCGGTAAAATATCATAAGCTTTACCATCTAACTTAAAGGTCATTGTATCTGTACTAGGGTTAGTGTAATAGAATTTACCTTTTCCATCTAACGCCTGAAAATCATCACAAGCAGAAATAGATATGACTGCGGCAATAAACCAAATAATTTTTAGGATGATTTTCATAATATTATTTCCAAATGATAATTTTATAGTTATTCTAAATAATCAGAATGTTACACCTGAATGAGGGGGGTTATCTCTCACTTTAAATATTACCAGCAATGCTAACAGTATATTATTAATTGATATTGATAAAAATAACTTTACGATAAGTGCTTTAACTAACTAATTTACTGTTAACTATCTATTTTGTTGCAATCAACACTCTAAAATAGTTTAAATATTATCCATTATGACCACGTAATACTTTTAATAATACTTGATAAACATCCTCCATCATTGGTGTAAGAGGCTGATTATTACATATTAAAGCGACTGTACGAGTTAATTCAGGTTGCTGAAGTTGTAATACTTTCAGTTCAGGGTCACGTAAATGAACAGTATAAAGTTGAGGTAGGATGGCAATAGCTAGTTTAGAACGAACTAAACCATATAGAGTTTCAATATAATCAACTTGATAACGAATATTTAATTTGAGCCGATGGCTTTCTACTGTTGCAGCAACTAAACGTTGAATATTCCCTTTAGAAAATACAGCAATGTCGCGATTATTCAGTAATTTCCAAGGTAAATGAAATTCATTGTTCGCTAACCTGTCATCATGATGAATAACAGCAACAAAAGGGTCATCTTGTAATGGGGAAATACTCAGCTCTTGTGGAACTGAACTGTCTAGAACCCCTATGCCAAAATCAACTTCATGATTAATTATCTGGTTCACGAGTGAGTCATTAGTTTGATCATAAAACTCGGTTTTTAATCTAGGAAATAATTGGTTTAATTGTTCAGGAACAGATGGAAATACTAATGAACTCACAGAAGGAACAAGCCCTATACGCACTATACCATCACCACCATCCTCGATGATTTTTTGAATATCACTAAATGCACGATGCGACACACTGAGGATTTGCTGTGCATGAGGTAAAATAGCAGCACCTAGTTCCGTTAATGTGACTGATGATGCCGTTCGATTAATTAGCTTTCCACCTAAAACAGATTCAATTTGCCGTAAAGCACTACTAAGTGCAGGCTGACTTACAGCTAAACGATTAGCTGTTTCAGTAAAATGACGCAGCTTTGCCAAAGTGACAAAATACTGTAATTGTTTGAGCGTCAGTGCCGGCAGCCGTTGCCAAGGTTCTGTCATAATCGTTAATTGTCTGCAGATTGAATAATCATGGAATATTCATCCTATCATAACCTTCTCTTATAGCCTGATAAATTTTATCATCTTGGCAAACGTTTGCCTTGCTCATAAAGTAGCAACCATAAATCATATAAATGGTATTTTTATGAACATAACAGAGCAAACTCGGCGTAATGCTATTCAAGCCGCAAAAGGCAATATTCCTTTTGACCTTTTACTCACACAAGCCAATATCGTTGATATGGTAACAGGCGAGATACGCTCCGCAGATATCGGTATCGTAGATAATTTGATTGCAAGTGTCCACCCAACAGGTTCACGCACTGATGCAAAAGAAGTTCATGATTTATCGGGTTATTTTATTTCACCTGGGTTAATTGACACTCACGTCCATTTAGAAAGTTCTCACCTTCCACCAGCTCGTTATGCAGAAATCGTTCTAACTCAAGGGACAACTGCCGTCTTTTGGGACCCCCATGAACTTGCTAATGTATTAGGATTAGAGGGAGTCCGCTATGCAATTGACTCTAGTCGTAATTTACCTTTAGACGTTATGGTTGCTGCACCATCATCCGTCCCATCTACGCCAGGGTTGGAAATGTCGGGGGCAGATTTCGCAGGCAAAGAAATGTCAACTATGCTTAGTTGGCCTGAAGTGCGGGGGGTCGCCGAGGTTATGGATATGCATGGCGTACTCAATGGCAGCGAAAAAATGGAGGAAGTGCTGAATGCAGGGCTCCAATCCGGTAAATTAATAGAAGGGCATGCTCGAGGGTTAAAAGGTGCCGAATTACAGGCTTACCTCGCGGCAGGCGTTACTTCAGACCATGAGTTAACTTCCGCAGATGACGCGCTGGAAAAACTCAGAGCGGGCCTTACT
Organism: Providencia sp. NPDC089933; assembly: GCF_049545585.1. NCBI lineage: Bacteria > Pseudomonadati > Pseudomonadota > Gammaproteobacteria > Enterobacterales > Morganellaceae > Providencia > Providencia sp. NPDC089933. The sequence goes on from NZ_JBMWDT010000019.1 coordinate 19,649, forward strand.
TTAGAAATTCGAGGCTCCCATCCCTACTTACTCCCTGACATTGTGAATGCACTGAGATCATTGCCCCATTTATCATCGCAAATCACAGTCTGTACCGACGATGTTCCACCCGATATGCTGATAGAAAAAGGTGGTATTATCGCTTTACTCAACCTATTGATTGAATATGGCATGCCAGCAACTGATGCACTGCGCTTTGCAACACTCAATGCGGCTATTCGCTTACAACGTAATGACCTTGGTTTAATTGCCGCAGGCAGAAAAGCTAACTTCGTACTCTTTGACTCACTGACAACGTTAAAAGCACAAGCCGTTTATGTAGCAGGTAAAAAAATTGCAGAAAAAGGCAAATTAATACATGCCATTAGTTCTCCATCAGATATTTTACCACCTCGAGATACTATGCATCTTTCCCCAATTACCGCGGATGATTGCCAACTTAAAATTGATGGAGTGAATAATGGAATAGCTAGATTGCGGCATATCCATGGCGCCCGCTTTACTCAATGGGGAGAAGTTGATGTGCAAGTTACTAATGGCATAGTACAACTTCCTGATAATTTTAGTTTTATTCGCGTTCAGCACCGCCATGGGCGTCATGATGCACGACCACAGATTGCCCTGCTCGAAGGTTGGGGTGAATTACGCGGCGCCATCGCTACTAGCTATTCACATGACTCTCATAACCTTGTCGTGCTCGGTCGTGACCCACAGGATATGGCGATTGCCGCCAATTTATTGATAGAAAGCGGTGGAGGCATGGCCTTAGTCCAAAATGGACAAATTTTAGCCCATGTAGCTATGCCAATTGCGGGCATGTTATCGGATTTACCCGCCTCAGAACTCGCCGAGCAGTTCCGTCAATTACGTGAGTTAAGCCATAAAATTGCTGACTGGGAACCGCCTTATCGTGTTTTCAAAGCGATAGAAGGAACTTGTCTAGCCTGTAATGCAGGGCCTCATTTAACCGACTTAGGATTAACAGATGGAACAACACGTCAACTTGTTGATGCCGTTCTTCATTTTTCCGAGCACTAATGACTAAAAATACGAATATACCAAAAATAATGACAGGAGAGCCTATTAATGGCTGAAAATTCAATAAATACGCCAACATCAGGGAGTTGGTTAGAAAAACGCTTCGCATTAAAAGAACGCGGAAGTTCAATTAAAACTGAGTGTTTATCGGGTATCACGGGCTTTTTAGCTGCCGCTTATCTATTGGTGGTAATTCCTGGTTTATTAGCCGCGGGTGGAATGGATAAAGGCGCTGCAACAACAGGGACCATTATTGTCTTTGTGCTTGCCAGCTTATTAATGGCTTTTTATGCAAATTTACCTTTTATTGTGGGTCCTGGAATTGGCGGGTCGGTACTCGTTGGTATTACCCTAGCGGGCAGCGAAGGAATAGATTGGCAAATAGGGTTAGGTATTGCGTGCTGGTCTGGTATTTTATTTTTTCTGTTAACCAAATTCGGCTTACGTGAAGTAGTAACTCGTTCAGTACCCCAATCAATTAAACTCGGATTAACTGCATCAATTGGGCTTTTTGTTGCTGTATTAGGCTTTCGCAATGCTGGGCTAGTATTAGCCAATCCAAAAACTAATGCATTAATGTTAGGTGATTTCCTTTCACCGGGTGCTTTAGTTGCCCTTGCAGGTTTTTTTGTCGCTATCGCATTACAAGCGCGTAAAATTCCCGGTGGAATATTATGGGCCATTTTATTTGCGACTATTTTAGGTATTCCATTTGGTGTCACAAAACTACCTGAAAGTTTTATTGGTGTTCCTCATTCTATCGCACCAGTTCTTGGGCAAGTTGATTTAATTGGTGCGTTGAATATTGCATTTTTACCCTTCTTATTTGTCTTTTTTGCTGCTGAATTTTTCTCTACCATGGGAACAACATTAGCCGTTGGCGGCGAAGCAGGTCTATTAGATAAAGAAGGTAATATGCCGAATATAAACCGCCCATTTATCGTTGACTCAATCGCAGCAGCATTAGGACCAATGGTCGGCATTCCAGCTGCAACAGCATTAATAGAGTCGTCGGCAGCCGCTGAAGCGGGTGGTAAAACAGGAATGACAGCTCTTGCCGCAGCATTTATGTTTTTATTAATGTTATTATTTACCCCTATTGCATTAATGATCCCAGCACAAGCCACCGCGCCCGCATTAATTTTGATTGGTCTAAATATGTTTAGTGGTCTACGTAAAGTTGATTTAGGCAACTTTACTGATGGGTTACCTGTTTTAATGATGGTGATGATCACCTTAATTGCCAATAGCTTTGGAACAGGGATTGCTGGCGGGTTGTTATTCTATATTTTAATTAAAGCTGTTGCTGGTAAATGGCGCGAGATCCCTATCAGTTTATGGATTCTAGCAGTCCCTCTCGTGTATTATTTCTCAACACTAGTAAAACACTAATACTCACTGAATGATAAAAAGGCCAGAGTTTAAATAATGACGTGCCCCCCAGAAATTGGTTACCCAATGACTGGGGTCAGCTCATAATCAGCGGCCTTTTTTAATTAAGCTAACACTAATTTAATACCGCTTGTGCTTCTATTTCTATTAGCCATTCTGGCAATGAAAGGCCTGTCACAATAATCCAAGAAGAGGCGGGAGGCATTTCACCAAACTTTTCTTTTAATGCATTTGTAATAGCAAGCTGCTCTTCGTCACTATCATAACCTGCTTTAATATAGATACGTAACATCACGACATGGGATAAATCCCCACCCGCTTCACGTAATACATGCTCAATATTAATCAGTGACTGAACTGTTTGTTCATACATCCCACCAGTTACAGTCTCTTGTTCAGCATTTACACCAACCTGCCCCGATAAAAATAATTGGCGTGTTCCACTCGTTTCTATTGCTTGGCTAAAGCCATACTGCAAAGAGTTAAATACCGTTTTAGGGTTAATTAATTTTTTTGTCATTTTTTATCCGTTTTAAAATATCAACCAACTGTAAATTATAAAGAAAATTCTATTGAAGTATCTAAGTATCAGACAAATTCTATCTGTTGAAACAAATAACGCATTTAAAGCTACATATATTGATAAAGTTTATTTAAAACTATTCATGACACCGAGTTCCATAAACTTTGCTAGCTTCTGTATTTCAATTTTTTTCTTTATCCAATCAGTTGGGATGCCATTTAAGTAAGCCATTTTGGCACCTATTAGGATGGGTTGTAGTTCATCCGGAACCCGGTTTATGACCCAATCAACGGCTTTATCTTTTGTCACAAACTGCCCAGTTTCCATGGTTTTCCACATTCTAGCCAATGTCAGTAAAACATTTCTCTCATCACTGTCTAAAGATGACAATAAATTAGGGAGAGAATCTAACATCGCTTGCTTTATTTGCTGTTCATTAACAACAGGGAGTTGATATTCTTTTGATTGCCATAAACTAACAGCTTCTTGCTGTGCTTGCGCTAACATCAAAGTAAATTCAGGATCGTAAACTTGACCTTCCAACTGCCCTTGCTCAATACTTTGCCGTAACCATTCCCCATACATTAGTTCACATTTTGCTGGGTATGAAAGAGAGGCTAACTCGCCTGAAACAAAAACAGCTATTTCTAATGGCCGACGCCCTTGAGGATCGCTAGGATAAAGCCCAGAAATTACCATAAAATCAGAAACCAGTAGCGTTCTCTGGTCATGAGTCATTTCTTTATCAATGACAACTAATATATCAATATCACTTGCTGGCTTTAAACCGCCAGACACGCCTGAACCATGAAGATAAACGGCAATCAATGAATCGCAAAGATGCCGTTGTAAAATCGACAATGTTTGCGCTACCTGATATGAATTTTTCATAACGCTCTAAAAACCTTTTTATAATGTTTTCTAACTCCACATGAGTGACGCTAATTTAGCTATTATTGCAATAAAAGATAGGCAAAAATAGCCCCATTCTAGGGACTATTTTTGTTAATTAGATAAGTGGAGGAATAGACGGTAAAATAGGAACTTCAATCACCGTGGGTCCATTACGATTGAATGCTTCTTGGCAGGCTTTTTTGACTTCATCAACGGTTTGAGCCCTTACCGCGCTGCAACCGTATCCTTTACCCAATGCAACTATATCCAGGTTTGGAATATCAAGCCCCGGTACCCCCGGTGTTTTCTCGAGTACCGCAAATGATTTTAAAATCGCATACTCATTATTTTTAGGTATCACAAAAACAATCGGTAAATTATGTTGAGCTGCGCTCCATAAACCCTGAATAGAATATTGCATTGAACCATCACCAATAATTGCCATCACAGGACGATGCCGCCCACTGTCTCTCTCTGCTAGTGCAATACCAACACTCGCGGGTAAATTCCAACCTAACGAACCACTCGCAAATGTATAAAAAGAGTCGGGTAACGTTATCGGCCATTCTTGGTGTAACTCGCCTAAATTAGACGGGGATTCTTCAACAAGTACAGTATCTTCTGGGGAAACCTCTCTCAGAGCGCGGAATAACTGAGAGGCACTTAATATTTCCGAAGTGTTCTGAGTCTCTGCTGTAGAATGAGGAGCCATACCATGCGGTTGCTTAACCACTGTTTTAGCCATTTTTCTTGGCATCACCAATTGGTGCAACCCTTCCAGCGCTAAAACGGCATCACTTAATAAACTATCACCAACAGGGGCTCTCCCCGCCTCAATAGGGTCATCTGTAATATGCAATAAGCGCATACCATCAGGGATATAGCTTCCCGCAACATAAGGGTAGTAGCGAAAAACGGGTGCACCGACCACAATAGCTAAATCATGACCTTTCAGTTTTTCTGATAATGGCTTTGTCGCAAAAGGCAATCCACCAGCATATAAAGGATGATCCTCAGGAAATGGAGGCCGTTCGGATGCAGGAGCAGACCAGACTGGTACATTGATTTTTTCAGCCAATTGAATAGCCACATCCCACCCTTGTCCCCTTGCAATTGCTGAACCGTAAATCAAAACGGGGTTTTCAGCGTTAGATAAAGCAGTTGCAAATTCCTGTAAACGAAGAGGATCATAACCAATACGCTCCGAAACTGAACGAACAGTTGGCATGGTCATTTGTGTCTCTTTATCCCAGTCATCCAGCGGAATTGATAAAAACACAGGCCCTGCGGGTGGTTGCAACGCCATAGCATAAGCCCGCATAAATGCAGCAGGGACATCTTCAGCACGTACAGGCTGATAGCTCCATTTCACCCACGGTTTCGGAAGTGTTTCGGGTTCGATATTTGTCAGCCAAGGTTCCATTAATAACATTTCTCTCGTTTGGTTGCCGGCAGTAATAATCAATGGTGTCCGGTTCATATAGGCGGTTAATATATTACTCATCGCATTACTTAAACCTGCTGATGTATGTACATTCACCATAGCAACCTTACGCATACCTTGAGCATAACCATCAGCTGCGGCAACAGCCGAAGACTCATGTAAAGTTTGGATGTAACGAAAATCACTCGGGAAATCTTTTAAAAATGTTTCTTCTGTTGAGCCTGGATTACCAAAAACGGTTGTTACACCTAATTTACGTAATAATTCGAATGTTACTTGCCGAATAGTTTTTTTCATTTAAAACACTCCATAAAAATCATCATAACTAAGTGGGCTACCGAGTAATCTTATAAGCCTTGATCAAACTACATTCCCCATTGATTTACATAAGCTATAGTAATACATCATAGCAAAAATTTTATTCTCACTATATTAAGGAAAAATAAGACTTTAAAATAAAAATGAGTGTCAATAATCTCTTATTAACCTTAAAAAAACAAATAGTTAAATTATTAACCTATTATGATAATAATAAAAAGATGCTGAAAAACACTAAATAACAATATACAAACAAAATTAAACTGTGATTTTTGTTAATAATAATGTTATTTATTTAATTCTAAGCCATAAATTTAAAATCGGTATTGTCACTATTTAAAATGCTAATTTTTTGATACAAACCTTATATTATTCATACAGATTACTATTTTGTTTTCTTACTAGTGGCGGTTTTCTTTTATGTCACACATCACACTTCTTATCATTCCTTTCGATTATCTCTTTACCTTTCTCAGATAAAAAAACACCTCATTTACACCATTATCATTACGATATAAAAACGGCACAAAAACAAAAAAAACCATAAAAACAAATAATTAGTGATATTCTCACAAAAATACTCAACGACGAAAAAAACAATATCTAAATAGTGTTATAGATCATGGTTAACTAAAAGTTATAGATACCCAAACAAAACTCATTGTTAAACAAAAGTTAAGCAAAGTAATTTAATTTGTCGCTAATGTTAAATAACAACAGTGAAAGTTCTGGTAAACTAACTTGAGGTAAAATAATGATCCTAGATGCCAGCTACACTTTATTAGTCGCTTGTTTGGCGCTATTGATTGGTATGTTTGTCGTTAAATACACACCATTTCTTCAAAAAAACCATATTCCTGAAGCCGTTGTCGGTGGGTTTATTGTTGCCATAATTTTATTAATCGTTGATAAAACAGTAGGTTATTCATTTACTTTCGATGCTTCACTACAAAGCATTCTAATGATCACCTTCTTCTCATCAATTGGGTTAAGTTCAGATTTTTCTCGATTAATAAAAGGAGGGAAACCTCTCGTTTTATTAACCATCGCAGTAACCATTTTGATTACCATTCAAAATACAGTAGGAATGGGAATGGCGGTTTTATTAAATGAAAGCCCATTTATTGGTTTAATTGCGGGGTCAGTGACGTTAACCGGTGGGCATGGTAATGCAGGAGCTTGGGGGCCAATACTGGCTGATAAATACGGTGTCACAGGTGCAGTTGAATTAGCGATGGCTTGCGCTACCCTCGGTTTAGTCTTAGGTGGGTTAATTGGTGGTCCTGTTGCTCGTCACTTATTGAAAAAAGTCACTATTCCAAAAGCCACTGAACTTGAAAAAGAAACAATTATTGAGGCTTTTGAACAACCTAGCGTTAAGCGGAAAATTAATGCAAATAATGTGATTGAGACCATTTCGATGTTAATTATCTGCATCGTCGCTGGTGGATATATCAGTGAATTATTTAAAGATACCGTGTTGCATTTACCTACTTTTGTGTGGTGTTTATTTGTTGGTATTATTATCCGTAATGTATTAACCCATGTATTTAAGCATGAGGTTTTTGAGCCAACCGTTGATGTATTAGGCAGTGTCGCATTATCACTATTTTTAGCCATGGCATTAATGTCACTCAAATTTGGTCAATTAGCGAGTATGGCTGGGCCTGTTTTAATCATCGTTGCCGTACAAACTATGGTTATGGTGCTATTCGCTTGTTTTGTTACCTTTAAGATGATGGGTAAAGATTATGATGCTGTCGTTATTAGTGCAGGGCATTGTGGCTTTGGTATGGGGGCAACCCCTACAGCTATTGCCAATATGCAAACAGTTACCAAAGCTTTTAGCCCATCACATAAAGCCTTTTTAGTTGTTCCAATGGTTGGAGCCTTTATTGTTGATATTGCAAATAGCATCATAATTAAGATCTTTATTGAAATCGGTACTTACTTTACTTAACACGATAGTATAACTTGCGAGCCTATAACAAAAAGCTATAGGCTCGCTTCTCTGTTTCTTTTCAGTTACCCACGTTTCCCCTCAAAGACTATTGAACTTTACTGGTTCCTTTGCGCTAAGAAAAACTTGATTAGCGAAAAACAGAGTAATCGCTCACATTCATCGTAACAACGTGATGACTTATCCGGATTAATTTAAATGATTTCGCTAACATAGTGATATAGCGAAAAATAGTAGGTTTTATACAATGAAATTAAGGCATCTTGATATTTTTTATGCAGTCATGACCTGTGGGTCTTTAACTCGTGCAGCAGAAGTTTTACATATTTCACAACCAGCAGCCAGTAAAGCCTTAAAACATGCAGAGCAACAACTTGGGCTAGTGTTATTTCAGCGGATAAGAGGGAAATTGCTCCCTACTGATGAAGCCAATTTGCTGTTTGAAGAAGCCAAAGAAGTTTATCACAACTTAGAAAAGCTAAGAATTTTAGCACAAAACTTATCACGTAACCCTCAAGGTAAACTTGCTGTAGGGTGTCTCCCCAGCTTGGGGTTAAACCTCGTTCCCGAAGTAACGGCTCTGTTTATAAAAAAACATCCCAATATTAAACTGACCATAGGAACACATCACACAACAGATATTATGCAGTTATTAACTCAGCAAGACTTAGATATTGGCATAGGCTTCAACCTAAGTATTGAAGGTGGGATCACAATGCTGCCGATTGCTAATATTCCGTTGGTCTATGTAGACAGTAAACCACCATCACACTCACCTGTTTCTCTTATCGATATTGATCAACAGCGTTGGATACACCCTGGCTCAGATTCATTGGCCCAATTATTACAAGAACGCCATGAGTTTTTAGAGTCAAACATTAGCGTTCATACTTATCATATGGCAGCTGAATTCGTCCAAGCTGGGTTGGGGTGTAGCATCACCGATATTTTTTCAGCTGAGCATACCTTACCCGAATCAATGATTTACCCTCTCAAAGAAGATTTACAGCTCGCAGTCTCCGTCTTTCATCGTGCGGATAGACCATTAACGAAAGCGGCACAAAATTACGTCAATACATTGGCGTTAACTTTGGAAAAAAGGAATAAAACAGTTAACCAAAAGTTATACTCTGGTAATGAAAACTCAATTGTTTAGTTAACCTATTCACCGTTAAATAATAACTCCTTAGTGATTATTGGTTATAGAATATTATGGCTAAACATGTGGTGATTATCGGTGCCGGTGTGATTGGACTAAGTACCGCATATGCATTAATTAAAGCGGGGCAAACTGTCACGTTAATTGAGTCTGAAACAGATGTTGGAATGCACACCAGTTTTGCAAATGGTGGTCAGCTTAGTTATCGCTATGTGTCCCCACTCGCCGATGCTGGTGTGCCTTTACAAGGTTTGCGTTGGATGGGGAAAAACGACTCGCCTTTAAATTTAAAGATAACCCCGTCTGTGCACCAATGGTCTTGGTTAGCACAATTCACATTAGCTTGTAACCGAAAAACCAATAGAATCAACGGAGACCATCTTTTACGCTTATCATTATTAAGCCAAAATATGATGAATTTATGGCGTCAAAAAGGTGATTTAGGCGATTTTGCGTGGGAAAAATCAGGCAAACTGATTATCCACCGTGATTCGAAAAGCTTTCTAAAAGCCAGCGAAACCGCCGATAAACAATTCCAAAAAACATTAACACCCGCTGAAATCATCGAACTGGAACCCTCTTTAAAACATATACAGTCCCAATTAGTCGGTGCCATCTATGCCCCTGATGATGAAAGTGCTGATTGTTATTTGTTCTGTAAAAATCTCTTGCAATATTTGCAAACTCAACCGCAATTTAATCTTTGTTTACAACAATCAGTCCAATATTTCATTAAACAAGATAACCGTATTACAGGCGTAGCGACACACCAGGGAATAATTCAAGCCGATGATTTTATTGTTTGTGCAGGTAACGGCAGTCGTGAATTATTGAAGTCGCTCAAAATTAATGTGCCAATATTAGGTCTTAAAGGGTATAGCTTAAGTGTGAAATATCCACAAACAGAAAATACAGTACCTAAAATTAACGTGACTGATTACGGAAATAAGATTGTCTATGCCAAACTTAATGACCAACTCCGTATTGCTGCCATGGTCGATATTGGATATGACACGGCTGGCTTACGCGAAAATAGAATAAAAGCGCTCAAAAAAATCATAAAAAAAACCTTTCCTGAGCTACCACAAGTTGATAGCGCCGAAAGTTGGTTTGGTTTACGTCCATCAACACCTAAAGGACCCCCAATTTTAGGAAAAACTGCATACCACAATTTGTGGCTAAATATTGGTCACGGCAGTTTAGGTTTCACACTCGCTGCTGGTAGTGCAGAAATATTAACTAAACTTATTACAGAACAAAAATCACCTATTTCTTTAACTGGATTCACGAGGTAACTATGCCCATTAAACGTAATAACCCAAAACCACGCTTAGCTGATAGTGTTGAACATGCAGGCATTGTTTATTTATCAGGGCAGGTACCGAATGATTTAACTGGCGATATTACGCAACAAACTGAAGAAGTTTTTGCGAAAATAGATGCTTTATTAGCAGCAAGCAACAGTGATAAAACCCGTATTTTATCTGCTCAAGTTTGGATTAAAAATATGGCGAGAGACTTTTCCGCCTTTAATGCAGCATGGGAAAATTGGATGCCTGTAGAAAATAGCCCTGCGCGTGCAGCGGTTGAAGCTAATATGGCTCGTGACCAAGTACTTGTTGAGATTATGGTTATTGCTTCCCAGTCCTAATATACTTTAACTGTATACCTCGCTATCAATAAAAACAGTGAGGCCTAAAATTAAAGGCTCACTGTTTTTTCATCCAAGCCATGGTTAGGAAACTTTAGTTTTCAATATCACATGCTATTTAAGCTGTCGTCATCAACTTTTTCTTATCACATACCTGATTAGACAAATTCACCCCATTTTTATAAGCAACAATATCCGCCATAATAGCTAATGCTATCTCAGGGGGGGTTTTGCTCCCAATAGGAATACCAATAGGTGCATGAATACGCTTAATTTCATCGACTGACATACCGCCCGTCTCAACTAAACGCTCTCTTCGACGAGCGCTTGTTCTTACAGAGCCCATTGCACCAATATAGAATGCATCTGTATTTACCGCTTCCATTAATGTCAAATCATCGATCCGCGGGTCATGAGTTAATGAAACTATTGCACTATTAGGGGAACACCCCTTTTCTTCTAAATAACGGGCAGGAAATACAGGTATGATTTCTATCTGAGAGGGAATCTGCTGCGAAAAACGTGATAACTCATCATTTCTATGATCACAAATAATCACTTCAAAGCCTAAAGTGAGTGCAAAATTAGCACAATAAGCGCCAACTGTTGAAATGCCAGCAATAATCAGTTTTGGGGGAGCTGCAATGTATAATTGAATATCGTGACCATCTCGTTCTATCTGTGTTGAAAACTCAATATCCTTTACCGTATTAATCATTCCGGGCTGCGGCAATGTCACTTTTTTGATAATTGCAGAATAACCCAATAATGCATTTTGAATTTCGATTAGATAATTAAGTGATTTTTCATTATTTGGTAAATATTCTATTAAAACATCTAAACTCCCCTCACAGGGTAAATTTACTTTGGCTTCGATGCCACCTCGCCCATAACGTACGACTTGGCTGCTATCCGTATATTCAGTCTGTTTAATTCGTTGAATAAAGTCTTCCTCAATACAACCTCCAGAAAGCGAGCCTAAATACTGACCATCACTTCTTGCAACCAAAAGAGAGCCAGGGCTTCTAGGTGAAGAGCCATAAGTATTCAATACGGTACATAGCCAGATAGGCCCTTCTTTTATCCAAACAACCGCTTGAGAGATAACAGAAACATCTTCACGCAACATATTTGCTCCCTATTTGTTATCAAAACTTGGATAGTCAATGTCCTTAATAACATTTTTATCATTTATATCCATTTCATAAACAACATTATGGTGTAATAGCGATTTTGCACCTTCATCCCCCGTCAATCTAATTAAATCTAAATAGTATTTAGCAGATATCCCCACAGGATGACCAGGGCACCCCTGATATATAGGTCTTACTAATGAATGATATTTTAATTCATTAGCTACACATACAAATAACTCACTATTTATATATGGCATATCCGCCAAATGAATCAACCACCCATCTAAGTGCCATGTTTCTTTAACACCTAATGCGATAGAATCACCCAGCCCATCACTATTTAACAATGAAAATGAAATGTTAAATTGTAAGCAATTATTAATAACATCAACATTATTTGGGCGAGTAACCACATGAATCGGAAGCCCACTACCCATTGAATTATATAAAGTTTTCTCAAAAACTGTTTGCTTATCAAGCACGAGATTTAATTTACTTCCTTTACCTCCAGCCTTTTGAAAACGTTCACTTTTTCCTGCTGCTAATATTAAAATACCAATATTCATAGGTTACGTTATGTGTATATATATTTATTGCGTATCTCATAGATAAGGTATATTCAATAAGATAACAAGCTTTAGTTTTCATTAATTTGCTAATTATTAGTAGTTGAACAATAGTTAAATGGATATAGAATAAATATCAATGCAATTATAAAAATAAAAACACTGATACAGTAAAAATAAGTGTAAGGGTGTATTATGAGCAAAAGCAATGTCGAACTCTCCCGCAGACACTTTCTAAAATGTGCCGTTATTGCTGGGATATCTGTTTATTTAGCGCCTTTGTATAGCCGTGCCTTTGACGTGCTATTCGAGGAAAAAATCCTTCAATCTCCAGATTGGAATCCCGTAGATAAGCAAATAAAATTTCGAATTGATGGCTTTTCCAAAGTTCAAGGAGAAAAAGTATTTGCTCGAGATATACGCGCTCGCGATATCCCTCACTGGCCCAAAAAACAGGGTCATGCATTTCTACTTCGAGTTACTCAAGCCGATAAAATCTATCAAGGTTTTGACCTCAGTCGTCTTAAAGATGGGTTAATGCCTGATCGCCTTGTGACGGCAGCAGATTTAGAAAAAGATGGTGTCGCCTTCCCTGACTTTTATGGTGATGACATGTTGTTACCTACAGGGAAAACCCCCGCATATCTAGGTCAAGCGGTCGCTTTATTGATTTATCATGACTTCGCTAGATTTAACTTCGCGAAAGAAACGCTAAAATTCCGTGATGATATCATTCAATATGGCGCTTATACTGGCCCTCTCGAACGCAATCCTTGGGGAACTTACCGCGGTGTAAGAATTGGCGGAGAAACGCCTTATTCACCAGATGTATACTCTAGTCTAAAAGACATGCCAATTTCCCCTATCGGGATGAAAAAACATCTACCAGTTTGGCCCGAAGGGCGTGAAGGCGGAAAACTGGACGAAGAAGGCATGTTTTATGCTGATGAACTCGCCAAGCAGTTAGAAAACCCACCTGAAGATTGGCTAATTATTAAACGTAACTATTTCTCACAATCTATTGATACCGCAGCACTTGAGCCTGATAATGCTAATGGTTGGTATGATGCAAAAAACCAATCATTCCATTTAGTTATTCCAACTCAATCTCCTCAAGAAGTCGCAGCTTCGCTACCTGAGATGTTGGCAAAATCAAAATTTCCGATTAAACAAATTTTCTTACATCCTTGTTTTACCGTGGGTTATGGTTCCAAAGACCATGCACCATTTCCATACTATGGTGCTATGGCAACACTCTATGGTGATGGTGTACCAATTCGGTTAGCCAATGACCGCTATGAGCAATTTCAATCCAGTATTAAACGCCATGCTTTTGATATGGATTACACGTTAGCCGTTAATAAAAAAACCCACAAAATCGAAGCGCTTTCTGCATCATTCATTGGCGATGGTGGCGGGCGCTGTAACTTTACCCCTTCGGTTGTTATGGTCGGGGCAACTGGCGCCCAAGCAATCTACTACGTCCCTCGTAGTGATCTCTCAGCAGTCGGGATTGCGTCAAGGGCTGTAGATGCTGGCTCAGCTCGTGGCTATGGGACTTTGCAAGCAATGGCTGCCACCGATATGTTGATGGAAGAAGCCGCAAAATTACTGAATGCAGACCCTATAGAGTTTCGAATGAAAAACCTGATTAAATCAGGTATGAAAAATACCCAAGGCGCTATCCCTGGCGGCGCAATTCGTGCCGATGAAGTGCTATCCCGTTGCGCTGAGCACCCCATGTGGCTAGAAAGAGCCAAACGTAAAGCCGACTTTGAAGCAAAAAATAGTGGAAAACTATTTGGCACAGGTATTTCATGCGTACAAAAAGACTTTGGTACAGGAGCTGAATCTTCATTTGCCCGCGTCGAGCTAACTCCTGAAGGTAAAATTGCTATCTATCACAGTGGAGCGGAAATTGGCACAGGTATGTCAACCTCTCAGTCGGTGGTTTGCGCTAAATGGCTAGGTAAACCTGCAGAAGAAGCTCATTTTTCTGTCGTTGATTGGTCTGTATTGCCGATGGTTTCGAGTGGTAATCCATTCGCTATGTCACAAGAAGAACAGGAACGCTTAGCACAGAACCCTCTTTGGACACCTAATTATTGTTCACCAGCAAGTGCGAGTAATTCCGCTTATTACTTCACTCAAAGTACGAATGAAGCCGCTCGATTAATATTCGAATATGGTTTATGGCCTGCTGCGATGTCTATTTGGCAAGAAGGTATTGGTAATGGACAAGCCGCTCCTCTCGTTGTTCGACGTGAAGATGCGCGTTGGGTTGAAAATGGCTTAACCGCTAATGGATTAGAAGTACTGAGTTTATCTCGCTTAGTTGAACGAACTTTCCAAATGGGTGGGGTTACAGGCGCCGTTTGCCACGTATTTAACCGCTGGCAATGGGCTGAAGCTGACTTCAAAATTAATGGTGAGACACGTCGTTTATACATTGATGGTCTTTCTTTACGCTTTGCAGATCAAGATTACCAAGTTTGGCATCGTGAAAAAGCCTATTATCCTGACACACAACGTAATAATGCAGGTGTCACCTACTACAGTGCTGTTGCTACACTTTCTGAGCTCTCAATTGATAAGGCAACGGGACATGTTGAACTTCTAGATCATCATACTGTTGTTGAATGTGGCAACCTTATTGTACCTCAGCTTGTCTCAGGGCAGATCCAAGGTGGACTCGCGATGGGGATAGGCCACGCATTACACGAATATTTACCTCTCTATGAAGATGGACCGGGTAACGGAACATGGAATTTCAACCGTTATCATATGCCGTTAGCCAGTGATGTTGCCGTCTGGAAGCAGACAAATGAAATCCTACCGGGGCTTTCAGAAACAGATCCCCCTAAAGGTGTCGCAGAGGTCGTAATGATCCCTGTCGTTTCATCCATCGTTAACGCCATTGCTGACGCAACAGGACATCACTTCCTGCGCCTGCCAGTTCGCCCTGAAGACATCATAGAGGTAATATCATGAGCATAAATTTCCTTCCTCTCACCCTAACTATCAATGGCCAATCCTATGGACCGATAGATGTCCCTGCTGGCCTAATGATGATTGATTTCTTACATGAATACCTAGACCTAACGGGCTCAAGGCTCGGCTGTGGGCAAGGTATTTGTCACGCTTGTGTCGTGATATTAGACAACCCATCCGGTACAAGTGAAGAAATACGAACCTGCATCACAGGGGCTCATTTTTTTAATAATAAAAGTATTCGCACTATTGAAGGCGCTGCAACTAAAGAAGAAAACGGCGACATTACTTTATCCCCAGTGCAACAAGCTTTTGTTGAACACTTTAGTTTTCAATGCGGTTATTGCACCCCCGGCTTTGTTAATGCTGCAACTATTTTTATTGAGCAACTGCAGAAAAACCCAATTGCCGAAGAAGATTTAGAAGAAGCGATTAAACAAGCCCTTAATAATCATATCTGCCGCTGTACCGGTTATGTGCGTTATTACGAAGCCGTACGCGATGTGGTCCTCAGTACTCCAGGGTTACTCAAGGAGGCCATAAAATGATTAAACGCATTCTATTATGGCTTATAGCCATCATTGTTATCGTTTGGGCTGTGCTGTATTGGTACGAAAGCCGTACATTAGATGGCCCAGTGCAAAAAGTTACCGCGACAGCACAAGAAATCGAACGAGGCCATTACCTTACCCTTGCGAGTGACTGCGCTGCATGCCATACAAGTGCCAATGGCGCACCACTGGCAGGCGGTTTCCCTCTGGATACGCCATTCGGGACAATTTACAGCAGTAACTTAACGCCATCCGCTGATTTCGGTATTGGTCGTTGGACAAAAGACGAGTTCTATACCGCTTTGACTCAGGGTATTTCTCCCCCTAGCAAGCACCTTTATCCGGCCATGCCTTATACCTCTTATAAAGGAATAACGCGTGAAGATTCTGATGCTATTTACAGCTACCTCATGAGCCAACCTGCTGTCGATGTCGCCCCTCCTGAGAACGAACTGCCCTTTCCACTAAACCAACGTATGGCAATGATTGGCTGGAATTTATTGTTTTTTAACGATAAGCCCCTACCAAATAGTTCACAAGGTAGCTCTCCTGAATGGTTGCGAGGAAAGTATTTAGTCAATGTGTTAGAGCACTGCGCTGAATGTCATACTCCAAGAGGAAAACTTGGTGAAATGGATTTAGATAACTTTATGAAAGGTGGGTCTTTAGGCCGTTTTATGGCGCCAGATATTACACCTGAAGCTCTCGCAGCTCGCGGTTGGACAACAAAGGACTTGCAACAATTTTTTATGACCGGTATCGCTCCGCAAGGGTCTGCTTTCAGTGATATGCACCCGGTGATTTATCTTAGCTCACAACATCTCACACCTGAAGATAACAAAGCCATTGCGACCTATTTAATGGGCGACAACCCACCCGCAACTTCACCATTAAATATAGGTGAGGGTTCTCCACAGGGCCACCAAATTTACTTGGAAACTTGCTCTGGCTGCCATTCATACGATGGGGAAGGAAAACCTAATGTCGCTGTTGCGCTAAAAGGTAATTCAACGCTTCGTGATGTAGATAGTACTAATTTAATTAATACCATTTTGGATGGTTTACCTGAACAACCATTCCCAAATAACCAAAACATGCAAAGTATGCCTGGATTTGCAGGCCAACTTACAGATGAGCAAATCAGTGATTTGGTAAATTTCCTTCGGGTCCAATGGGGGGGACAACCCGCAGATGTCACCCCAGATAAAATTAAAGCATTACGTCAGTAACAACTAAAAAGCAGCTATCGAGCTTGTAGCAATATTAACAAGCTCGATAGTTCGCCACCAAATCAGCGCATAACAACCGATTCTATATCATTAAATACATGTTGATTTTATGTATTTATTAATAATATTTCATTTGATTTAATTAAATCATACCCCGATAAAACTCAGTGACTTTATTCAACACTGTCATATTAAGATGACTCTAACAATATTATTCACTTTCTTGAATAAATCCCTTTACTCATTCTTGATATACCTCTATAGATAACCTTACTATTTACATAATTTCTTATCTAACTTACTGAGCAATCTGATATTAATCATCAATTTTAGAATAGATATCATCGAAACAAAATAATATTACTATTAACAATTAAGATGAATTATTTATCTCCATCACTAATAAAATCTCCTAAGAATATAATCAGGGAGCACTAAATGTCGGGACAAATTTCTAGACGCAATTTTATCAAACTCGGAACCATTGCAGGTATTGCTGTTATGGTCGGTAAATTACCTTTTGCTAGTGCAATGGAGCTTGATTCAGATTCACCCCCAACAGATTGGATCGGTCAAAATGGTAAAGCTCGTTTTCGTTGGGACGGTGTGGAGAAGGTAACAGGACGCAAAAACTTTGCACGCGATTACCGAGCAAAAGATATTCCTGGCTGGCCTAAAAAACAAAGTTATGCCTTTATGTTAAAAGCAACAGAAGCGAATAAAACCTTTGAAGGCATCGACATTTCAATGCTAGGGCCAAATCTACAACCCGATAAAATTGTTTTGCAAGAAGACCTTATACGAGATGGTTTAAATATTCCTCAAGATACTAGTATGGGAAAAGGGTTCTATGGCACCAATATTTTAGTCCCTCTTGGTGAGACGCCCCCTATTATCGGCCACCCTGTTGCCATCTTAATTTATCAGGATTTTGATCATTTTAGTGCTGCACAACGAATGCTACGGTTTGCAACGAACACGGTAAAATACGGTGCCGTCACCGGCCCCAAACCGCCAGCTAACTATGGAGCAGCCCGTTACGTTCGCATTGGGGGTGAAACACCACTTTCCCCTTCCATTTTTTCTCCTTACCAAGATTCAGGAATTAAAGGCGGTTTTGATGGTAATACCCCCATTTGGCCCCCTTATGACCCTAAACATGCACTAACCATTCCACCTGTCATTCGAAAAGATCGCGGGGGTGGTTTTATTCAAGCCTTACACCAAGCAGAAAAACACCCCGATAAACAAGAAAAAGCCATGGATTACGCACGGCAAATTGAGCAAGAGGTCGAAGCTGCAAAACAGGACCCCAATAAATTTGTCATTGAACGCCACGGTTTTTCTCAGTCTATCGACCCCTGTGCTATGGAGCCAGATAACTGTAACACTTGGTATGATGCACAAACCAAAACACTGCATATTTTAACCGCGACACAATCACCTGCTGGTGTAGTAAATGCAGCAGCAGAGTTATCTAAATACAATAAACACTTTTCAGTCGAGAATATTGTGCTATTAACTGGCTCTACGGTAGGTTATGGCTCAAAAGACTATTCGGTTTTCCCGTTCTATTCTATGGTGGCAAGTTTCTATGCCGATGGGCTACCAGTACGTATGGCAAACGACCGCTATGAACAATTTCAAATGGGGATGAAACGCCATTCCATTGAAATGGATGTCACCATTGTGGGTGATAAAAAAACGGGTAAATTTGATGTATTAAAAGGTACTTATAACTGTAATGGCGGAGGTCGTGAAAACCTTTCCGTTGCCGTATCTCACGTTGCTGTCCGTGGAGCCCAATCGATTTATTATTTCCCTAAATCGGACTTAACAGCCTTAGCAATGGCGACCCCTGCAGTTGAAGCCGGCTCTATGCGTGGTTTTGGGTCATTACAATCTATGGCGGTCACCGAGTTAATGGTCGATGAAATCGCCCATGATCTTAACATTGACCCTATCGAGTTACGCCGCCGTAACGCTATTTTAGAAGGTTATCCAAATACTCAAGGTGGTGTTATTGCAGGCGATCCTCGCAATGTAGAAATGTTAAACCTAGCAGAAAACCACCCAATTTGGGTCGAACGTAATAAAAATAAAGCAGAATATGAAGCAAAAAACCCGGGGAAACTCTACGGTGTTGGTTTTGCTCAAGTACAACAAGTTTACGGCTCAAGTGGCGTTCCTACTATCCTCTCCCTAGAATTTGACGCCAATGGCAAACTCACCATGCGCCATTGTATGCAAGAAATTGGTACTGGCGGCACAACCGCACAACAAGTGATGGTATGGCAGGCGCTGAGTAAAGCCCCTGATGTTGTCGAGTTTGGCGTCACTGAATTTGAGGAGTTACCCCTTAAAACCAGTTGGGCAGACCAGAAAAAACAAGATGAGTTATCTAAAACTGATCCTTATTGGACGCCCGCTCTTATCCCTGATATGAGCTCATCTAGTGGCGTTTACTACATTGGTTTCGGTACTCGCCAAGCCGGGCATTTTCTATTGGAAAACACACTCTGGCCTGCCGCAAAAAGTATTTGGAGTGAAGGTCCTGGTGGTGGAGCTTTCAATGGCTTAAATGTCGAATTCGCAGATATCCGAGTAGGGCCTGAAGGTATTGGCGGCGGAGGCATGAAACCAATTCCCTTCGACAAACTTGCAAAAAGAGCTCATGAAATGGGGTTAATTACAGGCGTCGCCGTACATGGATACTCAAGCTGGCAATGGGCTCGTGCAGAATTTGATATTCCTACTGTTGGCTTAAAAAACCTCCCTCTTGATGCGATATCTGTACGTTATGGTGATGGTGCATCACAAAAATTGAAAAAACAAATGACAACAGGCGGTTATCATTTCATTAAACGTAATATTGCCTACTACCCGCCGACACAGCGCGCAAAAGCCGACCCGACTACAGTGACGCCCGCATCCTGTTTAGTTGAGCTCAATGTCAATACCATGACTGGCGAAGTCGAGATCATGCGTCACCATATGATTATGGACCCCGGCACTATGATTGTACCTGAATTAGTATCTGGGCAAATCCAAGGTGGCACCGCAATGGGGATTGGTCACGCATTAATGGAAGAGCTCCCGTTATATGAAGATGGCCCCGGTAATGGAACATGGAATTTTAACCGCTATGTTCTGCCTCGAGCTAAAGATGTCGCCGTATGGCAGCAAACCATTGATTACTTACCGCCCCTTTCTGAGACCTCACCACCAAAAGGTATGGCTGAACTTGGAATGATCCCCATCTTACCAGCGACTAGTAATGCATTAACCCACGCTACAGGCAAGCGTTTCTACGAATTCCCGATTACGGTTGATAAAATTAAAAAGGCCCTCTCATGAATATCAAAAATGCCGTTCCGATTATTGAGCGCAAGCCATTAACACTGACCATTAACGGCAAAAAAATTGGTCCTATTGATGTCCCTGTTGGTATGCCAATGATTGAATTTTTACATGAATATTTAGACCTCACTGGTACTCACTTCGGCTGTGGGCAAGGGATCTGCCACGCTTGCACCATCATGGAAATTCAACCCGATGGCTCAACGATTGAAAGCCGCACCTGCATCTTTGGTGCTCATTACTTTAATCATAAAAATATTGTCACCATCGAGGGGCAAGCTAAACTTGATGAACAAGGCAACGTCATTGAATTAACACCAATCCAGCAAGCCTTTATCGAAAACTTCTCTTTCCAATGTGGGTATTGTGCCCCTGGTTTTGTCACTGGCGCGACGGTATTTCTTGATAAGCTCAAGAAACACCCAATTAAACGCGCAGAGCTAGAACATGCAATAGAAGAAGCTCTCAACGAACATATTTGCCGTTGTACCGGCTATGTACGTTATTATGAAGCGGTGAGAAAAGTTGCTCTCGACACCCCCGGCTGTGTAATAGACTAAGGGGAAAGACAATGACTAAATCTAGCTCCATACGTAAAACGTTCTATATCATCATCGTAATATTCATAGCGCTTATGCTTGCTATCCTATTCGGTGCATTTCGAACCTCAAGTATCGCAACTAATATCGATAAACCACTGACCTCAGAAGAAATCGCAAAATTACTGCCTAGAGGCCAAGAATTGGCAACAGCAGGAGACTGTTTTGGTTGTCATTCTTTGCCTGAGGGGCCGCTAGCGGCAGGAGGACGAGCCATTGAAACGCCATTTGGGACCATTTATTCCACCAATATCACCCCCGACAAACAATTCGGCATCGGTAACTATACGCGTGCCGATTTCCATCGAGCATTAAAAGACGGTATTGGCAAAGAAAGAGGGAACCTCTATCCTGCGATGCCTTTTGTCTTTACACATATGACAACATCAGAAGATATTGATGCCTTATATGCTTATGTGATGTCACTTCCTCCCATGGCGGTGCCAAACAAAGAAAATACGGGGGTTTTTGTCCTCCCAGTTCGTCCGTTTATGAACTTTTGGACACTACTGAACTTCCCGAAACGAAATGCACCACATGACCCGCAACGTTCTGCCGAATGGAACCGCGGTGCTTATCTTGTCGAAGGGTTAGCTCACTGTGGCGCCTGTCATTCACCACGTAACCTTATGATGGGCGTAGAGTTTTCACGTTCACTTCAAGGTGGAGAGGAAGCAGGTTTGGCAATTCCTAATATTACTGCCGCAGCACTGTCTAAGCATGGTTATGATACTGCCTCACTAAGCCAATTTTTACTCACAGGTAACGCACCACAAGGCTCTGCTTTTGCAGATATGAGCACTGTCACACACTTTTCCACTAGTCAGATGAAAAAAAGTGATGTCGATGATATGGCTATTTATTTAATGACCGATAAACAAGGAAAAGTACTTGGCAAAAAAGAGCCGCCAGCTCCACTTCCTGAAGCTAATAGCCAACAAATGGCTGATACCGCAGGGACTATGGAGCAAGGGCGTCTGATGTATATGTCGAGCTGCGCAGGCTGTCACGGCATCACAGGGGAAGGCGTTCCTAATGGCATTCCAGCCTTAAAAGGTAACGCTATTTTAGCAATGGATAGCCCCGAGACTTTTATAAGTGTGGTATTAACCGGTATCCCGACAACAACGTTCCCTAATGGCCAACGTATGTACGCCATGCCAAGTTTTGCAGATGATTTAACATCACAAGAGATAGCCGATTTAATTTCATGGGCGCGAGCCGAATGGGGAGGACAAAGTACCCCTGTTACCGTTGAGCAAGTTGAAAAGCTGAAAAAGGCAGCGCAATAACCAACAAAGCCCCTTAATACGAACTTAAGGGGCTCAAATTGCCAGTCATAAGGGTGAATTCCCATATTGGATACATTTCTTATCTTGTTTATCGCAACCATGACGAAAGCAATTTACTGCCATATGCATAAAAAACTTAAGGCACCCCGATAAGAACAACTTTTATGGGTTAAGCGCTTCAATTCGTGAGTAAGTTAGCTGCACTTTACACGCTAGCATTACATCCCCCATTCCGGTTCCACCGAGTAATGCATCTGCCTGACGTTGGCACTCACTAACTCTAAATGCAAGGAAATCATCCTGCGATTTTTTTAATGATGTAATCGCCTGTGTCGTCGCAGATGAATTCAACTGTTTTAGATGTGTTTCATTGTCGGTAAGTGCTTGCTTCATTAGCTCATCGGCTTTATCTAATTTACTTTGCAAACAAGCTTGAACCGCAGTTCGTGGAGCATCTGCAATTTGCTCATAGCATTCTTTGAGAGGGCCCTCTGTGACTTTAGTATCTGGGGTAGCATCAGCATAAGAGAATGCCGGTATAGCAATTGCCGTAGCGATAATTAGCGCTTTTGATGTGCTAAATTTCATGAAAACCTCTCAATTCGTATATGAATTAACTTTTTAACCCATTCTAATATTAAGGTCTACACAAGTACCTGATTTATGGATTAGTCTTAGTTATTTTTGTGAACCTATATTTAAGCGATTCTTCGTAATAAATCCATTCTGGATAAAGGTCAGCGCCCATCCATAACCAGTTGATTAACATTAATAAAAAAATATTAGCTGAGATTTATCGTCTACAAATAACCATATACATTAAATTAATTTAGCTAGCAAAGCTAACTCCTTCCTCTAATATAATTCTAAACTAAATTGTTCTTGAATATAAAACAATCATAAGATATTCACCGGCTCAACATCCCGAGAGAATACACACATTTCAGAGCTTTTATTTCCCAATACTGTTGCCCCTGCTCATAACCACGTCATACTATAGCGAATTATGCGACATGTACTTTTATCTACACTCATTTATTACGATCTGTGGTATTTTATTACCTGAATACAATCTTCGAATAAACTCACAGAATTTAGTTAACTCAATACGTTAGAACAGACAATATTATGACTGATAAGCAAAGTTTCGAATCCCACACCCCCATGATGCAGCAGTATTTAAAACTAAAAGCACAACATTCAGACATACTGCTGTTTTATCGTATGGGTGATTTTTACGAACTCTTCTTCGATGATGCAAAAAAAGCCTCTCAATTATTGGACATCTCGCTCACTAAACGCGGGCAATCTGCGGGGCAACCTATACCAATGGCTGGGGTTCCTCACCATGCCGCCGAAGGCTACTTAGCCAAATTGGTGCAAATGGGTGAGTCTGTCGCAATTTGCGAACAAATTGGCGACCCAGCAACAAGCAAAGGGCCGGTAGAGCGCCAAGTCGTACGCATTGTCACCCCCGGCACCATTACTGATGAAGCTCTTTTAAATGAGCGGCAAGACAACTTACTGGCCGCGGTTTGGCAAGACCCACAAGGTTTTGGTTATGCCACTTTAGATATTACCTCTGGGCGTTTTATTATTAGCGAAATTGCCGACGAAGAAGCACTGCAAGCTGAACTTCAGCGCACTCGCCCTGCTGAGTTACTGTACCCAGAAGACTTCGCTAGCATGTCACTTATTGAACATAATAAAGGGTTACGTCGTCGCCCATTATGGGAATATGAACTCGATACGGCAAAACAGCAGCTTGGCTTACAGTTTGGTACCAAAGACTTAGTCGGGTTTGGCGTCGAAAATGCCCACAAAGCCCTTCGTGCAGCAGGCTGTTTACTGCAATATGTGAAAGATACACAACGTACTTCGTTACCCCACATTCGCAGTATTGTGATGGAAAAACAAAATGATAATGTCATTTTGGATGCAGCAACTCGTCGAAATTTAGAGATCACACAAAACCTAGCCGGCGGTACAGAAAATACCCTTGCCGCAATTTTAGATATGTGTGTCACCCCAATGGGTAGCCGCATGTTAAAACGCTGGCTGCATACACCTTTAAGAAACATTCAAGTCTTGAATAACCGCCAGCAAGCTATTGGGGCTCTACAGGAATGTGGTTTTGAACTGCAACCTTTTTTACGTCAAATTGGGGATTTAGAACGTGTATTGGCCCGTCTTGCGTTACGTTCTGCACGGCCTCGTGACTTAACGCGCATGCGCCATGCTTTCCAACAATACCAAGATATTCATCAAATCTTGGGGCAATCCAATAGCGCCTACTTGCAAGATTTACAACAACGGATTGGCCAATTTGACGAACTACAAGCGTTACTTGAAAGAGCCATTATCGATGCTCCGCCAGTCTTAGTTCGTGATGGCGGCGTCATCGCCCCAGGGTATAACAGTGAACTCGATGAATGGCGTGCACTCGCAGATGGTGCTACAGATTACCTAGATAAACTGGAAATTCGCGAAAGGGAAAAACTGGGGATAGACACACTTAAAGTTGGTTATAACGCGGTGCACGGGTACTATATCCAAGTCAGCCGAGGTCAAAGCCACCTAACTCCAATCCACTATGTTCGTCGTCAAACCCTAAAAAATGCAGAACGCTATATTATTCCTGAATTAAAAGAATATGAAGATAAAGTACTGACATCAAAAGGGAAAGCGTTAGCAATTGAAAAAGCATTATATGATGAGCTATTTGATATGTTACTTCCTCATCTTGCTGAATTACAAACCAGTGCAGAAGCACTAGCTGAGCTAGACGTATTAGCAAACCTTGCTGAACGCGCAGATACTTTAGGCTATGCTTGCCCACAACTCACTGAAAAAGCAGGTATTCAGATTACTGAAGGCCGCCACCCAGTTGTTGAGCAAGTACTGAGTGAACCCTTTATATCTAACCCTCTATCACTGTCACCGCAGCGTCGCCTACTGATCATCACAGGGCCAAATATGGGTGGTAAAAGTACTTATATGCGCCAAACTGCATTGATCACATTGCTAGCCTATATCGGTAGCTTTGTGCCTGCGAGTAAAGCGGTTATTGGTCCAATTGACCGGATCTTTACCCGTGTTGGGGCTTCTGATGACCTTGCTTCTGGCCGCTCAACCTTCATGGTTGAAATGACTGAAACAGCGAATATTCTCCATAATGCAACTGAACATAGTTTAGTATTAATGGATGAAATAGGACGAGGGACTTCCACCTATGATGGGCTTTCACTCGCTTGGGCTTGTGCTGAAAACTTAGTGAATAAAATCAAAGCAATGACATTATTTGCTACCCACTATTTTGAGTTAACTACACTGCCAGAAAAGCTCGAAGGTGCTGTCAACATCCACCTTGATGCCATTGAACACGGTGATACTATTGCCTTTATGCATAATGTCCAAGATGGTGCCGCCAGTAAAAGTTATGGCCTAGCAGTAGCCTCTCTTGCTGGTGTCCCTAAGGATGTCATCAAGCGAGCTAAACAGAAATTGAAAGAACTTGAGGTTATCTCCAATAATGCCAATACCAGCCATGTTGATAGTGCGCAACTTAGCTTCTTAACCACAGAAGAAGCCGAGCCCTCACCCGCACTAGCGGCATTAGACAGTATTGACCCGGATAAACTCACACCTCGCCAAGCCCTTGATTGGATTTATCGTTTAAAGGACATGAATATATAACATGAATGAGTATCAACAATTACTGGCGCCAATCCGCCAGTTTTTGCAATGTGAAACACCCGATGCTTGGGTGCAAAAAGCATGTTTACCTGAAAGCTTACCCATTATTTTAAAAGACCACCTATTATGCGAACTAAAAGCCGCGCAAAGTGCCATGTTTTTAATTCGCAAATATGCGGTAGATAAGCAAAGTGCTACTGTATTACTTGAATGGTTTAAACCCTATGAAGCATTCGCTTATGATCGAATTGGCGATATATATACGTTAAAAAATAAAAACCAAATTTCCAAGCAAATACTCGCGAAAAAACAATCGCCTTATAGCCAAGACTTAATTGATAAAATGGTATTGCTTATCAAAGAAGAGCTTCACCATTTTTATCAAGTTCTTGAAATTATGCACCAAAGGAATATTCCCTATGATGGGATAACCGCAGGGCGTTATGCAAAAAGCTTATTTAGCTATATTAGCCCTCATGACCCTAAAACCTTGGTTGATAAACTCATTATTGGTGCTTATATTGAAGCCCGTTCATGTGAACGCTTTGCGAAACTGGCACCTTATTTAGATGAGCAACTGGCTAACTTTTATATTTCATTATTGCGTTCTGAGGCACGTCATTACCAAGATTATTTACACTTAGCGCAATTAATTAGCAAACAGGATATCACTGAACGTATTAATTACTTTGGTATTATTGAAGCTGAACTAATTTCTACCCCTGATGATGATTTTAAGTTTCATAGTGGTGTACCAATCACTTTAACTCGTGCATATTGATATAAAAAAATCCCTATAAACTTTCATCTATAGGGATTTTGAATAACTAACCTAGTTAGTGCTCTACATGTTGAATAATGCTTCTAATGTCAGCTCTTCACCATGTAAAATATCTTTTAACCGCCTTAAACCTTCGACTTGGATCTGACGAACCCTTTCTCGAGTGAGCCCAATTTCGCGCCCAACCTCTTCCAGAGTTTCTGCTTCATAACCTAAAAGCCCAAAACGTCGTGCTAAAACCTCCCTTTGTTTTGGGTTCAATTCAAATAACCATTTAACAATATTCTCTTTTAAATCATTATCTTGAATTGTATTTTCTGGACCTGAATCATTATCATCAGACAATACCTCAAGCAAAGATTTTTCTGAATCCCCTGCAATTGGAGTGTCAACAGACGTAATACGTTCATTTAAGCGCAACATCCGGCTGACATCTTCGACAGGTTTATCTAACTGTTCAGCGATTTCTTCAGGGCTTGGCTCATGGTCCAGCTTTTGGGCTAATTCACGTGCAGTACGAAGGTAAATATTGAGTTCTTTAACGATATGAATAGGAAGGCGAATTGTACGAGTTTGGTTCATGATAGCACGTTCTATCGTTTGACGTATCCACCATGTTGCATACGTCGAAAATCGAAACCCTTTTTCAGGATCGAATTTCTCAACAGCACGGATCAACCCAAGATTCCCTTCCTCGATCAAGTCGAGTAAAGCAAGACCTCGATTATTATAACGGCGAGATATTTTTACAACTAAACGAAGATTACTTTCAATCATGCGTTGACGCGACGCAACATCACCGCGCAATGCACGCCTTGCATAAAAGACTTCTTCTTCAGCTGTAAGGAGCGGTGAGAATCCAATTTCACTGAGATAAATTTGGGTGGCATCCAGAACACGTTGGTTTGTGTTCTGGAGTAAATCCATTTCTTCATCCTGCTCTGAAACTAGATCCTCTTCTTTAAACTGACTCTCATCAAATGCATCATCTAAATTGCTTTCGTCGAGGTCATTATATAACTCGTTAACTTTCAGCGAACTTTGGCTCATCAGTGACTCCTACCCTTGATAATGCGGACAGAATGTCAAAGCATTCCGCCCAGTTTATCGCTGCGGCAAATAGCGCAACGGGTTTACTGATTTTCCCTTGTAACGAATTTCAAAGTGTAATCTAACCGAACTTGTTCCAGTACTACCCATGGTGGCTATTTTTTGACCTTCAGTGACATCCTGTTGATCACGCACAAGCAACGTATCGTTGTGTGCATAGGCACTCAAGTAGTCATCGTTATGTTTTATAATTATTAGATTTCCATATCCACGCAAAGCATTACCTGCGTAAACGACTTTTCCTGGAGCAGCAGCAAGTACAGCTTGACCACGAGAACCTGCAATATCTATCCCTTTGTTCCCGCCTTGAGCATCTGAGAAACTTTCAATCATTTTCCCATCTGCCGGCCAACGCCATTTTATTGACGAATTATTTGTACTACTAGCTGCGGTTGAAGCAGTTGTGGTCGTCGGAGCTGTTGTCGTCGTTGAAACTTGCGTTGCAGGTTTCTTATTATTAGGCAACATCTTACCTGTAGTTTGACCACCACTATTTTCAGGATACGCATTAGTTGTTCGAAGATCAACCGGTTGCTGATGACTATTTGATGAATTTGAGGCTAATTGAGTGCTCGAGTTCACATTTGTGTTACCAATATTAATAACTTGCCCTACATTTAAGCTGTATGGCTCAGGAATATTGTTTCGAGATGCTAACTCACGGAAATCATTACCCGTTATATAAGCAATGTAAAATAGCGTATCACCGCGCTGAACAGTATAACTATTACCGCTATAACTGCCTTTTGGTATATTGCCGTAGTCACGGTTATACACAATACGCCCTTCTCCATTGGTCGTAACAGGCCCTGAAGATGAAGTACGACTAACCGGTTGTGTATTGGTATTACTTGATAAATTTGGGCGTGCAGACGGCATTGCCGTACTCACCCCCGTATTTGATGACGATACGGGTGCCACTCTTTGCGTCGTTGGCTGGCGAGATTGGCTATCATTCACACTGGAAATAGGTGCTGCCGTATGATAAGGCGTGGAACAGCCTGCCAATAGTGCTCCGCTAAATGAAAAGATGACTGCCCATCGAATTCTGCTTATAGGGCTAACAATTTTCATGCTTCTTCTCCCGTGAAGAAAAATCTGACGTGACAATGCAAAATAATGTCAGTAATAGAGATACCATAAAATATTTCACTTATTAAAACAGAAATACAAAATAGTGAACAAGTTAAATATATCAAAAATATAACAATTTGAGATTATGACTCAATAGTTTGAGCCTATTATCCAATTTAAGAGGGTTAAACTATCATATTTAGAATAGTTTTACTGCTATTTGAGTTAATGAAGTATTCGCAATAGTATTTATGTAGACTAATGATACAAAATTACCCAGTGCGGTGATGGATAAATACCATTGCAAATAGATTAAAGAAGGTCACCCGCAACTAATGGAACAAAACGCACTTTCTCGATGACATTAGCATGGTAATCATTACCACGACGGGTAATGAGCTTTAAAGATTGTTCTTTATCTCCAACAGGTAAAACCATCCGCCCACCATCTTTCAATTGCTCCAGTAACATGGTTGGCACTTCAGTCGGCGCAGCTGTCACAATGATAGCATCG
Source organism: Providencia sp. NPDC089933 (assembly GCF_049545585.1). Taxonomy (NCBI): domain Bacteria; kingdom Pseudomonadati; phylum Pseudomonadota; class Gammaproteobacteria; order Enterobacterales; family Morganellaceae; genus Providencia; species Providencia sp. NPDC089933. Next base: position 48,927 of record NZ_JBMWDT010000019.1, read on the forward strand.
AAAGGGCCCTTTGATTGCCACCCTTCCCAACCATCACCATGGCGAGTTGACACATTATGTAAATCAAGCTGTTTTAAACGCCGCTTTGCGGACCATTGCAAACTTTTCACTCGTTCAACAGAGAAAACATGCTCAACTAAATGAGCAAGTACTGCCGTTTGATAGCCAGACCCTGTCCCTATTTCAAGCACCTTGTCATTCGGTGACAAAGACAGCAAGGCGGTCATTTTAGCCACTATGTATGGTTGCGAAATAGTCTGACCATAGCCTATCGGCAATGGAATATTATCGTAGGCTTTATGTGAAAGAGCTTCATCCACAAAGCGTTCTCGAGGCACGAGTGAAATTGCGTCTAATAGGCGCTCATCGTGAATTCCCTGTTGGCGTAATTGAGCCAAAAGATCTTTCATGAGCCCTGTTATCATTTTACTAGCACTCCTGATTTTTCTAGCCATTCTTCCACTAACGTGTGCGTTTTATAGGCTGTTAAGTCAACTTGCAATGGGGTTATCGAAACATAGCCATGTTGTACAGCTTCAAAATCGGTCCCCGGACCAGCATCTCGAATTTCACCAACAGGGCCTAGCCAATACAACATATTACCTTTCGGGTCTTCTAAGCTATATACCTCAGATGCAGCATGCCGGCTTCCACAGCGAGTCACTTTGATACCTTTAATATCCTCATAAGGAATATCAGGTACGTTGATATTTAAAATATTACCCGCACGCAGAGGGCTCTTTTGCAGCAACATCAAGATATCACATGTTACCCTTGCCGCACTTTCATAATGAGTATCTCCATCTAATGACACGGCAATCGACGGTAAGCCTAAGTGACGCCCCTCAGTAGCCGCAGCGACTGTACCTGAGTAAATCACGTCATCCCCCAAGTTCGGCCCACAATTGATACCTGAGACCACAATATCAGGCCGTGGGCGCACCACTTTATTTACCCCGATATACACACAATCTGTTGGCGTGCCTTCTTGTACCGAAAGGTCACCATTACTTAACGTTTGAATTCTCAAAGGCTTATCTAATGTTAGTGCATTCGACGCACCACTGCGATTGCGGTCTGGGGCAATCACTTGAACATGATAATATTGGCGTAGCGCAGCCGCTAGGGTTTGGATACCCGGTGCATTTACGCCATCGTCATTACTCAATAAAATCTTTAGCATCGACATTATCCTTTGATGTAATTGAAGTTTATTTTTAAGGTCAAGGATATTGTCCTGCCTGTTGTCCTAAAAATTTTTAGTGACCAATAAAATGACACTGAAAAGCATCAGCATCACGTTTATGATATAACACTATTATGTGATTAGGCTAGTTTGCTATTTTATCAGCCCCTCTCATTTTTGCGTCACAATTTCGGCACAGTTATTAGTTAGTATTGGCGACTCTATCCAAATACCAGCCAGTATCTGTTTTTGTTAACGTGACTATTGCAGACCTAACGAAAAAATAAGGTCATTCAAGAACTAAATAATCTGATTAATCAGCGTGAATTGCTCAGCACCCTAGCATCTAAAATGACGATATTGGGCAGAGGGGGAAATACTATTTGAATGCGCTTCAAAAAACTTTAACGCTAAATCGTTAGAACTGATTAAATGGCGTAAATAAGGCGGGGAACTACTCTTTTTCGGAAGGAATAAGGGAAATGTACACGTTCTGGAAAGAAAATGCAGCAGGCCAAAACTCATCAACATATTGATACTCGGGGCTATCCAGCCCCTAACATATCACGCGCTGCCTTTACAGGCATAAACAGTCGATTAGGCTGATTCGGCAACGATTTAAAACCATACCCTTCGTACCACTTTTTCGCTTTAGTATTTTTTGCATCAACGATGATCATCGGCACAGGCATGTCCTCAGCTGCCGCTATTATTCTTTTAACAGCATCAATAAGGACGACTCCTCCATACCCCTTATTTTGCTCAGTTAAGTCTACCGCTAAACGGGATATCAAAGCACAATAAACTTCATTTGGGTATAAAGATGCAAGCTTAGGCGGCAATTCAGTTAATGAAACTTTGGTGATAGCCAAAGCGTAAAACCCAACTACTTTGTTTGGTAGAGTTGGGTCACTCAACACAAAAGTTCGAGCCACCTCTTTTTTAGCATGTTGATTTGCCGTCTGACCTAAATAATTATTTAGGTCAGACTCTCCGCAATCAAACGCAGCTCTATTATGAATGTTCTTATCAAGCTTTACTATTTCCATTACTAATTAATTCCTTATGTCTTTTAGCCGCCCTTATGAATTTCTCATTCATTTCTGTTGGCTTATCAAGTAATTCAACGAATGCTATAGCATCGCGTTGACACAACTTTAATAGCGCATTTTCAGCTATTAGTTTCTTGGCCTCATTAGCGGCGGCCATCGCTATAAAACTGCTTAACGAACTAAAACCAGATAGGGCTAACGCCGTATCTAAAAGCTCTTTATTTTCTTTAGGCATTCTTATTGTGATTCTTTCGTTTTCGATTTTTTCTTTACTTATCATTTTATTAGTTCGATTTTTCATTACCTTAGTATTCATTATTTTAACTCCAGTAGGATTAGAAATTTTTTTTCGATTAGTCGTTGTCACCTTCCTTTTCGGTCTTATTCACTTCATAGGTTAAAATTAGCACAAATAATTACCGGCGTCAAAATGACGCCATCAAAAAAGTAAGCCGATCACTTAATTAAAAAACGCGAGCCCCCCAAATAAATAACAATTAAATTTACCCTACAATACGCCCTAATCTAAATTACCAATAAAATACAAGGCGGCCATCGCTATCAGTGACGTTATACGCTTTGTCTTTTGGTTTGTGGGATTTTATTTTTATATCCGTATGAGATATCAGTACGAGCCATAAAAAAACAGGACAACTTAAGGTTGTCCTGTTTTTTATGGCTATCAATGGATACCTATGGATAAAGATTACTCAATAAAATCTTTAGCATCGGCATTATCCTGCCCATTTTGATTGATAATTTCTCTTACTACACTTGTCGCAAAACTACCTGAGTTTAAGAAAAATGTTAGCTTTACTGTCGTGTTATCTAACCATTGCCACTGCAATCCCTGAGGCTTGATAATAACGGCTCTTCTCACCAAAGATGCGCGTTCACTTTTCATTAAAGCCATAAATGGCTGATAATCTTCTAAGCAATGAATTTCAAACCCTAATGCGTCATCTTGCGAACCTAACTCGCCATCACCAGGAAGAGGGGCAGTAATACTTAACTCTGTTGATAACACACGTTCTTGCAGTGTTAATAACTCATCCGAAGTTGCAACAAACCAACTCCCCCGACCCGTTAGTTGTAATGCATCCCCTAATAGCACTTGATGTACCGTATTATTCGCAATACGTTCACTCGCGATATGGTTAAACATTGCACTGCGAGCCGCAGAAAGATAAAAACTGCGTTTATTCCGCTCACGAACATGAATCTCTTGGTTTGCCCAACGTAATGCTTGGGTCAGATTCTGCCCACCACGACCAAAGCGTTGCTCACCAAAATAATTAGGTACTCCAGATAATGCGACTTTTTCTAAGCGTTGTTCAACATCTTTCGCATCTGAAATATCACGCAAAGTGATTTCAAATTGATTTCCTTTCAAGGAACCAATACGTAATTTCCGTTTTTGCCGTGTAGTGGCAAGCACGCGGCATCCTTCAAGCTGCCATGCAGAAAAATCTGGCGTTTCCTTACCCGGCATTTGTAAGCAAAACCACTGCTCAGTCACCGCATGCCTATCTTTTAAACCTGCATAGCTGACAGCTCTAGCTGAAATTTTAGCAAACTTTGCTAATTGCTCAGCAACAAACAGCGTATTACACCCTGTTTTTTCGACACGAACCATGACATGTTCGCCTTCACCATCGAGCTCAAAGCCTAAATCTTCTTTGACAATAAAATCTTCAGGAACACTTTTTAGCGTGCCAGAAGACAACGGCTTACCATGCAGGTACTGAACATTCATTGCTTTCATTACTATTATCTTTGACTAAAAGAACAACCGCGGCGCAGGCAATGCCTTCTTTACGCCCCACAAACCCCAACTGCTCCGTCGTCGTGGCTTTCGCATTAACATCATCCATATGACACTCAAGGTCTTCAGCAATATTGACCCGCATTTGAGCAATATGCGGCAACATTTTAGGCGCTTGAGCCATAATGGTAATATCAATATTACCAATACGATAACCTTTAGCACGTACATGACAAAAGGCTTCCCTTAGTAACACGCGGCTATCAGCCCCTTTAAATGCAGGGTCAGTATCTGGAAATAATTTACCGATATCTCCTAACGCAGCAGCACCGAGTACTGCGTCAGTTAGTGCATGCAATACAACATCACCATCTGAGTGCGCGAGTAGGCCTTGCTCGTAAGGGATGCGCACGCCACCAATGATGATAGGGCCTTCACCACCAAATTTGTGTACGTCAAAACCGTGTCCGATTCTCATTTTTTTTCCTTAATTGTTCATTCTTGAAAGATAAAACTCCGCCAAGGTGAGATCTTCTGGGCGTGTCACTTTTAGATTATCTGCGCGCCCCGGAACTAATACCGGTTGATAACCGCAATATTCAAGTGCAGAGGCTTCGTCTGTGATCACTGCATTTTCTTTCAAGGCTTTACTTAGACACTCCCGTAATAATAATAGCGGGAAAAATTGTGGTGTCAGCGCATGCCATAGAGCCTCACGTTCAACAGTATGGTCGATTAACTGGCTGGCTTTTAAACTGCGTTTCATGGTGTCACGAACAGGCGCCGCGAGTATCCCACCACAGCAGTTTTGTTCTGTTGTTAATTGAATAATTTTATTTAAATCTGACTGGTGGAGGCAAGGACGAGCAGCATCATGGACTAACACCCAACAATTTGAGAGTTCAGGTTGCGCCGCTAAAAAATTGACACCGGCAAGGACCGAATCTGCACGTTCCTTTCCACCAATAACCGCAGTAATTCGAGGGTTTGTTGAAATAGCTAGCTGCTGAAAATATTCATCTTCTGAGCTTAGTGCAATGATAATATGTTTAACATTATTATTTGCTAGCAATGCACTCAGTGTATGTTCAATGATCGTTTTGCCAGCCACCCGTAGATATTGTTTGGGGCAATCGGCATTCATGCGGCTCCCTATCCCTGCCGCAGGAATTAGCGCAACAATTTGAGGGTCATTGTTTTGTAGGGCTCGGGTTTGTGGGGTATTGTCTGGATTTATCATTATTAGATTCTTACATCAGAAATAATCAGGCTAATGGGCATACCATTTTTGCATCGTTATTATTGTGTGGATTTTTGGTTATTACTTTCTTTAACCACCCGATAAAAAGATTCCCCAGGCTTGATCATCCCAAGCTCACTACGAGCTCGTTCTTCAATCGCATCCTGCCCATCATTTAAATCATTAATTTCCGCAAATAGCTGTTCATTACGCATTTTCAAGCGCGAGTTAACAATTTCCTGAGCAGCAACATCATCTTTGACCTGTACGTAATCATGTATGCCGTTCTTACCTAACCATAAGGAATATTGTAACCATGCTAATATCGCGATTAATAGTAGCGTTAATTTACCCATCTTGCCCCCTGAAATGATTTGCTAATCATCCCATAACTCAACGAATGACGCTACTGTGATACTAAAATAGTGATAAAAAGTCAGAATAAGTCTGGTTTAAATGCACTAAATATTCCCTCTTATTTTACCATTTAATAAAAAAGAGGGATATTTAAAGGCAATTAATAATCCACTTGAATGATTTGATTGCGCAATAATAACGCAATAATTTGAGAAAGGGAGTCTGAAATCGGTTGTTGACCATTAAGCTGTAGCTCCGGATATTGCGGGGCTTCATAGGGGGAGTCAACCCCTGTAAACTGCTTGATTTTACCTTCTCGGGCTTGTTGATATAAACCTTTTGGGTCGCGCTGTTCACAAATACTGACAGGAGTATCCACATACAATTCAAAAAATTGGTTCGGCTCAAATAAATCGCGCACCTTTTGCCGATCATGTTGAAACGGGGAAATAAATGCAGTAGCAACAATTAAGCCTGCATCTACCATTAATTTAGCCACTTCCCCGATCCGCCGGATATTTTCTTGCCGATCCGCTTCGCTAAAACCTAAATCACGACATAACCCGTGGCGAACATTATCACCGTCCAATAAATAGGTTTTATTCCCCATTGAAGCTAATTGATGTTCTATCGCCCCTGCAAGGGTAGATTTCCCTGAACCCGATAACCCTGTAAACCACAATACTGCACCTTTGTGCCCATTATTGCTTTCCCGTAGCTGTCGAGTCACAGCATGTTGATGCCAAACTATATTATTTGCTTTTGTCATCATAGTTATTTTCCACCAAGAACATCACGAGCGCCCCAATGCGGAAAATGACGACGAACTAATTTATTTAATTCAATTTCAAATTCACTAAATTCACTAGTTGGCTCAAAAATAGGGGCTTGTGTCTCGCGAACTAGCCCTGCTCCTACGGTGACATTAGTTAACCGGTCAATCAGGATCATACCGCCAGTATCCGCATTACGCTGATAATTTTCTAACAATAGCGGCTCATCAAAAGAAAACTCCACTAAACCTATTCCATTTAGAGGTAACTCTGTGGCAACTTTTTGCGTTAAATTATTCACATCAACTTGATATTGAATATTTTCAACCTTGGCTCGACTACGCTTACCAGCCACTTTTATATCGAGTTGCTGCCCTTGGACTAAAGGCTGCTCAGACATCCACACAACATCAACTGACGCATGTTGTGTCGCTTGTAAGGTTTCATTTTCTGCAACCAATAAATCACCGCGGCTAATATCAATTTCGTCCGCTAAAACGAGCGTGATAGCTTCCCCCGGAATAGCAAACTCTTGTGGACCAGAAAAAGTCACAATCTGTTTAATTTGAGATGTCGCCCCCGACGGTAAGACTTTAATGTTTTGCCCTACCCGTACAATACCTGACGATAACGTTCCACTGTAGCCTCGAAAATCTAAGTTTGGACGATTAACATACTGCACTGGAAAACGCATTGCCTGTTCTACGGCCTTTTGTTCCACTTGAACATTTTCTAAAATCGATAATAGTGTTTCGCCTTGATACCAAGGTAAGTGATGGCTGCTATTCACAATATTGTCGCCATCAAGCGCTGAAATTGGCACAAACCATACATTCAATTCAACGGGTAATTCTGTTGCAAACTGTTGATAATCCTGTTTGATCTTCTCAAATACAGCTTCGCTGTAACCCACCAGATCCATTTTATTTACGGCGACAACAAGATGGCGTATCCCCAACAAAGTACTGATAAAGCTATGGCGTCGAGTTTGCTCTTGTACCCCTTTTCTCGCATCGATCAACAAAATAGAAAGTGAACATGTTGATGCGCCTGTCGCCATATTACGCGTGTATTGCTCATGACCAGGTGTATCGGCAATAATAAATTTGCGTTTTTCCGTAGAAAAATAGCGATAAGCAACGTCGATGGTGATCCCTTGCTCACGCTCTGCTGCGAGCCCATCAACCAATAACGCAAGATCCAGTTTTTCGCCTTGCGTACCTATACGCTTACTATCACTTTGCAGTGTTGAGAGCTGATCTTGATAAATTTGGCGGGTATCATGTAGTAAACGGCCAATTAAAGTACTTTTGCCATCATCTACATTGCCACAAGTTAAAAAACGTAATAACCCTTTTTGCTGCTGAGCCAGTAAATAAGGTTCCACACCACCTTGCTGCTCAATTTGATGTGCAATTGATTCGTTATAAACGGCCTGTGCCATGATTTTTCTCCTGACCTTGCGTATTGACCCTGACGTTATGTATTAACCTTCCCCACAGGCCTTAAAAATAGCCTTGGCGTTTTTTCAGTTCCATCGATGCTGACTGGTCGCTATCGATTAACCGCCCTTGCCGTTCACTGGTAGTAGAAACCAACATTTCTTCAATAATTTCAGGCAGGGTTTGCGCATTTGATGGTACGGCTCCCGTAAGAGGCCAGCAGCCAAGAGTTCGAAAACGTACTGTTTGCTGGCGAATAACTTCCCCCGTTTGTAAATCAATACGGTCATCATCAACCATCAACAAGGCCCCTTCTCGTTGAATAACAGGCCGCTCTTTTGCAAAATACAATGGAACAATATCGATATTTTCCAAATAGATATATTGCCAAATATCGAGTTCAGTCCAATTTGACAGTGGAAATACACGGATACTTTCACCTTTGTTTATTTGCCCATTGTAATTATGCCAAAGTTCTGGGCGTTGGTTTTTCGGGTCCCAACGGTGAGATCGGTCACGAAAAGAATAGATCCGCTCTTTTGCTCGGGATTTTTCCTCGTCTCGTCGTGCCCCTCCAAATGCCGCATCAAAGCCATATTTATCTAAAGCCTGCTTTAGCCCCTCGGTTTTCATGATATCGGTATGTTTTGCACTGCCATGTACAAATGGGTTAATCCCTAATCTTTCCCCTTCAGGGTTACGATACACCAATAATTCAAAACCATATTTCTGTGCTGTTGCATCACGAAACTCATACATTTCGCGAAATTTCCATCCTGTATCTACATGCAACAAAGGAAAAGGTAATTTCCCAGGGTAAAAAGCTTTCCGAGCTAAATGCAGCATGACAGACGAATCTTTTCCAATAGAATACAGCATCACTGGGTTAGCAAATTCGGCGGCAACCTCTCGAATAATATGAATACTTTCTGCCTCTAACTGCTGTAAGTGAGTCAATGTTTTTTCGTTCACAAGCGCCTCCTAAATTAAGCCAATTCCAGTACAGCACTGCGCCAACTGATATCTTCAGTTTGTGTGCCAAACCATGCTAATTGTTTATGTAATGCCGCAACTTCACCTATCACGATCAAAGCGGGTGATGGTGCTTGCTGTGCCAATGTTTCCAGCTCAGATAAACTACCTGTAACCACTTTTTGCTCACGCCTTGTCCCACAACCTACAACAGCGACAGGGGTATCACTCGCTCGCCCAAATTTAATCAGTTGTTCACTAATATTGGCTGCTTTTACTGTGCCCATATAAATTGCTAAGGTTTGTTGACCACGAGCAAGTGCCTGCCAATCCAAATCAGCGCCATTTTCACGACAATGCCCAGTAATAAATGTAATACTCTGAGAGTATTCCCGATGCGTCAGCGGGATCCCTGCATAAGCAGTTGCACCAATCGCCGCGGTCACCCCTGGTACCACTTGAAATGGGACCCCTGCCTGAACAGCAACTTGTAGCTCTTCACCTCCGCGACCAAAAACAAACGGGTCCCCCCCTTTAAGGCGAACAACTTTTTTGCCTTGCTGAGCAAATTTCACGATCAATGCGTTAGTTTCTTCTTGAGAAACACTGTGATTGCCAGCTCGTTTACCCACACAAATTTTGTCGGCATCACGACGTACCAATTCCAGAATTTCCTCACTAACAAGGTGATCATATAAAACCACCTCGGCACTTTGTAAAACACGCAACCCTTTTAACGTAAGTAACCCCGCATCACCGGGCCCGGCTCCTACAAGAATTAACTCACCATGGTTATCGGGTTCATAAAGTTGGCGTTCTAATTGCAACTCTGCTTCGCTTAATTGGCCTTTTTCAACTAGTGATGCAAAGCGCCCACTAAAACTTTTTTCCCAAAAGCGCTTTCTTTCCCGCATATTGACCAGCGTTTCTTTGACTTTACCGCGCCAACGCCCAGCAATTTCAGCCATTTTCCCCAAAGAAGCAGGAAGCATTGTTTCCAATTTTTCTCTCAATAAACGGGCTAAAACGGGTGCTGTTCCCCCAGAGGAAACCGCCACAATCACCGGAGAACGGTCAATAATTGAAGGAACAATAAACGAGCATAAAGGTTGATCATCCACTACATTGACAAAAATTTTTCGCTCATTAGCATCGTAAAAAACGGTTTCATTAAGTTTCGTGTCATCCGTCGCCGCAATCACTAAAAAAGCGTCATCCAATAAAGAAGAGCGATATTCCTCAGCTAACCAAATAACATGGTTTTGTTGGCACTGAGCTTGTAATTGAGGACATAACGACGGGGAGATAACCACAAGTTGAGCTTGTGCTTTGATGAGCAATTCAGCTTTGCGTGCAGCCACTACGCCACCGCCAATCAACACTACTTTGCGCGTACGCACATCGACAAATAACGGTAAATAATCCATCTTGCTCACCCATCTTTATATAAACTTATTATATGAAATATAAAATTGACTATATGGTGTAAAAGTTAAGGTTTGAAATGCTAAAAAAACATGACTTGTAACTGAAAGGAATAAGCCAAATATTCATTAACTAGCAAAAAATAAAGACCAAAAGTATCAAATCAACCAAACTTAACTAAAACTTTATTTTAAATTTAGTTTTATAAAAATTAAGGGATATCTATTTTTTAAATAAAAGTATCCCTTTGTAATTAAACAAATATTTTATTAAATCTATAACTATTTAAACCCTAAACTAAAACCACGAATTGGGTTACGAATAACCCATACTCTAAATAATTCATGTTGTCGCTAGGCGGCAAGTAAATGAGCCGCTAGGAGCATACATAAGTATGTGACTAGTGCGAATGCACGCAGCCAACAACCCTACCGCTTGAATTAAGACCAACCCATACTCTAAATAATTCATGTTGTCGCTAGGCGGCAAGTAAATGAGTCGCTAGGAGCATACATAAGTATGTGACTAGTGCGAATGCACGCAGCCAACAACGCGACAGCTTGAATTATGACGAGTATGACGAGTATTTAGTTTTCATGAAGCCCACACTCACGCTTTAAACCAAAGAAACGAGTGTCTTCCTCACTCATCCCTTCCTCCCATTTACGGGTTGTATGGGTATCACCGACTGATAGATATCCCTTTTCCCATAATGGATGGTAAGGTAACTTATACTTTATTAAGTATTCATAAACTTGCTTATTATTCCAATCAATGACAGGTAGGATTTTAAAAATGCCTTTACCAACCCCCAACACTGATAAATTGGCTCGGCTCGTTGATTGCTCACGCCTTAACCCGGAAAACCAACTCTGAGCCTGTAATTCATGTAATGCTCTTTCCATCGGTTCAACTTTATTAAGTTGATTATAACGTTCAATCCCTTCAATACCTTGCGTCCAAAGCTGCCCATAAATCGCTTCTTGCCACGCAGGGGTTCGCTGAGCTCGATATACTTGTAAATTCAAATTTAGTGTACTGCTTAGGTGCTCAATAAATTGATAGGTCTCGGGAAACAAATAGCCTGTATCCGTTAAAATGACAGGGATATCAGGTACAATTTGTGTCACCATATGCAGCGTTAACGCTGCTTGTATTCCAAAACTGGAAGACAACACAAATTCTGCTGGCAAATGTTCAAGCGCCCATTCAATACGCTGTATTGCACTCATTTTTTCTAACTGCACGTTGAAGTCAGATAAATACGCCGTTTGCTGAGCTTTATCTAAACTTAATACTGCCGCTAGTTGAAGCTGACTCATACTGCCTCCTGAACCTCATAAAAATCGACAGCAGAATTTACAACTGGCTTTACAACGTCAGTGCGGACTAAAAAGTCTCCAAAACCTTCTTGAGTTAAGCGGTTTTTCGACCAATTACCAATTAATTCATCCAAAATAGCCAAAATTTCAGCACTGCTGATATTTTCGCGGTACATGCGTGGAATTCGCGTTCCAATACGGTTACCACCCAAGTGTAAATTATACCTATCAAGCGCTTTTCCAACTAACCCCACTTCCGCCAGCATTGCTCGACCACATCCGTTTGGGCAGCCTGTAACGCGCAAAACGATATGCTCATCAGCCACTTGATGTGATGCCATAATATTTTCAACGTGGCTAACAAACTCAGGGAGAAAACGTTCCGCTTCAGCCATCGCTAACGGGCAAGTTGGAAAAGAAACACAAGCCATTGAATTTTCACGCTGTGGCGTGATTGCATCACTCATTAACCCATGGGCTTTCGCTATCGCTTCAATCGCCTCTTTTTCACTTTCAGGCACACCAGCAACGATCAGATTTTGGTTCGCTGTTAAACGAAAATCACCTTGGTGAATACGCGCTATTTCCGCAACCCCAGTTTTTAATGGTTTATCCGCTAAATCAATCAACCGGCCATTTTCAATAAACAACGTTAAGTGCCAACGATTATCAACCCCTTTAAGCCAACCAATTTTGTCACCGCGTTTCGTGAATTGATAAGGTCGGATTGGTTCGAAATCCACGCCGGAGCGCCTTTCAACTTCCGCCTTAAAGGTATCGACCCCCACTCGCTCTAAAGTGTATTTAGTTTTCGCGTTTTTACGGTCAGTCCGATTCCCCCAATCACGCTGAGTTGTCACTATCGCTTCTGCAATGGCCAATGTTTTATCTAATGGAATAAAACCAAATTCACTGGCTAAACGTGGAAAGGTCGCAGTATCACCATGAGTCATAGCTAAACCACCACCAACCAACACATTAAAACCAATGAGCTCATCATTTTCAGCAATGGCGATAAAATTCATATCATTAGCATGTAAATCCACATCATTGAGAGGTGGAATAACCACCGATGTTTTAAACTTTCTTGGTAAATAAGTTTGCCCTAAAATAGGTTCTTCATCGGTTGTCACAATTTTTTCTTTATCTAACCAAATTTCAGCATATGCGCTGGTTCTAGGTAAAAGGTGCTCAGAAATTTTCTTTGCCCATTCATAGGCTTGCTGATGTAACTCCGATTGCACTGGGTTAGATGTGCATAGCACATTACGGTTAACGTCATTTGCCGTTGCTAATGCGTCCAAGCCGACATGGCTTAACATTTGGTGTGCAGGTTTCACATCCCCTTTAAGGATGCCGTGGAACTGAAATGTTTGCCGGTTAGTTATGCGCACACTGCCATACAGCGTGTGCTCAGTAGCAAACTTATCAATATCTAACCATTGTTTTGGGGTGATAATTCCCCCCGGTAAGCGGCAACGCAACATCATTGCATGACGTGGCTCAAGTTTTTGTTCTGCACGCTCTGCTCGAATATCACGGTCATCTTGTTGGTACATGCCATGGAAACGGATCAATAAAAAGTTGTCCCCATTAAAACCACCAGTTAAGCCGTTTTTCAAATCTTCCTTAATGGTACCGCGCAAATAGTTACTGTCTTGCTTCATGCGTTCGCTGTCAGCAAGTTTGCCTTCGACGATTAAGGGTTTTTGTTGTTGTTCATTGCTCATTAATAAACATCCCTCTGATAACGGCGCATTACGCGCAGCTCACTTAAAAATTCATCGGCCTCCTCACTATCCATGTTGCCGTATTGACCGATGATATCCAATAATGCCTGCTCTACATCTTTTGCCATACGATTTGCATCACCGCAGACATACAGGTGTGCACCTTCTTGTAACCATTGCCAAACAGCTTCGCCTTGTTCACGAAGTTTGTCCTGCACGTAAACTTTTTCTTTCTGATCTCGCGACCAAGCTAATGAAATTTGGGTTAATAAACCGTCTTTAACATAACGCTGCCATTCAACTTGATAGAGAAAGTCATCAACAAAGTGAGGGTTACCAAAAAACAACCAGTTTTTACCTGTTGCACCGTCGTTATCCCGTTGCTGTAAAAAAGCGCGGAATGGGGCGATGCCTGTCCCAGGACCAATCATAATCACAGGTGTTGTTGGGTCAGCAGGTAGGCGGAAGTTATCATTGTGCTCAATGAAAATGCGCAGTTCATCCCCTTCTTTGAGTCTATCTGCTAAAAAACCCGACGCCCCACCAGTGCGAGGACGCCCATCGATGTCATAACGAACAACACCAACGGTAGCATGTACTTCGTCTTCTGATTCCGCTTGAGATGAGGAAATTGAGTACAATCGAGGCGTTAGTGGGCGTAGTAAATCAACAAATTCTTGAGCACTTGGCTGCGCTGCGGCTTGGCGCACCATATCAACGATCGGCGTCGTTTGCGCGTATTGCAAAATAGCTTGTTTATCGCTAATTAATGACAGCAACTCATCATCTTTAGATAGTTGTGCATATTTCTCGACAATTACGTGAGTATTTTGTGTCAGTTCTAATTGATAAATCAGTGCATCACGTAAAGAGTGCCGCTGCGAGCCAATAAAGACCTCTTCATCCCCTTGTAACCAAAGTAAAGCCACCAGCTCATCAACTAATGCGGGGTCATTATCAAACCACACCCCCAGTGAATCCCCCGGTAGATAACGTAAACCAGAGTCACCTAAATCAATTTCAATATGACGAACATCTTTTTGTGAATCCCGCCCTGTAATTTTTTGATTACTGAGTAACGTGGCGGTTAAAGGTGCTGTTTTGGTATAAGGCGATGAGTGAATTTCATTCACACTTCCCACTTGAGCTGTTAATAATTGACTATCAGTTTGTGCCGGAACTCGTGCCTTTAAGATTTGAGTGAGGTTTTCAACCCATTCATCTGCAATGGATTGATATTCGACATCTGCATCGACTCTCTCAATCAATGACGTTGCGCCTAATAATGCCAATTGGGAATCAAAGTCTTTGCCCGCTTGGCAAAATTTTTCATACGATGAATCGCCTAAAGCAAAAACGGCATAACTGGTTTGTGCCAAATTCGGTGCTTTTTTCGAATAAAGGTATTTATATAATGCGACAGCTTCTTCTGCTGGCTCCCCTTCCCCTTGAGTTGATGCCACAACAACCAGCACTTTCTCTTGGTTTATTTGCTTAAACTTATAGTCACCCGCATTCACTAGATTCACGTTAATTTTTTCGCTAATTAAACGTTCTCTGAGTTGCTCTGATAGGCGGCGTGCATTACCCGTTTGTGAGGCTGAAATAATCGTAACGGTTTCCTGCGCAGCGACTGGCGCACTCGTTGACATGTCAACAGGGGCATTTTGATTTACCATCCCCCATAAATAACCGGAAAGCCAAGCGAGTTGATGTGATGAAAAATCATCAACAACTGTCTGCAAACGTGTTAATTGCTCAACAGATATTGGCAGCGCCGCTAATGGCGGCTGTTTTTTTGTCATTATCCTGTAACCCCAGCGTAGTTCATTTTTGAATTTTAAAAAACAATGCTATGTCACTCACCCAGAAAATACCCACAACAGACTGTTCGCTCATTTACCTAAATAATTAAACTAGTAAAGCAAAAAATACCGCTGTACTTAGAATAAGTAGGGTATGCGATTAGGTTATAACAACCATCAATAGCGGGATAAGAAACTATAGCCATAAATAATAACTAAAAAGCCTAAAGCAATTAGCAGATGGATCATATCCATAAAAGCGGTTAGTAATAATTTGGCAAATAAAGACATTTTTAGCTAAAAATACAGTACAATGCGCTGTTTATTAACAATAAGGAATGATATATGAGCACAACAATCTATAAGGATTTTACGTTCGAAGCTGCACACAAACTTCCCCATGTCCCCGCTGGTCATAAGTGTGGTCGTCTGCATGGGCATTCTTTCATGGTGCGTTTAGAAATTACTGGGGAAGTTGATAAACAGAGTGGTTGGATTATTGATTTTGCTGATGTGAAAGCGGTATTTAAGCCTATTTGGGAACAACTAGACCATCATTATTTAAATGAGATCAAAGGGCTAGAAAACCCAACAAGTGAAGTATTAGCACAATGGATTTGGCAACAAACTAAACCACATTTACCTTTATTAAGTGCAGTCACCGTTAAAGAAACTTGCAATGCAGGCTGCGTTTATCGCGGGCAGGCTTAAAAATACAAGTTCTAAAAAGGTAATAGTATTTCCCGTAACTATTTTGATAGCTGGGTAAAAATAAAATTCATTTATATAGGGATACAAGCCCCTCAGGCTGCTGGTTTAGTGGCAAGCCTAATCGGTTTTGAAAATAAATGAGGGGCAAAAATCTCTATATCCTTCTCTTCGACTTATCGCTAATTATGCAGTAAATAATAATCCCCCTCAGATAAAGCACACCCTAACACACCATATGAAAAGCTTTCCAACCGCTATCAAGTGGCAGTGGTTAGTCTGGTATCAAGACCTAAGATTAAGGTAAGAAGAGTTGCCGCTAAAGTATAAGCAAGAAGTGAAGCAACCACGGGCATTTTCTATCTTCGCAAAAAATGAAGTCACTGAAAAGTTTACATTTTTGCAACAATATAAATAAAAAGAGGCCATTGACGGCTATTTTAAGTTTTCTGGCATAAAGAACATAAAAACTTTAATTTGACATAGTGCATCAAATTATAACCTGATCTATTATTTACCATTATTTACTTTTAATAAGGCAGGGAAAATGAATCTATTTCAACAAACACCCAAATCCAGAAGACGTTATGGATTAGCAGCATTTATCGGTTTAATCGCAGGTATTGTCTCATCGTTTGTCAAATGGGGCGCTGAAGTTCCATTACCGCCAAGAAGCCCAACAGATATGTTCAACGCGGCTTGCTCGCCTGAAACTCTGATCCGCGCAGCAGAACAAATTGACTGCTCACGTAATTTTCTAAATCCACCTTATATTTTCTTAAGAGATTGGTTAGGAATTGCAGACCCTAATTCTGCGGTTTACACCTTTGCAGGGCACGTGTTTAATTCAGTGGGTGTTACTCACATCCTATTTTCTATCGTGTTTGCTGTCGGATATTGCATTGTTGCTGAAATATTCCCTAAAATTAAGCTATGGCAAGGGTTATTAGCGGGTGCACTGGCGCAATTATTTGTCCATATGATTTCATTCCCTCTTATGGGGCTCACCCCTCCACTTTTCGACCTTCCATGGTACGAGAATGTTTCAGAAATATTTGGCCATTTAATTTGGTTTTGGTCTATTGAGATTATTCGTCGTGACTTACGTAACCGTATTACTCACGAGCCCGATCCTGAAGTGCCGTTAAACCAACCATTTAGATAATGTTAAAGCCCCCAATGATTGTTTTTCAACTATTGGGGGTCGATGCAAAGTCATCGTTATTTTTTTATTATTGAATATCCAAATACTTATGCGTTTGAATCGATAAACGCCAATTACGCTGTATACAAGTGTCAATACACAATTTCGTTGCTGTCGCCTTTTGGCTAATCGGTTGTAATGCAACGATAGGTGGAGCATCCACAGTACGTAATGCTAAAATTCTTTCAAGCGCTTCAATATCTTTTTCTCGCGCAACTGGGTGCTTAATTTCATTAGCCCTATCCACCGCTTGGCTAAGTACTTTCAATCCGCCTTTCATACCTACTTTTGGTGATACCGTCACCCAAGTCTCTTCTGTGCATTGAACTGGGTAAGTCCCACTCGTTTCAATTTGGCATTGATACCCTTGCTTCTCCAAAGCCTCGGTCAATGATGTTAAATCATAAATACAAGGTTCTCCGCCCGTGATCACAATATGTTTCGCGGTAAAACCACTTTTTTGCATCAATTGGACCAACCCATCCGCATCAGACATCGCCCACCAATCACTATCTTGTGTTTTCAATGCAATATCGCCCAAAGTGGTTTCTTTTGCAGGTTCCTTATCCCAAGTTTGTTTAGTGTCACACCAACTGCAACCAACAGGGCAGCCCTGCAAACGAATAAATACTGCTGGGACACCAGTGAAAACACCTTCCCCCTGTATTGTTTGGAAGATTTCATTAATTGGGTACTTCATACTGCTCCTAGAATAATCCATTTAGCGCATATTATATTGCAGATATCTATCTCACGGGCAATGCACTTTGTGATAATGTAATCACCTTGCGTTCAGGAAAGTACATCAATTAAATCAACGAAACCGAAACTATATTCGGTACAATATATTAAAACAAAGTCAATGACAGGAAAAGACATGCAAAGTAGTGAACAAAATCAACTCAGAAAGGGGCTGAGTGTTCGGCACATTCGCTTTATGGCCTTAGGCTCAGCGATTGGTACAGGGCTGTTTTACGGTTCAGCATCAGCCATTCAGGCTGCTGGGCCTGCAGTATTACTTGCCTATATGTTAGGCGGTGCAGCCGTGTTTATGGTAATGCGTGCCCTCGGTGAAATGGCGGTGCATAACCCCGTCCCAGGCTCTTTCTCTCACTATGCAAGTCATTATATGGGCCCTCTAGCTGGCTTTCTCACTGGCTGGAACTATGTATTTGAAATGCTGGTTGTCTGCTTAGCTGATATTACCGCCTTCGGGATGTACATGGGGTTCTGGTTCCCACATGTCGACCAGTGGGTATGGGTATTAAGTATCGTACTATTTATTAGTGCGCTCAATTTATGTCATGTCAAAATCTTTGGCGAAATGGAATTCTGGCTTTCTATCATAAAAGTCAGTGCCATCATTGGTATGATAGTTGGTGGTGCATTCTTAATGTTCTATGGTTTTGGTCAAGAAACCAACCACGAAGTTGGGCTACAAAATCTGTGGGAACACGGTGGTTTCATGCCAAACGGCATTGAGGGGGTCATCGCCTCTTTAGCTATCGTCATGTTTGCGTTTGGCGGTATTGAAGTCATTGGTATTACCGCAAGTGAAGCCCAGAATCCAGAAAAAACCATTCCTAAAGCCATCAATGCTGTACCTATTCGCATATTACTATTTTATGGTTTAACACTATTTATCCTGATGTGTATTTACCCATGGAATCAAATCGGCCAAAACGGTAGTCCATTTGTACAAATTTTCGATAGCTTAGGTATTCAATCAGCAGCCAATATCTTGAATATTGTCGTTATCACCGCCGCAATTTCTGCGATTAACAGTGATATTTTTGGTGCTGGCCGCATGATGTACGGCATGGCTCAAGATGGGCAAGCGCCAAAAGTCTTTACCAAACTAACAAAAAGTGGTGTTCCATGGGTAACTGTACTGGTTATGTCTGTCGTAATGTTATTGGGCGTTTACCTTAACTACCTATTACCAGAAAAAATCTTCGTGATTATTGCATCTATTGCAACCTTCGCGACCGTCTGGGTATGGCTTATGATCTTACTATCTCATGTTGCTATGCGCCGAAAAATGAGCCAAGAAGAAGTAAAACAACTAAAATTTCCAGTACCTTTCTGGCCTGTAGGCCCTGCTCTCACTATTGCATTCATGGTGTTTGTTATCGCATTGCTAGGCTTCTTTAAAGATACTCAGGTCGCATTAATCGTCGGCTTTGTTTGGGTTGCTTTACTCAGTATTGCTTTCTTTATTATGCGTTCTTACCAAAAGCGCTAACCTAAAAATATAATAGCCCTATATTTATTCCATATAGGGCTATTTTTTATTATGACTCAATAGCTTGACGAATATCGTCTATTAACTCATCCACGTTTTCTAAACCAATAGAAAGCCGAATCAACCCATCGCTAATACCATATTTCAACCTTTCTTCTCGAGTATAGGTCGAGTGGGTCATGCTAGCAGGGTGTTGAGCTAATGACTCACAATCTCCCAAACTCACCGCTCTTGAAAATAGCTTGAGGCGGTTCAAAAACAGTTTACCGGCTTCGATTCCGCCTTTTAACTCGCAGGCAATAATCCCCCCAGCTAACTTCATTTGTCTTTGAGCTAATTGGTATTGTTCAAAGTTCGGTAATCCTGGATACATTATTGACTTTATCTGCGGATGAGACTGCAAATATTCAGCAATTTTATGCGTATTTTGAACAATCCGTTCCATGCGAACAGGTAGCGTTTTCACCCCTCTAAGAATTAAATTCGCATCATGAGGAGATAAGCATGCCCCCGTCATGTCTTTCAATCCAACTAACCTTACTTGTTTCGCATACTCTGCGGAAGTCGCTATCGCCCCACCCATTGCATCCCCATGACCATTCATATATTTAGTCAAAGAATGAATAACAATATCAGCACCAAGTGTAATTGGCTTTTGGATATAAGGCGTACAGTATGTATTATCGACAGCCACCAATACTTTTTTTCGATGAGCAATTTCACTCACGGCTGCAATATCAACTAAGCGCATATTTGGGTTAGCCGGTGATTCGAAAAATATTATCCGAGTTTTATCAGTGATCGCTTTAGCCACATTATTTGGATCGCTCATATCAATATGACGTACTTTTACACCAAATCGAGCTAATCCATGATGAAAAAAAGCATAGGTACAACCGTAAACGGTTAAGTCCACTAGTAGTTCATCACCAGGGTTTAACAATGTCCAAAAAGTCGCTGTAATCGCCCCCATACCTGAAGAGAACACAACAGCAGCCTCTGCCTCCTCAAGAGAAGCGATCCTATTTTCTAGTAAAGTTAGCGTCGGGTTATTAATCCGAGTATAAATATACCCCTCTTTTTCACCACTAAAATAGGCACCTCCCTCTTCCACACTTTTAAATACATAAGTTGATGTTTGATAAATGGGTGCTGCTAATGAACCTAAATGTTGGTTTGCATCATAATGGCTATGAATTGCCCGTGTATCAAAAGAACTTTTTATATCTAAACTCATACCACCTCCTAAAAATCACCCTCCTTGGGATTGAGATAATCGAGATCCGACAATTTGCAAAGTCCGTAAAACCGTACTAATTCCACGTAATGTGTCAGGATCTTTTAATAAAGCATACACTGAACGAAAATTTGGGTTTTTACTATCATATACACCTTCCATTTTAGCCATGTTATATGCTGTACCTAATTCCCATACAGGAACCAAAGTATCTTCAAATGAATTTGACAATCTTTCTACTGTACTGTTATCTAAGATATCAATAAGGTCAGAAACTAATGACAGTAAATCAACAATATTATCTAAGCGATTTAATTGTAATAATGGTGCTAATTTTTCAGCAAGATGATTACCTGATTCTGAGCTAAGTAGCTCAACAAGCTTACTTTGAGTTTCATTATTCGACATTTTAAATTCCTCATTAAACTAAGCCACGAATAGCTGCCCAATAGATACCCCTATTGAAGCCATTTCTCAGTAACCCTCCTAATTTAGTTGGAGGAGTCGGAATAACATCGTGTTTATAATCATATTGCAAAGGCATTCCTGCTGTTAACCCCATTTGAGCAACTGCCTGAACTCGTCCATCATATATAGCCGCCGGATAACCATAAATTAATTCACCACAAATGTTATCTGCAATAATTGCAGCTTGGTTATGGCAACTGCCTCCTGCTTTACTAATCGGTAAATCAACGGTATCCCCTATAACATAAACACCGTCTATACCATATACTTGCATAGTTTCATGGTCTGTAGGTAACCATCCCTCACCATTATTGTGTTCACTTAATCCTGTATTAATTACTGCTTCTACTGCGGTGATTGGCGGCGTACTAATCAATAAATCAAAAGGCTGTTCATCCCCTTCTTTTGAGTATGCAATTTTTTTATCGGGATCGACTTTATTTAATGTAAATCCCCTCTGTGCTTGAATATTTTTAATAGTAAATATTTCTGGAATAACTTCACAAACAGGCTGTTGCATAAATAAACAGTTACGTAATAATTGTGACACGGTTGGGTAGGTATAAACTATTTCAATATTATCCCTAACCCGGCGTTTACGTAAGAACTCATCAATCATCAGTGTTGTCTCCATAGGAGCAATGCCACACTGGTGAGGTACATTCGGCGTTTCAGGAAAAGAAACTGTAATAAAAATACGACCTTTTTCAATTTTACTAAGTTGGTCTGCTAATTTACGAGAAGCATCATAGGCATAAAAGTGATTACCAATATCTTTTAGCCCTTCAATTCGTTCAGGTTTAGGTACACAACCTGTCGCAACCACTAAATAATCATAATGGTATTTTTTATTATTTATCGAATATAATTCTTTATCTTTAAAATTAAATGAATCTACTTTATCAATAACTAATTCAATTTCAGGCCTCAATAATTCACGCTCTGGACGACTTAACTCATCTTTAAAAAACATATTGAAAGCCACATACATAAATGCCGGCTTATAATAGTGTATAGGGTTATCTGTTATTAAGGTTATTTTTATTTTTTTCGAAAAAATTTCTTTATTAAGTTTTCTAGCTAAAATATTAGCTAGCATGGTACCACCTGTACCACCACCCACAATAACTATATTTTTCATGGCATTTAATCCTTAAGAAATAAAACAACTCGACAAATAAAATCGCTTATCACCGTGCTTTACACTTAATAAATATAGTTTAATTCCAATAATAACTTATACAATAAATTGCATATAATTTAAAAAATAACAAGAAAAACTAATTACTTTCATATATTAAATAATCTTATCCGATAAATTCAGATGTTATTAATTGACTGTTTATTTAAATAAACAGTCATCAGTGTCACTAACCATTTTATAAAAAGATGCTAATATGAGTAGTGCCCTACAATCTTCCACTTAAATAACACGTCTTCTGCCACTTGCCCATAACCAATGTTATGCATTACCAAATACCGTTGGCTATCAGGTAGCTTAATAGTGGTCACAATTCCAATATGCGGTCGACCATCATCTAAACGCCACGAAACAATATCACCTGGAAAGTAATCTTGGCCATTATTGGTAATTTGTTTTACAGTAGCTTTTCGTGTAAAAAAACGTTCTAAATTAGGCACTCGTCGATGATCAATATTTCTATCTGGCTTGCGTAAACCCCAAATACGCTGACTTGGATATTGATTAAAATTAGTTTTAATATCTTCATGTAATAATTTTTGTAAATCAATTCCGATCTTCCGATAACTACGGATAATCACATCAGAACACACCCCATAATTTTCAGGGACATCACCATTAGGATATTCAATCTGACGATAAGCCGGATCATAAATAACCAAACGGGGTAGTAGTTCTGCTTGTTTCGCTAGCTCGATATTATTTTTTCCCATAACATGGTATGCACAAAATAATAAGGCTATAGGTAATAATCGCTTCAATGAACTATCTCCAGCTATAGTTGATAATAAAATCTACAATAGTTTCAGAGATAAATAAGGTGGGAAACTCTTAAAAAGATCTTACTTAAGCAAATCAAATTGAGTGATGATTGGATTATGGTCAGAAGCATCTGTTTGTAACACTCGACTTTCTTTAAGCTTCAAACCTCTATAAAACATAAAATCTAATGGCCGACCAAAAGCTTTTGTCCGTAAATCTAAATTATAGGTAACTTCTTTTAAGCCAACAGAACGAATAAAGCGTTTTAGTGCATTAATTCGCTGACGACTCCATGCGTTAAAATCACCAGCAAGGAGTACCGGCCCCATATGCTTACTAATATGCGTTCCAAGCTTATTTAGTTGCTTAGTGTAGACATCTACCCCAAAACTAAAATTAATTGCGTGCACATTCGCTACCATCAATTGCTTACCATTAGGTAATGGATAAACCGTAATCAAAGCTGATTTTGCTAAACGTAATAAAGGCTCTTTCTCCCTCAATGGGCAGCAATAAATTGGATGTGATGTTGCCAATGTCATTACACCCGCAGGATGAGGAGAAAAAGGTAAAGCAGGGACTTGGTCAGCGATCAATTGATGTGAAGCAGCAAAAGAAATTAACTCTGGGGACATTTGAGCTTCTTGCAGTAAGATTAGTTTTCTATCGACCACTAACTCACGTAGCATTATTTTCCAATTTGGACGCTGCTGTTTATATATGTTCCAAGTAACGACATCTAAGGTTTCCCCAGCAGCAAATAACGGCATACCAATTGGAAGGGATTCCCCTAACATATGTACAGGTGTAGGTTGAATACGTTTTGCAGGTTCACCTGCAATATATCGAACAGAATAAGTTCTTTTCGCCACGTCTCATATCCCTACATTGCAATGAAATAATCAATACCCTATTACAGCTTGATAAGATATCGCCTACCAGTATATCAAATCAGGCGCATCTTATCTTATCAAATTTGTAGTTTGTACTATTGCGAGGGGTCAACTCGAGACTAAACAATAATACTTATCGCAATCAGGCTACACCGCCTACTAGCTCAATCCCTCAGTGGACTACTGATTACCTTATCACCTTTAACGATAAACACACGATGTAGGCCTCTCTCCCTAAATTGCGTGATTTCTGTTTCCCCAAACGCAAAAAAGCCACCCAATGGGTGGCTTTCTCACTAATTTAATGTCTGGCAGTTCCCTACTCTCACATGGGGAGACCCCACACTACCA
>NZ_JBMWDT010000020.1:0-72636 GCF_049545585.1 Providencia sp. NPDC089933
GAAGTCGCCTGAAATGCATGATAAAATCATCGGCACATTCATAGAGCGGGAGTATTACCTATTGTGATGATCTCTATATTGAATACACGACCAAAGAAAAAGGCTCAATATAACTATTGAGCCTTTAATAGAAATGGATGTACTAAGATTAGTTACAAGAAGCAGATTTATCGAAATTGATGTTACCTGTAGGAACTAATGCAGGATCAAATTGACCATCTTCCATTGATGGACGAACAGTATAATAACCTTCTAACTCAACATACACCGGTGTTCCACCATCAACACCTGTTTCACTATATGCTTTTTCTAATTCAATACCTGATGCTGAATATTGGCGCCCACTTTCACATTCAGTGAACACAGCAGCGTCCGCCATATAACGGTACTGACCTATTTTTTTGCTTGGCTTAACTTTCTCTAACGTATAATTCATTTGCGATTCAATCGGATTACCTTCTAAATCAAGTAAAGTAACCGACTTCCCATCCGCAGCTTGAGAGAAATAAGTATTCTCACCTTTTGGGTTAGTTGTGCGTAATTTGTTATCTTCAATAGCCCATTTACCTGAATCATGGAAAGCACTATCGCCATCCTTTGTTCCTAAATAGATCAATTGCTCAACATAGCTGCCATCTTGGTTAACTAATAAGGTTGCTTCAATACCAGAACAGTCTGCACAAGGTAGTACACCTGTGTAAACATTATCTACTGGTGATGATTCTGTATTTTTTGCAACTGTCTGACAGCCAGCTAACGTGACAGCCCCAACAGCCATTAATACTAACATTAGTGATTTTTTCATTATAATACCCTTAAAATCATACATTTTTATTCGTTAACCGATTTCTCAATCATAACATTTCAAAACTTAAAAAAACGGCAGGGATAAGAAAATTCGGACATTACTGATAAAATACGTTATGAATTAATTTAATGAATAAGAATTGTCTTTTTCCTCTAGCTACGATTATAGTTATTAAATTTACTGTGCTATTATCGTAGCAAGCGCTTTTTTGCTTGATACAACATGTTCAAGGCGGCAATAACCGCCACTAACACAGTGGTGAGGGAATATGTCTACAGATACTGAATATCAACCTATCAATTGTGATGATTACGAATATCTAGAAATTGCATGCCAACGTCAATTAAAGTTACAGATAAAACTTAATGACGGCGAGAATATTGAAGGGCAGGCCAGTGATTTGCTCCTGCGAAAAAAAGTCGAGTACCTGATTGTTGAAACGCATGAAGGAACCAAGGAACTACGACTGGATTGCATAAACTCCTTCAGTCATCCAGAAATCGGCACAATTGTTGTCGACCACTCTCACTAATACTCACATTATTGAGTCCTTCTATCCCCCCTTATGATAATCACAGTCATAAGGGGTTTCTCTTTATAACAGCGCCTTAAATACACTGCCTTGCTGCCAATCAATCGCTATCCCTAATTGTGTCTCATCAGCCAGCCCTTCAGGCGTAATAAAACAACCTACAGCCGTGATAAGCTGGTCATTATAATAAACTAGAGGCACTCGCTCACGCATCCACGGAGCAACCCCCAGTTCTTGCCATAGCTTTTTGCTACTTCTTGAACGATGGCGACCCACGATATTCAATGTGCCTTGCAACCCAAAGCGAATAGTTGCTGTTTCATGAGGCAACGGGGGGCGTATTTGCCCTTGCCCAGCCATAACATGAAGTACACCAAGAGATTCTGGCAATTCAAATGGTTTTGGATAATGCCATTGAAACTGCTTGTTCGCTAAACTATTAATACGCTTAATAACCCATAATGCCCCTTGGTACCGACGAACTTCAAATTGGCCTAATCGGCAAATTGGGTCGGCATCTTGTCGAGCTAAAGCAACTTCTTGCCAAATTCGTTCTAATTGGTTAAAAGGTGGCATCGGGAGTTGATGCAAACCTATCCAACGGCGGATTAATGCATTACGCTTTGATAATGAACAATCTTGTAGGTCATCAATAAATAGCCCACCTCGATAATCCATCATGCCTTCTAGCGTTTCCTTCAATAATTCATCAAGTAACGTTTCTTGTTCAGCACATAAAGCTGCGCTGCGAGCAACAGCATGCGGAAAGTGCGGCCAACGTTCTGTTAATGCAGGCATGATATGTAGACGAAGAAAATTCCTATCATAGCGATCATCTTGGTTACTATCGTCCTCAACCCACGCAAGTTGGTTTTCCTGCATGTAAGTTTCTAACTCAACACGTGGCGTTGAAAGTAACGGGCGCAATAGCCACGTAGCCCCACTCAAAGCAAGAAATGGTAACGATTCAGGCATAGATGATAACCCTGCGGGGCCACTGCCTCTCTTAAGCGCCAACATAAATGTTTCTGCTTGGTCATCAAGATGCTGTGCCGTCACTAGGATTTCATTTGCCATTAACTCTTCACGGTAAGCTTGATACCGCGCATCGCGTGCGGCTGCTTCAACCCCTTTTTGGCTGGGGTCAACCGTCACATGTCGGCAAATAAAAGGGATATCCCACTGTGAGCATAACTGAGCACAATGTTGTTCCCACGCATCCGCTTTATGGTTTAGCCCATGATGAATATGTATTGCGCGGATACTCAATGTAGGAAGGTGAGTTTGCCGAATTTGAAAAAGGGCATGCAATAACACCGTTGAGTCAATGCCGCCACTAAAGCCCACCAATAGCTGCTCAAAACCCTGTATTTTATTTAAAATACGCTCAATGATGATATTTGATTGCTGCACTATTAGCCTACCCTTATTCACGATTTCTGACTTTCCCTTTTATACCAATACATAAAACACCTGAAATGATTACAAGCAACACCCCTATGATATAGGCGATTTCAAACGGATCACTTAAAATTAATACCAACCACAGCACCGATAGTACAGGGGACAAAAACACGACAGAGGCGATTTTTGCCGAATGGCCCGTATTCATTGCTTTAAACCATAGAATATACGAAACGCCGTTGATTAAAATACCATTAATCAGTGTTGGCCAAAAAGCAGCTTTTGAGGGTAACTGTACTTCGCTAAACAGTAGCAGTAGCACAAGCGAGGTCAGTGTGGAGAAGATAAATAGCCATACTGTACTGATATAAGGGTCGATCGAATATTGCCGAGAAAAAACGGACATTAGCGCAAAACAAAAAGCACCACTAAAGACTAATAATAGCGCCGTTGGGTTTTCTACATGCAGCTGAGTAATTTGCCCCTTGGTAAAGGTAATTATCACGGCAATAAACCCAATAATAATGCCAACTATTTGCCTACCCGCTAACTTATCCTTTAATAATACCACTGACAGCAAAATAATAATTAATGGCCAACTGTACTGAATAACTAAGACTGCAATTCCATTTTCGATGGAATAACCGTAATACAATAGTAAGTAGAACAAACAATCCAAAAAACCAAGAATAAACACTTTTTTTATCGTGTTTCTAGGTAAAATAAACAGCTTACTCACTTTATAGCCAGAACCTAAAGCAACAATCACGACAGATATTGCTGATATCAAATTAGACCAAAATAGAAACTGAAAACTATCCATTCCAGCTTGCCCTAAACGGGAAACAATAGGAATAAAGCTCCATATCAATACACAAGCCAAAGCGTACATTAGGTAATTATATTGTCTCACTTTAGTTCCTATCTATTGTTCTTCTTAGCAGATAACCGAATGGCAATTTAGACCTTAACTTATCGGTTATATTAGAAAATAAAAAACGGGAGCAAGCAAAAGCAAACTCCCGTTTTTTTAACTAATTAACGACTCGCAATTAGCAGTAACCGTATTCCATTAAACGTTGGTAACGACGGTTTTTCAACGCTTCCGCGTCTAATAACTCTAATTCGTTAAGGTCTTCAGTGAGGCGAGCTTTTAGATGTTCTGCAATCTCATCATAATTACGATGAGCACCACCTAAAGGTTCAGCCACAACATTATCAATTAGTTTCAATTCTTTCAGACGAGGTGCGGTGATCCCCATCGCCTCAGCCGCTAATGGGGCTTTATCAGCGCTTTTCCACAGAATGGATGCGCAGCCTTCCGGCGAAATAACAGAATAAGTACTGTATTGCAACATGTTAACTTTATCGCCAACACCGATTGCCAGTGCCCCACCTGAACCACCTTCACCAATAACGGTACAAATAACCGGAACGGAGAGGCGTGACATCTCACGTAAGTTACGAGCAATAGCTTCTGATTGACCGCGCTCTTCAGCACCAACACCAGGGTATGCGCCTGGAGTATCAATGAATGTAATAATCGGTAGATTAAAGCGTTCAGCCAATTCCATCAAACGCAAAGCCTTGCGATAACCTTCAGGAGCTGGCATACCAAAATTACGACGGATTTTTTCTTTTGTTTCACGCCCTTTTTGGTGACCAATAATCATCACTGGACGACCATCTAAACGTGCCATTCCGCCCACAATAGCTTTATCATCCGCATAGGCACGGTCGCCCGCTAATTCTTGGAAATCGGTAAAAATGCGCGGGATATAATCCAAAGTATAAGGACGACGTGGATGACGAGCAAGTTTAGCAATTTGCCAAGCACCCAGATCAGAGAAAATTTTACGTGTCAGTTCAACACTCTTTTCACGTAAACGAGCAACCTCTTCATCTAGGTTGACTTCTAAGTTGTTATCTTGACGGCTAACCGCTGTTAGAGAATCAATTTTCGCCTCTAATTCCGCAATTGGCTGTTCAAAATCAAGAAAATCCAGACTCATAATATTCCTATTTTAGTCAAATTCTAATTCTACCTGCTCACTACCCAGCAGAGTTCGAAGATCGTTCAGAAGGGGATCTACGGGTGTCACACGCCAAACAACGCCAAATTTAAGCTTAGCTCTGGCATCATCCTTCTGGTAATACAAATGAACCGGGATCGTTCCTGAACGGTGAGGTTCAAGAGTACTACGAAGCCGATTCAGTAATTGATCGTTAATTTGTTTGTCTGACAGTGAAATTGCAAGCCCTCGTGCATATTTTTCCCTTGCTTCACCAATATCCATTAACTCACGCACTGTCATTTTATTACCACCATTGAAATCATCAAAGCTGACCTGACCGGTGGCTATCAGGATATTGTCTTTTTCCAGCAGGTGCTGGTACTTATCGAGTGCATCTGAAAATAGCATAATATCCAGACGACCGGAACGATCATCAAGCGTACAAATACCTATTCTATTACCACGCTTGGTTGTAATCACTTTAGCTGAAAGTACTAAACCTACCACAGTTGTCACTTGACCACGAGGGGTTGGGTTCACATCTTTTAATCTAAGACCGTTAGTATAGCGTTCTATTTCGCTCAAGTATCGTGTTATTGGATGCCCTGTTAAATATAAACCAAGCGTTTCCCTTTCACCATCCAAAACCACTTGCTCGGGCCATTTCGGTACGCTAGCGTAAGAACTTTCCACCTGCTCTGGTGCGTCCGCTAATACGCCAAACATATCAGCTTGGCCAATAGCTTCTGCTTTCGCATGTTGATCGGCGGCTTTTAATGCATCTTCTAATGAAGACATTAATGCCGCACGATGAGGGCCTAATCGGTCAAAGGCCCCCGCCATAATCAGTTTTTCCATCACCCGTCGGTTAATTTTTTTGATATCAACACGGGCACAGAGATCAAAAATTTCTTTAAAGAAGCCACCTTGTTGACGAGCTTCAACAATCGCCTCAATCGGGCCTTCACCAACCCCTTTAATCGCGCCAATACCGTAAACTATCTCACCATCGTCATTGACATGGAAATGATAAAGCCCACTATTGATATCCGGTGGCAATACTTTTAATCCCATTCGCCAACATTCGTCAACTAAACCAACCACTTTTTCTGTATTATCCATATCAGCGGTCATTACTGCGGCCATAAATTCGGCTGGATAATGGGCTTTTAACCATAAAGTTTGATATGAAACTAATGCATATGCAGCTGAGTGAGACTTATTAAACCCATAACCGGCAAATTTCTCTACCAAGTCAAAGATTTTCATTGATAGCTCGCCGTCAACACCATTTTTGATTGCGCCTTCTTCAAAAATGGACCGTTGCTTGGCCATCTCTTCTGGTTTCTTTTTCCCCATAGCTCGACGCAGCATATCTGCACCGCCAAGTGTGTAACCAGCCAAAACTTGCGCAATCTGCATAACCTGTTCTTGGTACAGAATAATGCCATAAGTTGGTTCTAGAACAGGTTTTAATGACTCATGTTGCCACTGTACATCAGGGTAAGAAATTTCTTCGCGACCATGCTTACGGTCAATAAAGTTATCTACCATCCCTGATTGCAAAGGGCCGGGACGAAAAAGAGCAACTAAGGCGATCATATCCTCAAAACAGTCTGGACGTAACCGCTTGATCAAATCTTTCATTCCACGGGATTCTAACTGGAATACCGCCGTGGTTTCTGAGCGTTGTAACATATCGAAGCTTTTTTGATCATGCAATGGGATCGCTGCGATATCAATCGGATCTAAATTTTTCTTGGCTCGACGTGCGTTGATCATTTCCAACGCCCAGTTGATGATTGTCAGTGTGCGTAAACCAAGGAAGTCAAACTTCACTAACCCTGCGTATTCAACATCGTTTTTATCGAATTGAGTAACAGGGTTATTTCCTTCTGCATCACAATACAGCGGCGCAAAATCAGTAATTTTCGTGGGGGCAATAACGACACCACCCGCATGTTTCCCTGCGTTTCGGGTCACACCTTCAAGCTTACGCGCCATATCAATAAGCGCTTTAACTTCTTCATCAGCTTCGTATATTTCTGGCAATTGGGGTTCAGCTTCAAAAGCTTTTTCCAATGTCATACCTGGATCAGGTGGCACTAATTTCGAAATTCTGTCAACAAAACCATAAGGGTGACCAAGCACGCGCCCTACATCTCGGATAACCGCTTTTGCAGCCATCGTACCGAAAGTGATGATTTGCGAAACAGCATCGCGCCCATACATATGAGCAACGTGTTCAATCACTTGGTCACGTTTTTCCATACAGAAATCGACGTCAAAGTCTGGCATCGAAACACGTTCAGGGTTAAGAAACCGCTCAAACAGTAAGTCAAATTCCAAAGGGTCAAGATCAGTAATTTTTAAAGCATAAGCGACAAGTGAGCCCGCGCCTGACCCCCTGCCCGGCCCTACAGGGACACCATTATCTTTTGACCACTGGATAAATTCCATTACGATCAAGAAGTAACCGGGAAACCCCATTTGGTTAATAACGTTTAGCTCAATATCTAAACGCTCATCATACTCGGGCCTCTTTTCTGCCCTAACTTTTTCATCTGGAAAGAGAAATTCTAAGCGCTCTTCAAGCCCTTCTTTTGAGCGTAAAACCAGAAAATCTTCCGTTTTCATATCCCCAGTAGGGAATTGTGGTAAGAAATATTCACCAAGACGGATGGTCACGTTACAACGCTTAGCAATCTCTACACTGTTTTCTAACGCTTCAGGGATGTCAGCAAATAGCTCACACATCTCTTCTTCAGAACGTAAATATTGCTGAGGGCTATAATTTTTAGGCCTTTTAGGGTCGACAAGTGTAAACCCATTATGGATGGCAACTCGGATCTCGTGAGCATCGAAATCACTACTTTCAATAAAACAAACGTCATTGGTAGCAACAACAGGTAAGCCTTTTTTAGTGGCTAGCTCAACGGCTGCGTGTAAGTAGCTTTCTTCATCCGGTCGACCAGTTCTTATTAACTCTAAATAATAACTGTCTGGGAAATGGGTTTCATAAAATTCAAGACATTCATCGACAAGCGCCTGATTACCTCTTAAAAGAAATTGACCGACATCTCCTTTGCGCCCACCTGAAAGTAAAATCAGGCCTTCTTTATGTTTTGCTAACCAATCACGGTGGATTGTTGGGCCTATTGCCCCATAACCTTTTTGATAGGCTTCAGAAATCAGCAAGGTTAGGTTCTGATAGCCTTCATTATTACGCGCTAAAATAGTTAAATGTGAAATTTCATCGCCTAATAATTCACTTTCAACATAAAAATCTGCACCAATAATTGGCTTAATCCCTGCACTATGGGCAGCCCCATAGAACCTAACTAACCCACAAAGGTTAGTAAAGTCTGTGATTGCAAATGCGGGCATTCCCATAGCTGCCACTTTTTTAACTAATGGACCCGTTTTAGCTAACCCATCAATCATGGAATAGTCACTATGGACACGCAAATGAATAAAACGAGGAGATGCCATCGAATTTCTACCTACTGTGTTATATCTAAAGCTCGTCTCACTGGAGCAAAGCTTTTGCGATGGAATTCGGTTGCGCCATATTGCGCTAATTTTTCTAAATGGTAAGCCGTAGGATAACCTTTGTGCTTAGCAAAACCATATTCAGGGAAGGTTTTATCTAGTTCAACCATTTCGCGATCTCTAATAACCTTCGCCAATATAGAGGCGGCACTAATTTCCTGTACAAGGCTATCCCCTTTGACAACCGCCTGTGCTGGCATCGGTAATTCAGGGCAACGATTGCCATCGATCAAAACAAACTCAGGAACAATTGCTAACCCTGCGACTGCACGTTGCATGGCTAACATAGTTGCATGCAGAATATTTATTTTATCAATTTCTTCAGGTTCTGCACGACCAATGCACCAACACAACGCTTTTTCCTGGATTTCATCAAATAGTTTTTCACGTTTTCTTTCCGTGAGCTTTTTTGAATCAGCGAGACCAATAATTGGATTGTTAGGATCGAGGATCACGGCAGCAGTTACCACAGCCCCGACTAATGGACCACGACCTACTTCATCCACACCAGCAATCAAATTGGCTTTTGGATAGATAAATTCCATTAATTTTTAACCAAATCTAGTACTGCCTCAGCAGCTTGTTTATCTGCATCACAACGAATACGTTGATGCAATTGCAAAAAGGTTTGTTTCAAGCTATCAACCTGCTCTCCGCCATCTAATAATGGAATAAGCTGTTGTGCTAATTGTTCAGGTTGACACTCTTCTTGTAGTAATTCTTTTACTATCTCTTTTTCGGCCAGTAAGTTAGGCAAAGAAACATAGGGTGTTTTTACTAAGCGTTTTGCTAACCAAAAAGTAAAAGGTTTCATACGATAACCCACAACCATTGGGCATTTTGTCAGCATACATTCAAGCGCAGCAGTGCCAGAGGCTAATAAAGTTGCATCTGCAGCTATCATTGCATCGCGTGCTTGACCATCAAGAATATGAACCTGTAATTCAGGCGCAGTACTTTGCTTGATAGCATCAAATTGCTGACGGCGTTTTTCATTCACCAACGGAACGACCACATGCAAGTCAGGAAACCGCTGCTGTAAAATTTTAGCTGTATTGAGAAAGTCTGCGCTGAGCATTTCCACTTCTGAATGGCGACTCCCCGGCAATAATGCTAAACATTTTACACTTTCAGGGATATTTAGACGAACTCTAGCTGCGTGCTTATCTGGATGTAATGGGATTGCATCTGCCATTGTATGACCGATAAAGCGACAAGGGACATTGAAACGATCGTAAAACGCTTTTTCAAATGGTAAAAATGCTAATACTAAATCAGTGGAACGACCGATTTTAAATACCCGTTTTTGGCGCCATGCCCAAACCGACGGGCTTACGTAATGGATCGTTTTGATCCCTTTTGACTTTAAACGACCTTCTAAGGTGATATTAAAATCAGGCGCATCAATACCAACAAAAACGTCAGGTTGCAACTGAGTAAAACGCTGAGTTAAATCTTTACGAATGGATAATAAGCGAGGTAAACGACCAAGGACTTCAACCACGCCCATCACAGCAAGCTCTTCCATTTCATACCAAGCTTCACAACCTTCAGCTTGCATAAGCGGCCCTGCAACACCGACAAAACGTGCATTAGGGACTTGCTCTTTAAGCGCTCGTATAAGGCCAGCGCCAAGAATATCACCAGAAGTTTCTCCGGCAACAAGGCCAATAGTAAGTGGACGGTTGCTATTCACCGAAATTCGCTCCTTAATAAAGGCCTAAGCTCGTTAACCCCAAAGTAGGGATTAACGGATAATACCACGTTTAGATTGCGCAGAATCTTCCAAGAAATCGCTGAATACTTTAACGTACTCATTAAGCTTTGCAGCTTCCGCGATTTCTTCACGAGCTTCCTCTAACGATTTCCCTGAACGATATAACGTTTTGTATGCATTACGAATTGCATGCAACGAGTCTTTTTCAAAACCGCGACGTTTTAAACCCTCAAGGTTTAAACCAAATGGAGTCGCATGATTCCCTTGCGCAATAACATAAGGAGGAACATCTTGTGCAACACCAGAGCAGCCACCGACCATAACATGTGCACCAATTTTACAAAACTGATGTACAGCTGTCATCCCACCAATTATGGCGTAATCACCTAATGTAACATGGCCACCTAATGTCCCATTATTGGCAATGATGCATCGATTGCCAATCAGGCAATCATGAGCAACATGGACGTTAACCATTAACAGGTTATCATCACCGATTTTGGTCAGCCCTACGTCTTGGACAGTGCCTCGGTGAATAGTTACGCTTTCTCTAATACGGTTTCTATCACCAATTTCAACACGTGTTGGTTCACCTTGGTATTTAAGGTCTTGGTTTATTTCGCCAATTGATGCGAATTGAAAAATGACATTATCACAGCCGATCTTTGTATGGCCATTGACCACAACGTGGGATTTCAGCTCTGTACCTTCTCCAATTTCAACATTCGCGCCAATATAACAAAAAGGGCCAATTCTAACATTGGCTCCAATACTAGCCCCATCTTCTACAATAGATGAGGGATGGACATAGGCTGTTTTGTCAATCATATCAGACCTCACGACGACGGGCGCACATCATTTCTGCTTCGCAGGCCACTTCTCCATCAACTTTTGCAACACCTTTAAAACGTGCTACACCACGGCGTTCTTTAATGAATTCAACCTCTAAGACCATTTGGTCTCCAGGTAGAACCGGACGTTTAAAACGTGCATTATCAATCGCAGCAAAATAGTACAGTTCACCAGGTTCTAATTTACCAGCGCTTTTAAACGCAAGAATACCTGTGGCTTGAGCCATTGCTTCTAAAATTAACACGCCAGGAAAAATAGGTTTGCCTGGAAAATGGCCTTGGAAAAATGGCTCATTAAATGAGACATTTTTTACTGCGCGCAAAGATTTGCCTTCTTCAAAATCTAATACACGGTCAACCAAAAGAAATGGATAACGGTGCGGAAGCAGTTCTAAAATTTCTTCTATATTCAGAGTATGATTATCACTCATCGAAATACTCTTCCTGTCTATTAATACGGTTTAATTAATGAATCGGCCCGCTTTAACCATAAATTAGGTTAACTGGCAGGCCGGAAAACGTAACTCAGATGACTATTTTAGCCTGAATTACAAAATGATTACTGATTTTTTTGATTTTGGCTATCTAATTCACGCTCAACATGTTTCAGTCGCTTATTCATCTCATTGATATTTAAGACTAAAGCAGCTGTTTTACGCCAAGCTTTATTAGGCTGTAAAGGAATACCTGAAGAGTAAACTCCCGGCTCAGTGATTGGTCTCATGACCATACCCATTCCCGTTACCGTTACCTTATCGCAAATTTCCATATGGCCATTGATTACACTGGCACCACCAATCATACAATAACGGCCAATTTTTAAACTGCCCGCCATGATGACACCACCAGCAACTGCTGTATTATCACCAATAATGACATTGTGTGCAATTTGACACTGATTATCGATGATAACCCCATTGCCAATTATTGTGTTATCCAATGCACCACGATCAATCGTTGTATTTGCGCCGATTTCTACTCGTGAACCAATAATTACGGTGCCTAATTGGGGGATTTTGACCCAATTACCACGATCATTTGCATAGCCGAACCCATCGGAACCAATCACTGTTCCGGATTGAACCAAGCATTGCTCGCCAATTTCAATATTGTGGTACACACTCACATTTGCCCACAAGCGGGTCTCTGCACCTATACGTGTGTTTTTACCCACAAAGCAACCTGCGCCAATCACCACGTTATCGCCTAGGATTACACCACTTTCGATAACGGCATTTGCACCTATTGCCACATTCTCACCGAGTTTTGCGTCTTCTGCAATCACTGCGGAGGGATGGATATTTTCAGCTGGGCTCGGAGTTGTATCCATAATTTGAGCCATGTGCGCATAAGCAAGGTATGGGTTATCCACAACCAATGCTGCGACTTTACAGGCTGCAAGATCTTTTGCTGTGAGAACAACCGCTGCAGCTTGGCAATCAGCCAATTTATCACTATAACGGCTATCAGATAGAAAAGTAATCTGTTGATTATTCGCTGAATGCATTGGAGCAATACTGGTGATGACAATATCGCCATCACCATGTAGTTGCGCATTCAACTGCTGAGCAAGGTCAGCCAATCGAATTGAAGACATCTATTATTTAACCTGTTTTTGAACCTGACTGGTGATGTCTACGCTATCTTTTGCATAAGCAACTGCATTTGCATCGATAACAACATCATAGCCTTCTTTAGCAGCTACAGATTTAATAGAATCCTGAATACGTGTTAAAATTTTAGTACGCTCTTCACCTTGACGACGACGGTTGTCTTCTTCAAATTTTTGAGCTTTTTCAGCGAACTGGTCACGTTTAGTCATGAGTTCTGCTTCAAGTTTTTCACGTTCAGTTTTCTTCATAGTTGCACCATCACGGCGCAATTTATCAACTCGAGCTTGTAAATCTTTCTCTAGATTTTGTAACTCAGTTGCGCGACTTTTGAACTCACTCTCAAGCTGTTTAGCAACGGCTTCACGTGCAGGCATTTTTTGGAAAATTTCACCAACATTTACAATAGCGATTTTCTCAGCATAAGCACCCGCAGACATTGCTAAAGCAATACTAACACCCGCTGCACACAACAATTTTTTCACACTAAACTCCTTAACCCATATGTATGGCTGGAAATTTTGGTTGCTCCCACAAAATTATGGGAGCCTTCATAGATAGAAACTAGAGTAGATTACCACGTTCTACCAATATTAAATTGGAACTGTTCTGATTTATCCCCTTCGTAGTCCTTAATTGGCTGCGCATAAGAGAATACCAATGGCCCAAGAGGAGACATCCATTGTAAAGCAATACCCGCAGAAGCACGGACATTACTTGCTTTACCATAGTCAGGCATACCTGCACGCCAAGCAGCGGGAATACTGTTCCAATTTGTGTCCCATACCGTACCAGCATCGACAAACAAAGAAGTACGAACAGAATTCGAATATTTCTCGTCAATAAATGGTGTAGGGGTAATTAACTCAAATGATGCTGCGTACATAGCATTACCACCGACCGCATCACTTGATGGACTTCCAGGTTCAGGTTGATCTTTACCATTAATTTTCTTCAGGTAAACCGCTTTCGGACCGATATTGTTCGAGCGGAAACCACGAATGGTGCTAGAACCACCCGCATAGAAGTTTTCATAGAATGGCATTTGCTTACTACCGATACCATCCCCATAACCCGCTTGTGCACGGCCAAGAACCACCCACGATTCGTCTTCATCCAATGGGTAATACTGTGCTGTATCAAAACGCAGTTTATAGTATTCGTTATCAGAACCAGGAATAGTCACTTTAGCAGACAAGTTAGTTTTATTACCTGATGTCGGGAAGAAACCGCGGTTTAACGAGTTGTAAGTCCAACCTAAGTTAAGCGTGAAGTCATCTGCATCAAAACTTTCTTTATTACGCCCATTTTCTGTGACTGGTGGATTTTTACCCATAGAATCAAGGTAATCCCACATCGCAGCTTGTGCACGCATATCAGAAAGTCGGTTATGTACATAACCGGCACCAACACGGAAAGAGTTATTCTCATTGAATGGGAAACTTAAGAAACTATCTAAACCATACGTTTTGTTGTTATAGCCTGATAGATCTGCATCTTTCGCACTAAAATCATTATAGAAAATGCGCCCACCTAAACTCACACCGTTAACGGTGAAGTAAGGATCAGTAAATGAGAATTCAACGTTTGTTGAATAGTCATTCTTACTTGCGTTAATACCAACCGCATTCCCCGTTCCTAACCAGTTATCTTGTGTTACACCGACTTGGAAACTTACACCACTCTCAGTACCAAAACCGATACCAAAGTTCATAGAACCCGTATTACGTTCTTTAACTTTGTAGATAACGTCAACTTGATCAGGGCTTCCTGGTACACGTTGAGTTTCAACATCAACAGTTTCAAAGAAACCAGTACGATTGAGGCGTTCTTTACCTAATTCGACAAGGTCATTACCAAGCCAAGCGCCTTCCATCTGACGCATTTCACGGCGCAGAACAGTATCTTTACTGGTATCATTCCCTTGGAAACGAATTTCACGTACATAGAAACGGTTACCAGCATCAATGTTGAGATGCAACTTAACTGTTTTATCTTCATCATTGATTTCAGGTTGAGTCATAACCCGAGGATAAGCATAGCCATAGCGACCAAACATTTCTTTAATTTGGTTTTCCATGCGTGTCACTTGCGCACCGTTATACAGCTCACCCGGAGTGATAGTGATTAGCTCTTGGATTTCAGCTAAGTGTTCTGCTGTATTACCATTAACCTCAACACCAGAAATTTTATACTGGTCGCCTTCGGTAATGTTAATCGTAATATAAATTCCTTTTTTGTCTGGTGTCAGACTAACTTGGGTTGAATCTATATTGAAACGAGCGTAACCGCGATCAAGGTAAAAACTGCGAAGTGTTTCTAAGTCACCCGCCAATTTTTGTTTCTGATATTTTTGGTCAGCAGCAAGGTTCCACCATGGTACATCATCACGCAATTGCAGTTTATTGACTAATTCTGCAGTCGTGTAATTTTTATTACCAACAATGTTAATTTGCTGAATTTGCGCAGAAACACCTTCAGAGAAAACAAATTTTAGGTCAACACGATTACGTGGTAAAGGCGTTACAACCGCTTTTACTGTCGCGTTATATTTACCTACACTGTAGTAAAAGTCTTCTAAGCCTTTTTCAATATTCGCAATTGTTGTGCGGTCAAGCGCCTCACCAACACGGATATTTGAAGCTTCCAAGTTCTGCTTAAGCATGTCATCTTTGACAGATTTATTACCTGTAAAAGTGATACTTGCGATAGTTGGGCGCTCTTTAACTTGAACGATCAGCGTGTTTCCATCACGCAGGACCCTAACATCTTCGAAGTTACCGGTTGAAAATAGGGAACGAATCGAACGACTGATATCTTCGTTATCAACCGAATCACCGACCCTAACTGGCATGTTCAATAATGCTGCACCAACGGCGACGCGTTGTAGACCTTCGAAACGAATGTCTTTAACTACGAATCCGTCTGAACTGTATGCAGTGGCGCTGCTGAAAAGCAGCGACGCTATGAGCAACTTTTTCATCGCCATCGTTGTTATGCGTATTCCTTACTGGTCCCCAGCTTATAAAAATTAGAAGCGAGAGAAATCATTAAAAAGTGCAAGTCCCATTAACAGAATCAATGCCATTGCACCTATCCGAAAACTAAAGTCTTGTACTCGCTCAGACACTGGACTTCCTTTAATTTTTTCAATTAACAAGAAGAGCAAGTGCCCCCCATCTAAAACAGGCAGTGGAAACAGATTGATGATACCTAAATTGACGCTAATAAGCGCAATAAACATCAAATAATACACCAAGCCTGATTCGGCTGATACCCCCGCACCTTTTGCGATAGATATCGGACCGCTTAAGTTATTGAGTTTGACATCCCCAACAACCAGTTTACCCATCATGTTGACCGTTAATTTCATTAACTGCCACGTTTTATCACTGGCTTGGTAAAACGCAGAAAATGGCCCATACTGCTGTACCATTTTATATTCATCCGCTAACGGTAACACTGAAAGTTCAACGCCCGCAAACCCAATTTTTTCACCACGCTGACCATTTTGGCTGTCAGGGGTTAGAGTGAGAGGGATCAAATGTTGTGACCGCTCTACCTCAAGTTTCAATGGTATTCCAGGGTTATTACGAATAATACGCGTCACTGGATTCCAAAGACCCAATGCTTCCCCGTTAACACTAACAATTCTATCACCCGGCTGTAAACCCGCACGTTCACCAGCCAAACCTTCAGTGACTTTTTGAATAACAGGGTCAATTCTCACAGATACTGGCATAATGCCAATAGACAGTATCGGGTCTTGTTTTTCTGGATCAAATTGCCAATTGGTTAAATCAACCGTTTTTGTAATCGGCTCACTGTAGCCCTGTGGCAATACTTGAGCCGTTAATTCACGGTCACCAATTTTACCGACCAATGCCAAACGCACTGAATTCCAATCAGGTGTTTCGATACCATCAATGGCTTTTAGTTCCATTTTTGGTTCAAAATTTGCTATGGCGGCGATAGAACCGCTTTTTACATCCTCAATAATTGGTTTCACCGAAGGAACACCAATCATAAATACTACCCAGTAGACAACAATAGCAAGTAAAAAGTTCGCAATTGGCCCTGCACTAACAATGGCAGCCCGCTGCCCAACCGTTTTATTGTTAAATGCTTGGTGCCGACGCTCAGGAGAAACTTCGCCAACTCGCTCATCAAGCATTTTGACATAGCCCCCTAGCGGGATCATTGCTAATACAAACTCAGTACCCTGTTTATCTACCTTACGCCATAACGTTTTCCCAAAACCAATGGAGAAACGCTCAACATAAACACCACAACGGCGAGCAACCCAAAAGTGCCCAAATTCATGTACTGTAATCAGCACACCAATCGCAATAATAAACGCCGCTAAGCTCCAAATAAATCCCATTTATCTTCCTAAAGACCAAAACCGTTAAAAACTAACAAATTTAGCCCAGCAAAAACTGGAATCGCTGCTGTCAGGCTATCAATTCGGTCAAGAATACCGCCATGCCCCGGAATTAAGTGGCTACTGTCTTTAATACCTGATTGACGTTTAAACATACTTTCTGTTAGGTCACCAAACACAGATACTACAACAACAATAATCGAAGTCACTAGCAAATAATCAGGCATCACAGGGATTGGTGCAAATGTGCTAAACAACCACGATATCACCCCTGCGGTAATCAAGCCCCCAATTAAACCTTCCCATGTTTTCCCAGGAGAAACTTTCGGCGCCATTTTATTCCGCCCAATGGTGCGGCCAAATGCATAAGCACCTGAATCAGCTCCCCAAACAAGTAACATAACGTACAATAACCACCATGCACCAAAGGATGTATCACTTTGATAACCAATAGTTCTAAGTACCATCATGCCGCAATAAAATGGAATAATAGTTAATGCACCGAACAGCAAGCGGACAATGACCGATTTACCCCACGATGCCGATGCAGGATAAGTCACGACTAAAAGAATTGCGACAACCCACCATGCCAGACCGGCCCACAAGCCGTAGAGGATCATCGGCTCAGAGGAAAATGATGTTATATCAGGAACAGCTAATTGAACCGCAAGCAATATTATTGCAAAAACAATAGCTAGCCCTATACGTTTAACTTGCGAATGCCAGCCTGCGAACTGCGCCCATTCCCAAGCACCTAATGCACAAACTGCAATCACGACAAAACCAAAATTTGCTGGAGAAAGCAAAAACAAAGCTGCAATAACGATTGGTATTAATACTATTGCAGTAAGTAAACGGTATTTCAGCACATCTTTCCCCTATTATTTGACGAGTTCATCATCTGATTCAGCTCCACCATAACGACGCTCGCGCTTACTAAAAGCATCAACTGCATCCTGAAACACCATTTCATCAAAATCTGGCCACAAAACGTTGGTGAAATAAAATTCCGCATAAGCGACTTGCCATAACAGGAAGTTGCTGATGCGATGCTCCCCTCCTGTTCTTATAACCAAATCGACATTTTCTTGGTCATGCATACAAATTTCACTATTAATGGTTTCTTCATTGATATCATCAATAGAGAGT
The DNA here is from genome assembly GCF_049545585.1 of Providencia sp. NPDC089933. Taxonomy (NCBI): domain Bacteria; kingdom Pseudomonadati; phylum Pseudomonadota; class Gammaproteobacteria; order Enterobacterales; family Morganellaceae; genus Providencia; species Providencia sp. NPDC089933. The sequence continues at coordinate 18,023 of NZ_JBMWDT010000020.1, forward strand.
TCACCATTTTGTACTTTCGAAAATACCTGTTTCACACTGTTGGTTATATCCCAACGGCCACCGTAATTTGCGGCAATATTCAGTTTCAAACCTGTATTGTTTTGCGTGAGTGCCTCTGCCTTATCGATTCTTTTTTTGAGACGATCACTAAAACGACTTACATCACCGATAACCTTTAATTTTACATTGTTTTTATGCAGGTTTTTAACTTCATTGTCGAGAGCAAAAACAAATAATTCCATCAAAGAACTCACTTCTTTTTCTGGCCGTCTCCAGTTTTCACTACTAAATGCATACAGTGTAAGGGAGCTAATTTTATTTTTTACCGCAAAACGCACTGAATTACGAACAGATTCAACACCTGCCTTATGACCTGTAATTCTGAGTTTTCCTCTCTGTTTAGCCCATCGCCCATTACCATCCATAATGATAGCGACATGCTTAGGTATCATCGAATCAGAGAGATTTTCACCACTAGAGTTCATTAAATGTTAATCCTTGTGAGTACTGCTTTAAAAATACAGCCCAATAATAACCACTATTATTAAGTTTGCTGATAAGACACATCCTTAATTCGCTACAAAATACTATGTTATCTTTCTTTTTTTAAACACATCACATATTAAAGATATAATGTGGCTATCAGCAACTAAATAAATCACATACTGAGGTTAAACTGCCTGAGCGATTATTTTTACCGCATTTTTGCGGGCTTGCTCATCGATTTCTAAGACCTCATCAATAGAAACTGGTTCAGAAAAAACTTGTGCATCTAGTACTTTGTGGTTAATTTTTGCTATATCTGTAAAACGAATTTTACCGTTAAGGAAAGCGGCAACGGCCACTTCATTTGCTGCATTTAATGTAGTTGTTGCCGCTTGGCCTTCATGGCAAGCATCTATAGCTAACTTCAAACAAGGATAACGTTGATAGTCTGGCTGAACAAACGTTAATGATGAAAGAGTGGCAAAATCGAGAGGTTCTGCACCAGACATTATACGTTGAGGATAAGCCATACTATATGAAATTGGTGTGCGCATATCAGGCGTACCCAATTGAGCAATCACACTGCCATCTTTATACCGTACCATTGAATGGATAACTGACTGAGGGTGAATAATGACCTCCATCTGCTCAGCACTCGCATTGAAGAAATAACAAGCTTCAATATATTCTAGCCCTTTATTCATCATTGTCGCCGAATCTACTGAAATTTTTCTTCCCATCGACCAATTCGGGTGATTGCAGGCTTCATCAGGTGTCACGTTATCAAAATGAGATAATGGGGTATCTCTAAAAGGGCCGCCTGAGCCAGTTAAAACAATACTTGATATACCAGAAGCAGATAGATCAGCAAACCCTAAATTAAGCTGAATAACTTCAGGTAAGCTTTGAAAAATAGCGTTATGCTCACTATCAATAGGAAAAACTGTCGCATTGTGTTGACGAATCTCATTAAAGAATAAACGGCCACTCGTAATCAGAGACTCTTTATTCGCTAATAATATTCTTTTGCCTTTTCTGATCGCGGCTAAAGTAGGAAGTAAGCCCGCCACACCAGTAATCGCTGACATAACTTGGTCAGCATCGTCAAGCCCTGCGAGCTCAATTGCAGCTTGGTTTCCTGACAACACTTCCGTTTTATTGTTATTTTCAGTCAAAATAGCCCGTAATGCTTTGGCTGAAGACTCATCCGCCATTGATACATATTTCGGATTAAACTCAAGGCATTGTTTAGCCATTTCAGCAACGTTTTGCCCTGCGACTAAAGCAAGAATTTGAAATTTTTCGGGGTTTTGGCGAACAACAGAAAGTGTATTTGTACCAATTGAGCCTGTGGAACCTAGGATTGTCAGACGTTTCATAGTGATTGGTTACTCTGTATTAAATCAATACTGAGATTATATCAGCTTAGAGGTTAGAAAGGATTTTTTAATAGATATGAAAACAATAAAGCCACACTAACACATACTTTTTACGGTATGCTTTGGTGGCTTTATATCAAGATGGATTAAAACTCCATCAATTCCGTTTCTTTTTGCGCTAATGACTCATCAACTTTCTTGATGTAGCTATCAGTTAGCTTTTGGATTTCATCCTGTGAACGGCGCTCGTCATCTTCACTAATTTCTTTATCTTTCAGTAAAGCTTTGACTTTATCGTTAGCATCACGGCGAACGTTGCGAACTGCGATACGGCCTTGTTCTGCTTCACCACGAACCACTTTGATTAAGTCTTTACGGCGTTCTTCCGTTAATGGAGGAAGTGGAACACGGATAACTGTACCTGCCGATGAAGGGTTCAAACCTAAATCAGAAGCCATAATCGCTTTTTCAATAGCCGGTGACATGCTACGGTCAAAAACAGAAATTGCTAATGTACGGGAGTCCTCAACCGTCACGTTAGCTAACTGACGTAGAGGTGTTGCTGAACCGTAATATTCAACAGTGATGCCATCTAAGAGGCTTGGAGATGCACGGCCTGTACGGACTTTGCTAATTTGGTTTTTAAATGCTTCTAGGCTCTTTTCCATACGGTCTTGAGCATCTTTTTGGATTTCATTAATCACGTTTTCAACCCTTAAGAACTGGTTATTAAAGGCCGCGATGCGACCTCGCTTAAATAGTCTGAATTTATGTTAGATAATACATTTAAACTCAGGTTATGTCTCTGAGTATTAATTGTGAGAAATCAGGGTACCTTCATTTTCACCCATTACGGCACGGCGTAAAGCGCCCGGCTTATTCATGTTAAAAACACGAATAGGTAAGTTATGATCGCGCGCCAGAGTGAAGGCAGCTAAGTCCATCACTTTAAGTTCACGTTCCAGAACATCTTGATAGCTCAGGGTTTCATAAAGAACTGCTTCAGGGTCTTTAGCTGGATCTGCTGAATATACACCATCAACTTTAGTGGCTTTTAATACCACATCCGCTTCAATTTCAATCCCACGTAGACATGCCGCTGAGTCCGTTGTAAAAAATGGATTCCCTGTTCCGGCAGAAAAAATAACAACACGGCCGTGGCGTAATAAGCTGATTGCTTCAGCCCAGCTATAATTATCACAGACACCGTTTAGTGGAATTGCAGACATTAACCTTGCATTCACATATGCACGGTGTAACGCATCACGCATAGCGAGCCCGTTCATCACTGTCGCTAACATCCCCATGTGGTCGCCGACAACACGGTTCATGCCAGCTTGTGCCAAACCAGCACCACGAAACAGGTTACCACCGCCAATAACCACACCGACCTGTATACCCAGTTCTATGAGTTCTTTAATTTCCTGAGCCATACGATCTAAAACGCTAGCATCGATACCAAAACCTTCTGCACCTTGTAAGGCTTCGCCACTTAATTTAAGCAGAATACGTTGATAAACGGGTTTTGCATTGGTTGCCATGGTGTTCTGTCCTAACAGATTATTTATTGGGGTAACACACGTAGAATAATGGTTTTCTACGTACCTAAATTTAAAATTAGAATACGACAGTTATACACTAAATAGTTCGAGCTACATGTTGCTGTTATGTCAACGGCTCCGAGGGCGGAGTTATTCTCCGTTTGCAGTCGTAAAACAAGGCTAATACAGCTTGAAATATAACGTGTATAAAACAGAGCCGCCAATCGGCGGCCCTTAAGTTGCTTACTTGCTCATTGCAGCAACTTCTGCTGCAAAGTCAGTTTCAACTTTTTCGATACCTTCACCAACTTCATAACGGATGAAGTTAGAAACAGTAGCACCTTTTTCTTTCAGTAAGTCACCAACAGATTTGCTTGGGTCCATTACGAAAGGCTGGCCAGTCAAAGAGATTTCGCCAGTGAATTTGTTCATGCGACCAGTAACCATTTTTTCAGCGATTTCGCGTGGTTTACCAGATTGCATTGCGATGTCTAACTGGATTTGATGCTCATGAGCAACAACATCCGCAGGTACATCATCTGGAGTCACATATTCAGGTTTGCTTGCAGCGATGTGCATAGCAATGTGTTTTAGTAATTCTTCGTCTGCGCCTTCGCCAGCGACTAAAACACCAATACGAGCACCGTGCAGGTAGCTACCTACTTGTGCGCCTTCCAGAATATCAACACGACGGATATTGATATTTTCACCGATTTTAGCAACTAAAGTTGTACGAGCTTCTTCGAATTTTGCTTTCAGCGCTTCGATATCTGCATTTTTGTCCGCAACAACAGATGCTAAAACTTCTTTACCAAATGCTAAGAAACCAGCATCTTTAGCAACGAAGTCAGTTTCACAGTTCAGCTCGATCAGAGCGCCTGTTTTGCCATCGTTGAAAACTTCGGTCAGGATAACACCTTCAGCTGCAACACGACCTGCTTTTTTAGCCGCTTTTGCTTGACCTGATTTACGCATGTTATCGATCGCTAATTCGATGTCGCCATTAGCTTCAACAAGTGCTTTTTTACATTCCATCATACCTGCGCCAGTACGTTCACGCAGTTCTTTTACCAATGCAGCGGTAATTCCAGACATGTGATTTATTCCTCGATATTCCCCGTGAGAGTCTTCCTCACGTGGATAGTTCTGATTCATATATAAAAGGGGCCTTTATCAGGCCCCTTCTAACATATAGCAGTACCTGTATAGCAATACCTATAAATAAGGACTTAAGCCTTATTATTCAGCTTCTACTAAGCTTTCTTCTGCTTGAACAGCCAGATCTTGTGAACGGCCTTCACGAACGGTGCTTGCTACAGCGCCCAGATACAGTTTGATTGCACGGATTGCATCATCGTTACCAGGGATAACGAAATCGATACCATCTGGATCAGAGTTAGTATCTACGATAGCAAATACTGGGATACCCAGATTGTTTGCTTCTTTGATAGCAATGTGTTCGTGGTCTGCATCGATAACGAACAGAGCGTCAGGTAAACCGCCCATATCTTTGATACCACCTAAGCTGTTTTCTAACTTACCAAGTTCACGAGTACGCATCAGCGCTTCTTTCTTGGTCAGTTTATCGAAAGTACCGTCTTGCGACTGAACTTCTAAATCTTTCAGACGTTTGATTGACTGACGAACAGTTTTCCAGTTAGTCAGCATCCCACCTAACCAACGGTGGTTAACGAAATACTGATCACAGCTGTTAGCAGCTTCTTGAACGGCTTCGCTTGCAGCACGTTTAGTACCGACAAACAGAATTTTGCCTTTACGAGAAGCAATTTTAGTTAACTCAGCCAAAGCTTCGTTGAACATTGGAACAGTCTTTTCCAGGTTGATGATATGAACTTTGTTACGAGCGCCGAAAATGAAAGGTTTCATTTTTGGGTTCCAGTAACGAGTCTGGTGACCAAAGTGTACGCCCGCTTGTAACATATCGCGCATGGAAACAGTTGCCATTTAATACCTCTGTATATAAGTAATTGGGGTTATGCCTCCACAAATCCCATGCTACCGACTCTATGGCTGCGTTTAAACGCATAAGAGCACCCCGGAGCACGTGTCGATTTGTGTGTGTTATTACACAATTGAGTTTAAGTTTATCGCATATCCAATTTTCTATCCGACTAACAACATTTGAGCAGCATTCATTGATGCACAAAAAAGTGAGAAGAAATAATATGGATTGCCGGCGCGCTTTATACCATAAATCCAACTTAGAAGCCAACTTTTGTTGTTTTTTTCGCTAACAAAAATGACAAAAAAGCAGATTGATTAAAAAGCGGTTCACTCGGGAAATATGATATTCCCATTAATCAATTATAGACGCTATTTGGGCAGGGTAAAAACGCTGGTAGAGTAAAAATCTTATTTTCTATCGGTGTTATTTCTCCGTTCAAGATATCTTCATCATTACTGTGCATTTTGTGCTATAAAACACTTAGGTGAGTATAGCCTCAGCGCCCTACTCACCTATCTAAAAAACACTTAATCTATCGGTTCCTATCGATAGCTAGTTGGCAGGAAATGCGGTGGCTGTTACCATAAGTGTTATTGATGTAAAAAAGGTACCAAACCTATTTTCACCCCCCTTTATTAAACATGCCATTAATATATGTGGCATGAATGGATTAAACTCATGGCTATTATTATCAAAACTGAAGAAGATATTCAGAAAATGCGTGTTGCGGGTAGGCTAGCAGCGGAAGTGTTAGAAATGATTGCGCCACATGTTGTGCCGGGCGTCAGCACTGGTGAATTGGACCGCCTCTGTCATCAACACATCGTTGAAACGCAGCAAGCTATCCCTGCCTGTCTTAACTATCACGGTTTCCCTAAATCCGTTTGTATTTCCGTCAATGATGTCATTTGTCATGGAATTCCTAGTGAAGATAAAATTTTAAAAGATGGTGATATCGTTAATATCGATGTTACGGTGATCAAAAATGGTTTCCACGGTGATACGTCTAAAATGTTCATTGTTGGGAAACCGACTATCCAAGGCGAGCGTCTTTGCCAAGTCACATTAGATAGCCTGTACTTAGCCCTACGTCTGGTTAAACCGGGTATTCGCTTACGCACCCTAGGAAAGGCCATCCAAGAGTTTGTTGAAAAACAAGACTTTTCAGTTGTACGTGAATATTGTGGCCATGGTATTGGCGAAGGGTTCCATGAAGAACCACAAGTTCTACATTATGATGCTGATGATAGTGGAGTGGTGCTACAAAAAGGCATGGCATTTACCATCGAACCTATGGTTAATACTGGCGATCACCGCATCCGTACCATGAAAGATGGTTGGACAGTCAAAACCAAAGACCGAGGTTGGTCAGCACAGTATGAACACACTTTAGTCGTTACTGATAACGGTTGTGAAATCTTAACATTACGTAAAGAAGAAGAGCCATTTATCTCAGCGGTTCTGGTTAACGCCTAATTCCAAGAAGACCCCCTCACATTAGGGGGTTCTTTTTCTGTTCATTTTTACTAAAAAACCGTAAGCTGATATAAGTTTTTCTATCGATATCACTACGGAAAGATAAAGATGACGGCACTTCCTACTCCCTATCTCTCACCAAACCAATTTGGTCCCCACGACCTTGAACTCAGTGCCTTAAGGCAACATGTCGATGATTTTGACCATTGGCTAGAGGAAGCATTCAACCAAGGTAAAGATGTCGTTGACCTAGTTCATATTCGCAGTGACTACCTCGATGCTTTACTGACTCGTCTCTGGCAATCATTTAAATTTGAAAAACAGTCAGGGATGTCACTGATTGCGGTTGGTGGCTATGGCCGTCATGAGCTGCACCCACTTTCTGATATTGATATCTTAGTGTTAAGTAAAGAGCCACTACCTGAGACATTAGCAGCTCAAATTGGGCAATTTATTACTTTATTGTGGGATCTTCGCTTTGATATTGGTCATAGCGTTCGTTCTTTATCTGAATGTATTGAAGCCGGCAATGCAGACCTCACAACCGCAACAAATTTAATTGAATCAAGGCTAATTTGTGGTGACATCGCCCTCTTTTTACAGTTACAAAAAACGATTTTCAGTGATGAATTTTGGCCTTCCGCTGTCTTTTTTGCCGCTAAAATTGAAGAGCAACAAGAACGCCATCAACGCTACCATAGCACTAGCTACAACTTAGAACCTGATATTAAAAGCAGCCCTGGTGGCTTGCGGGATATACATACCTTACTATGGGTAGGTAGGCGTCACTTTGGGGCAACAACCGTCGATGAAATGGTGGGTTTTGGTTTTTTAACCGAAGAGGAACACCAAGAACTCAAAGAATGTTTAGTCTTTTTATGGAAAATTCGCTTCGCCTTACACTTAGTGGTTAAACGCCATGATAATAGACTGTTATTTGACCGCCAGTTTAGTGTAGCCAATCTATTGGGTTATCAAGGTGATAAAAACCAACCTGTTGAGCGAATGATGAAAGATTTTTATCGTGTCACTCGGCGCGTTAGAGAACTAAATCAAATGTTATTACAACTATTTGATGAAGCCATTTTGACCCTCAACCCCGATGAAAAGCCTCGTCCTATTGATTCTCAATTCCAGCTTCGTGGCTCGTTAATTGATATGATTGATGATGACCTATTCATTAACCAGCCTGCCACTATCTTAAAAATGTTCTACCAAATGGCCCGCTATCCCAATATTACAGGGATTTACTCAACCACTTTACGGCAATTACGTTTTGCGCGACGAAATCTTGTGAAGCCGCTCTGTGAACTACCAGAAGCACGAAAACTATTCCTAAAAATATTATGCCATCCTAGAGCAATCAAAGGTGCGTTTGTCCCTATGCACCTTCACAGTGTCCTAAGCGCTTATACGCCTCTTTGGAGCAATATTGTTGGCCAAATGCAATTCGACCTATTCCATGCTTATACCGTCGATGAACACACAATTCGCGTCTTGCAAAAAATTGATAGTTTTACCCTAGAAGAAAATCGCCGCGATCACCCGCTTTGTGTCAGTGTTTACCCTAAATTACTTCAACCTGAGATTTTACGGCTAGCCGCTATTTTCCATGATATTGCTAAAGGGCGTTCAGGAGATCATTCTGATCTTGGAGCCGAATTTGTGTATGACTTCGCCTTATTACATGGTTTTTCGAGCAAAGAAGCAGGTCTTGCCGCTTGGTTAGTAAAAAACCACTTACTGATGTCAGTAACCGCTCAAAGGCGTGACATTCAAGACCCCGATATCATTAAGCAGTTTGCAGCTGAAGTAAAAACAGTTTCGCGTCTTAATTATTTAATGTGTTTGACCGTCGCTGATATTTGCGCGACCAACAGCACATTATGGAATAGCTGGAAACAAAGTTTAATCCGCGAGTTATTTTTATCCACTGAACACCAGTTAAATCAAGGGATGCAAAGCACGCCTGATTTGCGCCAACGTATCCGCCATCACCGTTATCAAGCTTTATCATTATTACGGCAGTCCCCTACTAACGAAGAAAAATTGCAAGCGCTTTGGTCCCGTTGTCACGCCGACTATTTTTTGCGTCACACCCCATCACAACTGGCTTGGCACGCCAAACATTTGCTAGCGCATGATTTAAGCCAACCGCTTGTCCTGATAAGCACCCAACCTAAACATGGTGGCACTGAAATTTTTATTTGGTGCCATGATAAACCCCATTTATTTGCAGCTGTTGCTAGTGAACTTGATAGGCGTAATTTAAGTATTCACAGTGCGCAGATCTTTACTAATAAAGATAATATGGCAATGGATACTTTTGTGGTGTTAGAGCCTAACGGGAATGCATTGTCGAAAGATAGATATGAACATATCCGTAAAATGTTGTTGCTAGCGGTGCAACAACCTGAAATTTCGCTACCAAAACCACGCACTATTCCATCTAAATTACGTCATTTTACGGTTCCAACAAAAGTCAATTTTTTACATTCAACGAATGATCGCCGTACCTATATGGAATTATTTGCCTTAGATCAACCAGGGTTATTAGCGCGAATTGGGCATGTTTTTGCTCAAATGGAAATTTCGCTATATGGCGCACGGATCACCACTATTGGCGAAAAAGTTGAAGATTTCTTTGTGTTAGCAGATAAAGAGCACCAAGCCTTAAGTAAAAATATGCAACAAGAGTTATCAGAAAGGTTGACAGAAGCCCTAAAATCGAAGGATAAAATATAGCGCTCATCGCATTATTGCGGTCAACGCTTACTTTCATGTCATTCAAGAGGGAAATACAATCAATGCAGCATTTACAGGCGATCATTGAACAAGCATTCGAAGATAGAAGCAGTATTACACCAAATACCGTCTCTATACCAGTAAAACAAGCCGTTTTAGAGACTATTGCATTACTTGATAGCGGTAAATTACGTGTCGCAGAAAAAATTGCTGGTGTTTGGGTTACACATCAATGGCTCAAAAAAGCCGTGTTGTTATCATTTCGTATTCAAGATAACCAAGTCATTGATGGCGCTGAAAGCCGTTATTTCGATAAAGTCCCAATGAAATTTGCCGACTACGACCAAGCTCGCTTCGAAAAAGAAGGTTTTCGCGTTGTTCCACCAGCCGCTGTACGTAAAGGGGCTTACATTGCTAAAAATAGCGTCTTAATGCCATCATACGTCAACATAGGGGCTTATGTTGATGAAGGCACCATGGTTGATACATGGGCGACAGTCGGCTCTTGTGCGCAAATTGGTAAAAATGTTCACTTATCTGGCGGCGTTGGCATTGGTGGTGTTTTAGAACCATTACAAGCAAACCCAACAATAATTGAAGATAACTGCTTTATTGGTGCTCGCTCAGAAGTGGTTGAGGGTGTGATTGTTGAAGAAGGCTCCGTTATTTCAATGGGGGTTTATCTGGGACAAAGCACAAAAATTTATGATCGCGAAACTGGCGAAATCTTTTACGGTCGTGTACCTGCGGGGTCTGTCGTTGTTTCCGGTAACTTGCCTTCCAAAGACGGTAGCTATAGCCTTTACTGTGCTGTTATTGTTAAAAAGGTCGACGAAAAAACACGGGGTAAAGTAGGGATCAATGAATTATTAAGAAGTATTGATGAATAATTCCTATCAGCCACTACTTACCATCTAAAAACCTATTACTCAGTTTTTGTAATCATTTCATAGTAATTAGGTTAAACATGAAGCTATCCCGAAGCGCATACCTTGTATGCAAATCGGGTGGCCATATTCAATACACTTTCGTTAATATTTCATTTTGTGGTTCATCTGAGTGCATTAATTGCAAAGAGAAGTTTGTCAATTTCAAGAAATCGCGCATAATATGTCCGTGACTTTTGCCGTTTACCATCAATAAAACTGTATTATTTTATTTTTCATTATAATGATGCTATTGCAAAATGACGTAATAGGGTATTTCCAACCTACGTCTTTAAACCAGTAGTACCATAAAGGGAAATAGACCGATATTGTTACGGCCTTGCTCACACTATCACTTTGTTTACCGACTCTGTTCCTACAGTAAAGCGAGCTAACATGTACGATAATTTGAAAAGTTTAGGCATCAGTAACCCCCAAGACATTGACCGCTATTCCTTGCGTCAAGAAGCGAATAATGACATTTTAAAAATCTATTTTCGCAAAGATAAAGGGGAGTTTTTCGCTAAAAGCGTAAAATTCAAATACCCACGCCAACGTAAAACGATTGCCGATGGCGGTAATAATTTCAAAGAAATTAACGAGATCAATACTAACCTACGTTATGCGATTGAAGAACTAGACCAAATTTGCCAAACAGAGCAAACTGATATTGATTTAAAACACAAAATTCTTGATGACTTACGCCATTTAGAACATGTTGTTTCAAATAAAATTGCAGAAATTGAAGCTGACCTCGAAAAACTTACCCGTAAATAATTTACAGGCGAAGTGATTATATACTGCGCCGTAGCATTACCGCTATTTATTATAAATATGGGTAATCCCACGGTGCAGGCATTTAAAGTAGCTCAGCCCAAGCTTCAATCCAACTCTTCGCATATTCTTCTGGCGTGTCCACTTCAATTGCATCAATAAATAAAATATCACCAATACGTGTAGCTGATTGTTCGGCTAATAGTTCATCAAAACGGACCCCAGCCCCGCAAAAACTTTCATAACTGCTATCACCTAAAGCAATTAGGCCGTAACGTAAATCAGGTTGATAACCAACAACATCGTTAATTTCACTAAACAACGGCGCTATAGTATCGGGCAAATCCCCTTGGCCTGTAGATGAAGTCACAATTAAGGCAATTTCTTCACCTGAATTGTAGTGTTGCCAATCATTCAAGGTAGGTTCGTCAAAGACAACCACTTCATGCCCTTGCTGTTCTAAAATTTCTTGTGCCGTTTCTGCAACAGCCAAAGAGTTACCATAGACAGTTCCAACAAAAATGCCTATTTTTGACATAACACCCCCTCTATTTCTTATTCATTTGACGAATTAATAACGTTTATTCCTAACTTTACAACCTTATCTGACCACCCAAATTGTTCAATTAATGACAACCATTGTGTGTCCCACGGCGCAACTAGTGATATATTTTCTTTTGTTATCGGGTGATTTAAATTTAATAAACTGGCATGCAACATCAGTCGTGATACTGAAAAATTCGCATTAACTCCCCGGTTCTGCCGCAAATCACCATGTTTACTATCGCCAATAATAGGATGACGAAGGTGAGACATGTGCCTTCTTAGTTGATGCTTACGGCCTGTTTCCGGCCTTAATTCAACCAAGCTGAACCTAGATGTGTCGTAGCGCCCGATAGCAATAGGGCATTCAACGGTGGCGATTGGCTTACAATGAGTAATACATTCCTGTAAAACGGGCTCACGAGACGCGTGTTTATCCGCAATTTTATCTAACTCTTCCAAGAGTGGATAATCGATGGTTTGCTCTTCGGTTAAATAGCCACGAACGATAGCATGATATACTTTTTCTAACTGGTGGCTTTCAAACTGTGCAGCTAACAGCCTTGCAACCTCACTCGACAACGCAAAAAGCAATATACCTGATGTAGGCCTATCAAGCCGATGAATGGGATACACATATTGCCCAATTTGATCTCGCAGCGTTTGCATGACAAACACCGTTTCTTTGCTATCTAACCAACTGCGATGCACTAGCATACCTGCCGGTTTATTCACCGCAACCATATACTCATCGTGATAAATGATTTCCAGCATTAATTATTCACCCGCTCGTTTTCGCTGAAAAAAGGCCGTCTAGCTCACGCAAGTGATGAATAACCAATGTATAACGCTCTTCTTCGTCATGCTTATAAGCCTCTTCAAAATAAGGGGCAACTGCAAAGCTTGTCGGCAATACCGCTTTTTGCTCAATCAGTATCTGCAAGCGAGGGATCAAAACCCATTGTAACCATTCCGAAGCTTCCATTGTATCAATACAAAAGGGTTCAACACTTTTAAAAGCTTCAGGACTTGGTGGCTGTTCATTCCAAAGGGATTTTAATTTCATTTCCTCTTCTAGATGACAAAGTTTTTCAATAATGCGTTGTTCAATATTCATGCTTAAACCTATTTAATTATCACAAAGCAAATATACTTTATTTTTCATCACAATTCTGTCGGATAAATGGGGTTAAAAACGAGGAAATACAAGTTTATTGATATCTCTATACCATTATTTTCTGCTTAATTATCTGCTCGACTTAACTTGATAAGTTTCGTTGATGATTTGTTTCGATTGATAAAAGTAAAATCAAATGTTTTTCAATTTAATGCAAACAAAATAATTAACAATAAAATGGTTTATCTATGGGATTACTAAAGCAGTGGCGTAAGGAAAATAAAGTTTGGCGAGCTTTTAACTCAAAATATGTTGAATTAAAAAGAAAAATTCGTATTACTAAACTTCCTACTGAGCAATATAAACACTATCAGGTAATGTGCCAAAACTACCGTTGTGCTCAATTTTCGGCGGCAATTGAAGGTGTTCCTCATTTCATTGAACGACCGATTAATAAATACCTTCATAAGGCTTGGACTGGAAAGCAAAAGTTGCTTACGGCTAGCTATACACTTAATTTAGTTGAAACAACATTTAAACCTGAAGCTATCGAAGCCATGTTTTGTGATAAACGTGAAGGGCTTGTTGTGGCTAATATTGAGTTAAAATCAGGGGATTTTGCTCAATTAACCTTAATATATTCACAATACCCAAGAGAAGGTGACCTCACTCTACACCTGAAAAATGAAACAGGTGATGAGATCTATTTAATGAGTTTTTCTTTCGGCCCTGAAGGCCAACTTTATGTATGCTCCTTACAAGGGCCTTCAACCGAGCAAAGTGTTGACCAAGTTAGGTTAATTACTAAACAAATGCACGGTATGAGACCTAAGAATTTATTAATGTCCGCAGTTTATGCTGTCGCTACTTTTTTCCATGTAAAATCAATATTAGGCGTTTCTAACCAATGCCATATTAAGAGCCAACATTTAAAATCAAGTTATGATACTTTTTGGTTAGAGTGCAATGGGACGCAAACCGCAGACGGCTGGTTCCAATTGCCAATTCAAGAGCCTGTACGCGATATAGAATCAGTCAAAAGCCAACGTCGAGCTGAGTTTCGCCGTCGCGAAGCGCTGCGCGATGCAATGACCCAAGAAATTATTATGTCATTAACTAAAAACTCCCAGCATAACAGCCATTAATATTTCATTCGCAGGCCCTGCGTTAGCAAGAATGTAAATGATAACTAGCCGTTAATAAAAATGCCTTGAAGAACCATAACCAATAAAGCCTATTATTAACTCTATAATATTTATCAGGAAAAAAGCCAGTCAACCTTGGTTGACTGGCTTACGCTTTAGGACTTATGCATCCTGCAAAATGACATCCTGTCACTCAACATCCTGTTGAATAAAAGCATGTTAATAGGTGTTTTAACCTATTTAGCAATCCCTCGCCTTACTTTTAAAGATTTTTACACCCTATAATTAGGTATAAAAAGCTAAACTGACTTACCCTGTCCAGCGAGATAAGAATGTATGAAACCGCTTACTAAAACAACCTAGTATGGCTTGCAATAATTCAATAATATTAAATGAAATATCACGTACGGTAGTAACGCCATGAAATAAAAAGTTAAATAATTATCATTCTTATAAAAGAAAAAAACTTTAAGATATTGCTTAACTTAATTGTAAGCTTTTACCTACACCAAGTTGTAATAAAATGCTTACCCCTTTGGCTCCACAATGACAGTCAGCTCTTCAAGAAAACAGGTTAAATTCGAAGAAAGTACTCGTCTTTCTTTACTACCAAATTTTTCTAGGATTATTTCACCACTAAGATTACACATTGATATCATTTCAAGTTCAGAATCTAAGGTTGCAATAAACAACGTTGGCGGCAGCTTTAAACGCTTTTGAGTGACCAAATGGCCAATTAAATTTTCCTGTAAGCGAATAAAGTCATCCTCATTCCAAACTTGCACTAAATTAAGGGTAATATCACGAAATGTCGCTTTCATATCACCAGCTAACTGAGTGGTATAAAAAGTGTGGATATCACTTTGCAAATTGATATCTAATGCAGTAGCGACTTTATCCAAGGTTGCACCCTTAATTGGAAATGTTTGAGGCTCCCAATACACCCAGTTTTCGCCAGTGCGAACAATACAAGGGGATGGAATACCATATAAATCCGTTGAAGCGGGCGGTAAACCAGTTTGTTGTTGCCATTGAGAAACATATTTCTCAGTAAAGTTATGCAATGCGACAGAAAGTGTTGTATTCATATTTATATGGTTTTATAGCTGCGTTAAATTGAAAGACGTCAACAAGGTGGATAAATGGTATTATGGCAGAAGTTTACGGGCGAATAAAATGTACCAGTTTCTGCCTTTTAACCTCATTCTCGTTTATGAAGTACAAGGACCAATATGTCACACTACCAGAATAATCCCGCACTTGATAATTTAACGTTAGGGAAAAAAACGGCTTATCATGACCAATATGATGCAACATTACTCCAAGCCGTTCCTCGCAGCCTAAATCGCTCTCCTTTAGCGATCTACGCCGATGCTCTTCCCTTTCATGGTGCAGATATCTGGACAATGTACGAGCTTTCTTGGCTAAACCAACGTGGTGTCCCTCAAGTTGCGATTGGTTCAATCAGTGTTGATGCCCATAGTGAAAACCTTATTGAATCCAAAAGTTTTAAGCTATATCTCAACAGCTTTAACCAAACATGCTTTGAAACTTGGGAAAATGTGCGAAGCGTTTTGCAAAATGATTTAAGCCGCTGTGCTAATGGTAAGGTTAGCGTTACACTTTATAAATTGGATGATTTTTCCCATCAACCTATCCAACCATTGCAAGGGATATGTATTGATGATCAGGAAATTGATATCAATAATTATGAATTTAACCGTGACTACTTAACAAATAGTACGCAAGAAGATATCGTCGAAGAAACCTTAGTTAGCCATTTGTTAAAATCAAATTGTTTAATTACTAATCAACCTGATTGGGGCTCCGTACAAATTCACTATTGCGGTGCGAAAATTAATCGTGAAGCCCTATTACGTTATTTAATTTCATTTCGCCATCATAATGAGTTTCATGAACAATGTGTTGAACGTATTTTTAATGATATTACACAACTGTGTAAACCCGATAAATTAAGTGTTTATGCACGTTATACTCGCCGTGGAGGGCTTGATATTAACCCATGGCGAAGTAATGAGGATTTTACGCCTGAATTAGGTCGTTTAGCACGGCAATAAGTATCCATGTAGTTGAAAAACAATTGAAAGTAAATGTTACCCATGCATTTACAGTACAATTCACATATCAAGAACCCACTGGGTAAAGGAGTACTACTTGATTACTCATATCAGTCCATTAGGTTACAAAAACAATAAAAACACCTAACTATCAATTAATTAGACTATTATCAGCTTATTTATTATACAACAAAATACTACATTTCATTCTAAACACTTCAATAACTTACCCCTTCATTTCGAATGAAAAAGAGGGGAAATCCCCTCTCATTTTTGTGTCACAATTTCGGCACGGTTTGTTAAGCTGTCGGTTCAAACTTGCTTCCGTTGTAGTAACCGTAAACCAAACGCTCTTTTGTATCTCCTACCGCGAAGCTTATCTGTGCGCTTTTCTCTATTGAATTCCCCGAGGCTCTCGCTATTCCTCCCGACAACTCAATGTTTCCTGCGCCCGCTTTGAATAGAGAATTAAGATACATGTGAGTAACACCGCCGCCTGAATACCTGCCAGCACGTATTCTTGAAGCATTGTGACATACTATCCCTTTTCCGTTTCTCCCTTCACCCGCAAACCCATCGATATTCAAAGTATCACAGCTATTTAGTGTTAAGCTAAAGCTTGCGGGACTAACGAAAACAGCATCAACTATTGAGTTATTAAAAGTAAAGTTAGCCGTATACTCCGTCGTTGCTTGATATATATCTGCAATATCAACGTTTAGTGTAATACCCGTTCTTGCAATAACCGCAGATGGGATTGAGGATGGGAAGATGTTTCCAGTGACTTCAACAGACATATCCCCGTAAAATCCTGTCGTAGCTTGACCAGGTAAGCGGACGGGGTTAATTCTTACAACGCCAGAGCCTGCGGGTATTCTGACATTTAAATCGACAATTTTAATGAACTGAGGCAGCTTTCGACTGAATGTCGTTTGACTCGTTGGATATCTGAATAACTCAACAATATTCACCGTTGGTGCAGCATTATTGTTCGCAGAAGCTGTTAGTGACCCTCCATTGATGATAATTCTTCTCGGATAAAAGACCTCTCGACCAAAGTCGATATTATCAGCGTGCAAGCGAACAATACCCGTTTCCGCATCCGTTAGTGCTAAATCCCCACAGTTGAGCTCAGGATTGTCAACAATGATATCCCCAACCCACTCAGACCCGTAATCCGCACGTAAATCAATTAGCGTATTCACGTATCCAGATGTGCCACCCACACCGACGCAAAACTTTTTACAATCACTTGCTTTTAATGTGCCCCTGCCTGAAATTTGAATCGCTTTTTCTTTAAGAGTGCAACGCTCAGCAGTGAAGTTAAAAGCTTGTGCGTGAACACCCACGCGAGCACCGGTAATGTCAGTAGCAAAACCATCGCGGATAGTGTTACCGTCCATTAGTCCCCAATCACCAGCACTGTGATAGTTTCTAGCACCTTGACGTATCACTGAGCCGCCTGAAATTCCATACGCACTAGCTGTTTCAAAGTGATTAGTGTTATCGAGTGCTATTGCATCTAAGACATTGTCTCTACAGTTGTGGGGCTCAAAATAAGTGATGATGCGATTAACAAGGCTATCATCTGTTCTTTTGACTCCGCTTGCATTTACAGTCACATCATTGCGCGTTGAGTAGATGAATGATGCAATAAGTGAGTTTCCGATGGTGATAGATGGCGTATTAAATATTAATTTGCTTTTTTCAAGTTGATTAACAACAACTGAAACTTGTGTTGTCATTGTGTAAATTAAAGGGTGACTTAGTGTACCCCCTTTCCTGACTTCGACAATATCTCGCTTATAAACTGGCGAGTTTCTATCACCATTTCTGTAAATATCAATATCTTTCGAGTTAATTGATACGACAGCGTTTTCGTAAATAGCCAACTCAGGAACAACAGTATTCCCATTGACAAAGTTTTGGTTATTAACATTCGCTTCGATTAGATTAACAGTCGGCTTGACGTTGAACATCTTGTTAATATTCAATCCGTCATCAAAAACGAACTCTGATCCCTTCAAGTCCACATCCGTTTTTACGCTGACTTCAACGGGTTTTGATATACGAAACTTACCGCGATTTTGTTTTAGCTGCACGCCCAAGCGGTTAGCAACTAAATGAGCGCGTACTATTGCATCTTCGGAGGGCTCTACACCCGTGATATCCGCACCAGCGATTTCATAAGAAATATACAGCTGATTATCCAGAACTTCTCGCACAAATCTACCAGAGCCAATGGTAGGAGCTATAATCATCACGCCGTCATCAGCATCCGTATTATCCGCATCATAGCGAAAGAAACCACCGCCATACCCTTGGTTCTCAATATAGGAATCAACAAGCACTCTCGAGCCAGTGTTTAGCGAAGATGCATTGTATTGCCTTAGCTCACTAATTGAGTTGAATGAGCCTATGTTTTTGTAACCATCCATCTCCCCTAATCGATATTTAAATTGATCAGGGTCATACTTCAGCACATTAGGGTAATAGAATTGCTGTGCACCGTAGCTGTCATAAACAGCCATGCTGTGGCCTTCCACGGTCACGAATTTAGCAATCTGACCATTATAAACGGGGTAGCCCGCTTGGTTGATAATTAGCGGCTGAGCGACAGGGATTGTGCTTCCATCCTCATTTTCCAAATACACCTGAATTTGATTTTCTGGGATCGTTGGGTCTTTGTCGATTTGACCAATATAAATTTTTCCGTTACTCGCCGCTTGGAATTTCCTTGCGAGAGTGAATTGTTGCGAAGGCATCGAGACGACGACATTAGGGATAATATCTGACATTGCTTTCTCCAAGCGTGAGTAGTCGCACCAGTGTTAATCTGGTGTGTTGTTAAAATTAGGACGTAAAAAAACCGCAATTAAGCGGCGTGGTTGGTTTTGTTAGCCCATCCTTGGGCTATGTGGTTAGGCTGTAAACGTCTTGTTCACAACATCTTTCATTTTGGCAAAAGAAGCTATTTGACCTAGCGCCCATGACATTTCAATCATAGTGTGGCGTAGTGACTCAATTTCAGCCTTAGCTGCTGTTACATCGTAGCCAGCACTTTCTAACTTGCTTAAAATTTCTTTGCTTGGGCTTTTGGTCTCAGTAAGCATTGACTGAGTTACTTTTAATTGCCCGTTTTTGTAGAAGCACATATCTACAAATGGGAAATTGTCTGGATACCAAGTAAGCGGATAATCAATCTCAAGCTTTGGCGTAGGTAGCTCAGCTTGCTTCGGTAAATACTCACCTTCGAGCGGAACACGCGCAGCCAGTGATAATGCCTCTGTGAACTTGTCGCTATCAATTTCTTTGTACGTGCAACCAAAATGACTTTTTAACGATGACCACATAGTTATCATTGCTTTTGCTTGTTTCTCTTTAGGTAATGCTTTACCGCGATTTAAAACTAGCTGCTTAATAGCTTCTTGTTGCTCTGAACTAATACGACCAGCGATTTGTTTAACCTGTTTGCGTGGCTTAGCCTTAACTTCGCCAGTAGTCCAATATTCATAAAGTACGTCGTCGCATTCTTCTTGATACTGGATTACCTTATCGCGGATTTCAGGTTTAACTTTGTTAGGCATGATTGAAAATAACCAACCCGTTAATTTATGCATTGCTAAACAAACAGTCTCTTGAGCACCACCAATTGAAGGTATCACCATTTTGATCATACCTTTAGCAAAGCGTTGATTTAGCTTTCTTAATTGCGGCTCCCAAGATAGCCCCATTCCTTCGACAATTGGTTTCATCGGTACGTATGGTCTACCATCATGATTGACGATACATAAATTGTTACCGTGGAAAGGTACGTTAATTGTTGATATAGTATTCATAGTTCGTTTTTCCTAATATTTACGAGCTAACTCTAAGCCCAGCTTGTTCGCGCAAGTTGGGTTTTCCTTTTCTAGCAAGCTAATCCGTCCTCTTCCAAGGTTCTACGAATTCGGCTAACTATCTCTTTGCTGAAAGTTCTATCATTTTTTTTAGCTAAAAATTCTAGTAACTCTCTAATCTCTTCTGGGAACCTAACCGTTGATGGCTTTGACTTTTTCATTGTTCATCCTTGTATTCTTTTGTATTTGGTACGCATACATAGTAAATGGGTACGTCTTGATAGTCAATAGATACCTACTTAATCTATAAAAAAATATAGGGGTAGGTATGACAGAAAGAAGATACAGGCATCCACAGGTTAATTTACGATTACCTGTAGAGCTAAAAGAAAGAATCGCTGAAATAGCTGAAGCCAATGGCAGGTCGTCAAATCAGGAGATGACTGCTGCGCTTGAGGCGTGGGCTGATAGAAATAAACATATCCATGTTTTAACTATTTCTGACCTAGCAGAAAAAGTTGAATCTCTAGAGTATGAAATTAGCCGTATAAAAAAAATCATAAATATCAATAACGAAAAGGACGAAAAATGAGCGAAGAAGCTACCGAAAAAGAGTGGTTTGACTTTCTTAAAAGACTAGCGAAAGTCAATACTGCTAAATTTGCATCTTTTCTCAAAGCTACTGGTGCTAGTTCTTCATGTCTATCTTGTGGTCATCATGATATCAGCCTTCCCCAGATGGAGCTTATAGATAAAAGGACAGGTGAGCATATAGCGGTAAAACATGCTCGCTACGACTCTGTGATGATTATCACTGACGATGATAAATTCAATTTAGAAAACTATAAATACTGGGTTATGTGTGAAAATTGCGGTTACATCATGACCTATAATGCAAGTGTTGTGCTAAAATGGATTGAGAATAATGAGTAAAGAATACGCCACTCACATAAAAACTAGAGAGCCAATATTCCCGCATGATGTTCCTTTTGAAAATCGCATGTATGGTGGCGGAAATGGCGGAGGTGATGATATGCAACAAAGAATCAAAGAACTTGAGAAAGAAGTTGTCTCAATGAAAACAGATGTTGCCGTAATTAAATCAAATTATGCTACAAAAAATGATGTAACTAGCGCAAAAAATTCAATAATACTATGGGTTGTTGGTGCATTTTTCCTTACTCAGATAATGCCAACAGCAATAGAGGCAATCAAAGTGGCTCTTACGCGTTAAATAGCGAGGTGATGCATGTCTACATTCACATATGCTTTTCTTATTGTAATAGCCATATATGTAATCAATCGCATTTTAAGTGACGTTAGATCAGATATAGCTGAAGATACCTTCAAAAAAAATAAGTTAATAAAAGAAGCTCAAAAGGTAAGGGAATTCTTAGATAATAAGGAATGGAGTGATATGACCAACGAAGAAAGGGAGTGCTACACTATTGCTAACGAGCGACTTCGAGCTCTTCTTGGTTACAAGAAAAATCAAACCCCTGATTATTTAAACCTTACCAGTTGGCCTCACTATTACTGCGATTATCTAAAAAACAAGCACGATAAATTCACAGGTTGATATCATTTAAATGCCTCAGCTCTTTCCCCTTGAATCATTGACTCAACCGCTTGACGTATTTGGTTTATTAATCGATCACCTGCCGTGCTACCTCTTGGCGTGTTAGCAAGCCTTAACATAAAGTTTCTTATTTTAGGGCTTTCATACACCCTAGCTAACGCACCATAACTCCCAAACGCAGCAGTTGCCATACCGCCAGTGCCAAGAAAATCTGTGGCAATTCCAGCTGGAATTCCAACTTGTAAAAGCTCTTGTCCTGTCGGAGTAACCGCCCCAGCCCTTGATGCGTGCCTTGTTGAGTCTAGGTACCTAGTAAGTCCATTAAGGTATCTACGCTCATCACCCCTAAAAAATATCCTAGTTTGACTACTTAGCTTATTTACAGCATTTAAGAATTTATCGGGACTACCGCCTGATTGCTCGTACGCCTTCCCTATTATTGCCGCTCTGGCTGTTTGCCTACCATGATTATCCAAAGAGCTATAAAGTCTAGCTACCTCACTAGGCTTATTACTAAATAATAGGTTATTAGCAACCTCTGGAGTTAAGTCCCCTTTATTTAGAACATTCTTTAGCCTTGTGCTGTTTATGTTTTCTGCCTCTCTTGCGTAAATAGCATCAGATTGATGATATCTCCTTGCCACATTATCGCCCAGATTGTTTCTAACTAAATTATTCAAATCTTGCGTTATCGCTCTGTATACCCTCTCTATTGATGCATCAGATTGCGTTGGTAGATTTGTTCTCTCACCTCTAACTCTTTGTCTGAAGCTAGTTCTCAGGTCTCTCAATAGTTGAAAGTCACCACCAGTGTTGAGTTCATCTCTATATACCCTTAATTGCTGTATGGTCTCATCGTCAGATGCATTTCTTAGCCTACTAAGATGATTTATTTCGTTATCCAGTGCATTTACGGCTCGTTGTGGTGAAATATTACCTAACTGATTCATGTCATCAATAATGGTGTTTAGCCTATTACCAGCAGCAGCCCTAATATAACCATCACGCCCAACTTTCCTGTTTAGGCTGGCAATTATTTCATCGTGATTAGGCTGTCCAAATCTTTGGGCGTAATCATCAACAAGATCAGACCTTATTTTTTGTTGAGACCTTCTTGCCGCTCCAGTTCCAGTTACAGGGATTTTATCACCCAAAGCTCTAGCTGAGCCCATGGCAAAATTACCATCAACTGGAACAACATCAGTAGTCATAAGTGGGGCATTGTTTCTTTCGGCAAACTCTACGGCCTCTCTTGCCTCTGGCGACATTGCGCCTCTAACCCCCCTGTACCCAGCTCCAGCAAGATTAAAAATTCCTCTAGTAGCGGCGCTTAATGCAGTTGCAGTACCAAGCTCCTGACCAAGATCACCTTGACCATTTTTACCCGCATTTTCAGCCATCACGCCAACAACGTTCTCGGAAAGCATTCTAGCTGCTCTCTCTGACAAAGCTGCTCCTCTTGGTGCTACGCCAGACGGATTAACCAAAAATGGCAGTGCTTGAGAGAACACTTTACCTTCACTGGTTTGTGGCTTCATATCTTCTGGCAGTGAAAATCTAGATGAAGGCGTGTAAGTCCCATCACCCAAGCCAGCCTTCTCACCAGCCCAAGCTCCAGCAGACACAAAAGCATCGCCAATATCGGCTGGTATATTAGCAAGGTTAACTCCTGCTTGAGCTGTTGCTTTTGCGGTTTCTAACAGCCCGTCGCCAATATTTTCCAGAACTCCCCTTTCTTGTGGGGCTTGTTTAGGCTTTTTGGCATCGTGGTAAGCTAAAATTTCATCCGTTGGAATATCTAAATTAGCCATTTGCGCATCAGATAATTGCGACTTTCCGACAGGATAAGCAGAATAAAACTGCTGCCGTGCTTGTTCTACATTTGCACCAACTTGAGGAGCTACCACCTCATTGAAGTATTGCTCTTGCGCTGCCGCCTTCTGCTCACTGGATAAAGATTGATAATTAGGCGATGCAATCACCTCTTTCCACGGCTTAGCCATTAATCACCCCATAAACTTGAGTAGTTCCCGCTTTGCTGAGTAGCATTACCTTGAACATTAGGTGTAGATGGTTGATAAGAACCGCCAACATTTACGTTATATTGACTATTATAATTATCAGTATATTGTTGTATTTCCCTTATCGATTGCTGAATAGCTTCAGGGCTCGAATAGTCTACTTGTGGCATACCTTGGAAATACATTTTAGCCTCAGCCACAGTGTTGATTCCACTTGCACCCATATCTCTTGCTGCTGCAATACCCTGATTTTGCATTCGCCCTTGAATGCGTTGTGCGGCCATATACAACTGTCTTTGCTCACCACCATTCCAACGACTACGGCGATCTGCTCCTAGTGCTGGATCTCCAGCTCCACCAGTAAATCCAGTCATGAAATCTAAATCATCTGACTTAGCGCTCAATATAGAATCCATGTCTTTTTTCATTGCGTAATTTGTTGCATTAGCTGATGAACTAGCTGGCGCTGCAATTGCATTTGCAGGAACTCTGACAGTATTCCCACTATTATCAACACCTTCATAAAAAGCATTAGCACCTGCACCATGTAACTTACCACTTATCTGCACAGTTCTGCCGTCTGAAAGCTGGACGCTTCTAGTTTCATTTTCACCACCTCTCGCTGCAGACCTTTGCATTGCCATGTCTTGACCTCTACGAGCTGTAGATGCTGATATATCCTGACCACGCCTTGCGGTAGCAGCACTGATATCCTGACCTCTGCGCGCAGTTTCAGCGCTAACATCTTGACCGCGAACTGTTACCTTCCTATTTTCATCAGAATTTATTTTATTGATGAACAATTCAGGGCTTCCCTCAGCCATCATCCCAAGACCTACCGCATACTCTCTAGCTGCGTTTGGATTTTCTTTAGCCATGCTTAGTGCTACTTGCGGGTCGAATCCATACTGACGCATCTTATCGGCATTTGCTCTGATAAACTCCTCTGGTTTGCCACTAACTACGGCAGCGTGGTAACCAAGAGCCAAATCACTGATGGACTTTCGAACATCGGCATTAATGCCTTCCATTCCTTTGCCTATTTGCGCCTCCATCTCAGGGTACTCGGCGAATAACCCCTTCATGGTATTAGTGTCATTATTAGCCATAGCCTGACCCCATTTACCTTGGAACTCTTTCAGGCGTTCTTGTTGCTTTTGTTCATTCATAACCTGAGCAACGCCAGATAATCCAGCAAGACCTTGCAACCCCCAATTATTTGCACCGGAGCGTTGAAGGTCGTTGTTTTCTCTGATAAGGCCTAGAGCGGGATTAATATCGATAGCTCTAGGTGCATTGTCGTTAACTTGACCTATGCCTCCTAAAAAACCACCACTATTAATATTCTGGTTCCAAGTCGCCATTAGAAGATACTCCCTAAAATACCTAATCCAGCTCCAATACCCATCCCCCAAGGCGTTGAAGTACCTAGAGCGCTAGCAATTCCATATCCAAGAGCACCACCGCCTAAACCACCAGTCACTGCTTGCTGCATACCTGACGGTCTATTAGCGTTAGCAGCGGCAAGGGCAGCATTTTGCTGAGACAACTGGCCAGCATTATTCGCGTATGTTTGCCCCGCGTTCGCTTGACCTTGAAGCGCACCAAGCCCGATATTTGCAAGGTTGTTATAGTTGTTCATTTGACTATTCAGCCAACTTTCACCGAGTGCAGGAGCAATTGAAGCTAGACTGTTGCTTGTAGCCGTAGAGCCTAGTCCGCCCATCGCTTCGGCTGCCGCTAAGTTTTGGTAACGCGCCTGATTAGAATAATCATTAAACTGTTGCGAGTTGTAATATTGCCCAAGAGCCTGAGCAGCACCTTCGGGAGATGATAGGTTTTTAAGCTGATTAATATACTGGCCAGCAAGCGGAGTAAATGGAGCTAGCCCATTCATGACTCGTTCAAATTGTTGGTTTTGCAGGTCTGCTGCGTATTTAGTTGCTGCGGCCTGTTCTCCTGCACCACTACTACCACCGCCACCCTTGCCGCCCTTTTCAGGGAATAGAGGTTCTTCACCATGCAACTTTCTGCCTAGTGCAAAAATATTTCCGATAGCCATTGTTAACTCCGTTATTTACTGATGAACTCGGCTAATTCTTCGCGAGTTGCTGAATAGAAAGTGACGTCATCAACGCCTTTGAAATACTTTTTGATAGTGCCAACACGTTTAAGGCCAATCATCGTGCAGTAAATTTGACCGTGCCGAAACTTACGAGCAGCGAATGAGGTAACACATTGAACATGAGTTGTTGAGAGAATGAATTTCCAAAACGCTAGGCCAATGTCTTTACTGAATCCCCTTACTTCTGGCAAATACATCGCGTGACAGTCAAACGCCATCGGCTGCACTTCTTCGTAATACACGATGCCACCAAATTGACCATGAACATTAACCTCGAAGTATTTCTGGTTAGCGTTGTAATCGAACCCATCACCGTTATTGCTTCCCGCGATAATATCTTTGTGATTGCCTACTGCTTCAATCAAATCGATATTTCGCGTTGGTTTGAATGTGATCATGACTACCTCAATCAATTAACCCATGTGAACGCGCCATATCTTCCAGCGCTTTAAGGGATTTACGAGTTTCAGTGAGATCAGATGCAAGAGCCTGAATTTCTAACTGGTCATATGTCGAGCCAATACTGTAAGTTTTATTGGCATTGAAGCCAGATTTTGACGCCGTACCAGTTGAGGCAGTAAAGCCAGTAACCTGAGCGCCGACAACCTGAACACCGTTAACAGAGTACGAATCTTTGACAGAAATCGGAGAGGCTAAATTTTGCGTAGTTTCACGACTCAATGAGACGTAATCAGCGTCGATTTCAGCGACCTTTTCCGCGAGGTAGTCAATGTCACTCTCGGCTGCCGTCAATCGCGCTTCGTGGTCATCTAAGCGTGATTCAGCTTCATTAAGCCTTATCTCATGCTCAACAATCTTTTCTTCTGCGGCAGTGATTCGAGTTTCGTGATTCTGAAGCTGTGCTTCGTGCTGCTCTAATGTTTCCTCTGCTGATTTCAATCTCAACTCGTGGTCGTCAAGGATGATATCTTGCTCATCATTTCGTAACTGAGCTTGATATGCTTCGTTGCCGGCCTCATTCGCACGTCCAGCAACCTTAGCCATGTCTTCGGCACCGTCTAATACAATGCGACGATATGTTTCGCTAAAGTTACTAGGCAAAATATCAGGGACTATATAGGCGGATTTAATCTCAACTGGAATTGATAATGAACTATCTCTTTCCTCATTGGCCATCATTCAACCCTCATCGACAGGTCACTGAGCGTTACAGGCGACTTAGTGATAACGCGAATCTTGAAACCAATATTCTTTCTCACCCTGCCAACTCTACGCCAGATAGCGCGCATGTCGTAACGGAATGGCGCGTTTTGGTCTATCATTTGTTCCCTTCCGAAGTTTATTCCGTCAGTAGTTGCAGATAAAAATAAGCGGTCAGCGATTTGAGCAACACCCGTTGATGCTTCAAGTTCTAAATCAAACACTCGTGCATTATCCGCTTTAACCATTGGCGTATAGAGAATGTGTTCGGCTTGTTGGTCATATTGCGAGGATTTATCGAAAGCTAACTTACCAACTAGGCCAGACTTTTTATCGCCAACGGTTATCTGATTATCTTCATACATGAAGTCGATAGCGCGGTACGGCTCATCGTATAGTCCAGTTTTCAGGATCCCCCATTGCGGATATTGTTGGCTACCAGTTCCATCAAAACAAAGCGTATGGCGTGGTAAGTGGATTATTGCCAGTTCATGACCATCAAATTTAACCGACTCCATAACAGCGCCTAATAGCTCATCAGCGGTATAACTACGGATAATTTTATCAATACTTGCCGTCGATATGGCGCTAGCAGTACCTGAGCCAAGTAAATAAACAGACGGTGCTCCATTTGCAGGGTTGCTGATAAATGCGTATGAATCGCCAAACTTGCATTTAGCATCACGACCAGCGATACCCATTTGCACCATGTAAGATGGTTGCATTGCATAAATTGGCTGAGTTGCAGAAGTAGAGCCAGTAAGTGAAAAGTATTCGATAGTCGAAGCGCCAAAGCAGATGACCATATCGCGCCAAGAACTGACAGAAATAATACCATCAGGCTGGGATTCTGCCGTGTAAAAAGGCGTGTACCTATCAGGCTTTGATTCATCCTCAATGTCAGTTATACCAAAACGAGCGCCGCCCTTTTGTAGCCAAATATAACGCCCACGATTACGTGCAACGTCTATAACTTCGCCTAAATCGTACTGTGGGTATTTATTGACGACCTCTAACACTTCCTGAGTCATTACAAATTCAGTCGTATCAGTTGGCTTAACTGTGTTATCAGGGATTGTTTTGTCGTAATTGAACTTGTATTCAATCGTGAGTTTATTCCCTATGCGCTTCAATCCATTAACGATAATATCAGTTAAATATGGCTTTTCTGTCTCGGGTTTATCCTGTGACTTTTTAACGCCGAATTGATACTCGGGTATCTCAATAACTTCGCCTACAACACCGTCTGATGCCTTTGGCGTTATCTTCAGAGTGAGCGAACCGTCGATATCATCTTTAGTCAGTGATACGAAATCATCATTTCCAGCTTTGTGAGTCCACTTTTTAACATCACGGGTATAGCCTTCTTTGACTATTTCCTCTTCTGGCCAGTTAGTTAACTCTTTAACTTCACCATCGTAACGATAGAGTTTTAATTTACCGCCAAAAGCGACCGCCTGACTCACCCCAGAATGCGCCAGTGATACTCTATCCTTGCCTTGAATATCACCGATAGCATTGGCACCCTGATATAACTTGCCGCCACACACACGATACACAGCGCTATTTTTCGTGTTGAATTGAACGCCTCGTGAAATACCGTCAGCATCACGAAGTTTTACCAGCGCAGGGAATGACCTAAGATAACCAGCGGCATTCAATACTTCTTTCGGTGTCGCTAGCATATTGACTGGCAAGCCATCGATATAATCAGCCGTGTGTGGGTCTTTGCGTAAACCTCTAGCAAGAGGGATCTGAATCCTTGGCATGTGGTTTACTCCTATGGAAGAATCGATATCCGTTCATGGTTGCTAGGCGATTACCAGAACCAATAGGGAAGCCATTTGGATAATGAGCTCTGGCTTCTTTTGCTCGTTTCATTGCACAGCTACGCATCAATCTTTCTTTGCCGTATCGTGCTGTTGTAATGACTTTATCAAGCGGTGTGATTTGATAATCAGGGGCAATGCGGGTGGCTAGGTTGTAGATAACTGCGTTAATAGCTTGCTTATACAGTCCGTGCTCATCACCTTGGTCGATTGGTGTATCTTCCTCAGCGAATTTATAACCAGTATGAATGCCCGCGCCATCTTCAAACCACTCATACATCATTGACTCTAAATCAACTACTCCGTCCTCTAATGATTGAGGTTCAATATCGGTTAGCGTGGCATCCGACGCAACACCTAGTTTACGCAGTGCTGCGATGACTAACTCACCCTTCGTTATTATCTGCATCTTTCACCGCCTTTTTCTTGGTAGCGGGTTTCTTTGCTGGCTCTGGCTCTGGCTCTGGCTCTGGCTCTGGCAAGATTTGTGTATCATTTGGGTTTTTATGCCAACCATCATTTAGATAATCTTCAATTTCATCATCGTTGACAGTGGCGATCTGAAGATTCATGCCCCAGATTTTTACATCCCCATTGGCTTTATAAAGCATGGTGATCATGTTTCATCTCCAAAAAATAAAGGGAGCCGAAGCCCCCCTTAACTAATTACCAGACTAAGCCTGACCAGTAAGACCAACGCCAACCGCTTCAGGTCTTTTAGTGCAAGCTGAGTACCAAACAGCAATACGGCACTTACCTTCTAGTGTTGAGATATCACCTTGATACGCTACAACACCATTCAGGCCAACAGAGTCGATACTGAATGACTGTGTTTTCATTCCGCTAAATAATGCGTGGTTAAGCGGGATAGGTTGAGATAACAAGGTAATTGAGTCATCAGCCCAGAAGATATTTGTCTTAGACGTTTTAATGTTAAGGACGCTAATTGCCGCACCTGCTGCTAGTGACGTGTTGACGTTTGCATATGCTCTCTCTTCAGGCTTCAGTGCTGCGTCATCAAGTGCAATTGGCTTAGGCATGATAGTAATGTTGTTGCCATCAACACCAACCACTGCAAACGTAGCATCTTGTGTCAGCAAGTCTTTTGCCATCTGAGAGATGAACTTAACGCCAGCGAAGCTGATTTTATCGCCGCGTTTAAATGCCGTTCCGTCACTAACTTTAACTACTGCTGTGCGGTTATCAACGTTTTCACGATTTCCGTCAACATCTTCTTTCCATGCCTCAGGCTTGAACTTCTGCGCACCATCGACTGTGACACCTGTGGCAGTTGCCGCTAATAACGTTGGCAGTTTAGGGGAGCGTAGAACATCTTCAAACCCAGCAACTTGCTTTTGAATTGTCCCTGACTTGTAAGCCTCTTCCTGAATGCGTCCGTATAGATCTTTGCCTACCAAATTATATCCAGCCTTCAGATAGTCATCTGGGTTAAAGAAATAGCTAAGACCTTGGTTGCGGTTCAGCTCGCGTGAAAACATAAGAGACTCTGCTTTAGCGGTAAAGCCCCAAGCTTCTGCGCCATTAGCTAAATCTCCAGTATCAGTTACTACTAAAGACGCTGTGTCTGCCGCCTGCTTGGCAATTGAAGTCTCAACGTTGTTAGCCAGCTTTAAGCCAGATGCACGAATGCGACGGCGCAATGAGGTTTCATCACGTACATCATCGGCACGCAAACCAAAGAAATCATTATCTGGAACACCCATGTTGCATTTGACAGAGAGCTCCAAAATACCTGTCGCTTTATTGGTTAAATCCCAACCCTGTTGAGTAGGGGCTTCTTGCTCTACTGGCATCCAGACAGTATTTTGAGAGCGCTGCATATCGCCAGCAGGCGGCGTATATTTACCTACACGCTGAGACATGGGACAGTTGTTTTCGATAGTATTTACTACTTCATCCACCATATAGGTGATGATCTGACCTTCATTTAAAGCCATTATTTTATTCCTTGTAATTTAGCCTTGATAGCGCGGTACTTTTCTACATCACCTTTACTTGCTGCATCGTCCATTTGCTTCTGCAATGCTGCGACATTGGTCGCTGAAACATCACCACTAATTGGTTCGTCGGCAGGTGGGGCTGATGAACGTTGTGTACCGCGAGGCTTGAGAGTTAAACGATCAGCTAATCGAGTTAATTCGATAGTGACCTGAACAGGGTTTTTGCTAAACAATTCTTGCGCTTTATCAGGGTTAGACCCGAGGTAGTAAATGATGGCGGCTGATTTCTCTGGGAAGTTTGTTGCGACTGCCTCATAAACACCTTGTGGCAATACTTGCAATGCAGAATCTTCCTTCTCCTGATAGTCAGGTAAGTTGAGTTTTTCAGCCGCATCATAGTGCGCCTTCATTGCGTTAGCGATTTGTTGACTTTGTTGTGCATATTCCTGAGTTTTACGACCCTGTGATGCAACAGCCTTACTTCTTGCATCAAGAGCGTCCATTTGCCACTTCTGCATATCTGCATTAAATGCGGCTGTAGCTCTGTGAGTGTCATAGTTGTATTTAGCCAGACCTTCATCGGATAAGTAATCATCCATATTAGGCTGTGCTGGTAACTCAGGATTAACACGTAGGTGCTCAGGAAGCTCGCCGCTTTCAATTGCTTTTACTTGCTGCTCAATTTCTCGCTGACGTTTGCGAGCGATACGTTTGGCTGCTTGTATTGCGTTATTGCTAGGCTTGCCTTCCTGCGGTTGCTCATCGTCTTTCAGTACAATGTCGAAGCCTTCTTCTTGCCCTGCGTTACCGTTGGCATTATCGATAACTAAGCCATCTGCGGATGCCGCCGCCTGATCGCCAGACAGGATTATCTCTTCAGACTGATTCTGAATTTCGGTGGTTGTGCTCATGATATTTAACTCTCTTACATGGTTTGAGGACTATTCTCGACGATATTGTCGGTAGGAATGTTTTGTTGTTGCTGTTGTGCAACCTCGTTCAGAAGTTTAATAACTTCTCTTACTGCCGATTCATCTATGTTCCTAGCCTGAGCCAGTTTATAGACTGTATTAGCTTGAGACTCCATTGCATCTTGCTGAGCGGTAAATGCTTTGATTTGAGTTTGTGCTGTTTCGTTATTAGCTTTGGTTTGCTCTGCTTGAGCCGCGATGATCTGCGCTTGAGCTAACATAGCATTAGGGTCTTGATTGCTTTGTGCTGCTTGCTGAGCCTCCATTAACCATTGCTGCTCTTCCTCGGTCTCTGGTTTCTTCAGCCCACCAACAATCAATTCCTTGTTTGCGTAATCTCTGATGTACTCAACGCCTTTACCTTCCATCATATTTGCATACGTCAGCATCATGACATTCCACATAGGATGTTCTACTGGAACCTTAACGATAAGCTCGCCTATCTCAGCCCTAGCAGCATCTTTTTGTGATTGGAAAGATGGTCCAACATCAGTAAATGTTTCGTACTTGCCTCGGATATCATTTCGAACAATCATTTCACCTTTGCGGAAGTCTAATTCTTCCTGCATAAGATCAATCTGGTTTTCGCTTCCATCCTCTGAGGTTGTTGTTACTGTTCGATTGGTGTCGTATATCTCAGCAGCAATTGATGCGTAAATTTCACCATCACGGCGCATTGCTATAGCTAAATTATCCTGAAACACATAGGTTTCTAGGTCGATGCGACTATTGAGTTGATTAACGGTATCAAATGCCGTTTGACCATTAGCCGCTTCAACGTCGACGCCAACACGAGCCGTTTCTTTTGCTGCTTGAGTGGCTACTTCAAGTAGTAGAGTGTCCGCTTGTGATACTTCAGCATTCTCCATATATGCAACGGGAGATGGAGGTAGGTCTGCTCCGTTCTCATCTGTTTTATTGAGATAATAAAATGGATAATCGTCATCTCCTGTATACATCGACTGATAGCCTTCTATCTGCTCAGGATAGAAAAACGGCTTTTTCTTCGGTGATTTTGCTGCTGTATCAGCAGCTTTTGATAAGATGAAGTTACGCAGACGTTGAGCATCTTTCGATAGCCTAACAACCCCTTCGTATAACTCGTTATCATCAAAGAATGACCACTCGCCATACACAGGAACAATTGGTATGTGCTCGCCAGCTATTGGCATCTTATCTTTCAGAATGCCAGTGTTAGTGATGATTGACTTGTAGACTCTGCGTTTTTTAACCCTGCGCTCACCTACCTTTTGATAACCAGCATTTGCCAGTTCATCAATCTTTTCTTTCGCTTCTTTTGCCGAGTAAGTTTGAAGATCATTAGTTAGCGGGTCGCGATAAACAAACACTAACTCTTTCTTTTCCTCAACTTCGTAATGCTCAGCGATATGAATTGTTTTCCCACTCGACCAAGTGAACAATAAATCATTGTTAGGTGATTGGAATGATGGCTGAATATCAGGGTCAAGCCCGTACTGTTCTGCGAACGCTTCCCACCCATCAATATTCATCGCGTGAATGATCGTGCAATTCTTCGCGTCAGACTTATCCATTGCCTTGGCGTTGCAATCCCAGATAACGTGAGTGCAAGACTCATGCATCGGAACTCGTCGGATAATCTGATTATTGCTAGTTGGGTTATCATCCTCATACTCAGTGACGAGTCGCCAAGCACCGTAACCACATTCGATTTGCTCTCTTACTGCCACGTTAACGGCAATCTTTGAGCTATTGTTTCGCATGTCAGTTCGATACATGCCCATAAGAATATCAGCGGCATCAGCTGGCGCGTTATCCTTTGGTCGATACTGAACCTCAATAGGATTCTTGCGCATCTCAGCGACGAGCTTACGCACCATTGGGCGCACTACATCAAACTGACCTCGGTATTGCAATGTGACGTAGCTTTCAAGCCAATCATCCCACTGACTAACGCGACTAAAGAATAAATCGTTTCTCGCCTCCGTTCTGGCATTTTCAGATGCAGAGTAATCGAGGTCGAATTTGCGAAGTATTTTCTCAAGCCGCTCGTTTCTATCGACCATTATGATCTCCTAATCGGCCTAATCGGTGCGGGAATTACTCGCTGCTTAACTTTTCCTATCTCGCCAAAGCGTTTTGCAAATCGGCGCATCATGTAGGCGTATCGAGTGGCATCAAGTAAGTCATCACGAGTTTTAACAATCTTTCCTTTCTCGTCGCGGTGATAGAAGTTGTATTCTTCAAACCAATCACGCAACCCACGGAAAACTTTAAATCGCCCTGTTCTCATTAAGTCGTATATTTCAAATAGACCAGCTTCAACAGAGCGTGATTTATCAGGCCACTGAGCAGGGTCATTAAGCATCTTAAACCCCGCATCTTCGTAATATTCTTTTTGCTGTAACCCAGACCCTTTTTCAGTTTGCAATCCATCTTGAGGCCACGCGGTAGGAATATCTTTAGCCCACTTATTTACAGCCCCCCACGCTTCAGCAGGTGAAGTCTTACTAGCCTTCCATGCCCTAGTAACGTAATAGGCATCATTATCTAAATCGATAGCTAGCTGTATGTGCGCTTGAGGGTGATCCCAACCAAAGTCCATGCCATCAATGACAGCCCAATGCTCAGGGATAGGGAACGGGTCACACTTAATGTAATCCTCGCCTAAGTCATAAATACGACCATGACCAAGCATCGGGATACCTTTGGTTCGCATATCACGCTGATGAGGTGGGAATGAAGCCAGCAACTCAGTTTTAACTTTTTCGCTCAAGTGTGGCGCATCATCCCATCCAACATTCATACACGTTTGAGCTGCGGAAGGATTATCCATAAAGCCGATAACTAAATCAGTCCTACCGTTCTCTGGTGTAAACGTCAGAATGCCACGACCACCGCGACCTTTATCGCCTGTTGCAGTACGAGTTAACACCTGCGGATAAATGGTAGGGTCTTTTGGCTCCTCATCGATATGAAACCAATCAACGCTATCACCCATTAATGCGTGCTGGCCTTGTGAGTATGACCAGAATTGAATCTTTGCTAAGTCACCTGATTTATGTCTGATGTACGCAGAACGAACAGCGTTAGGTGTGCCAGCCATTGGTTCAGTATCGACAATTAACTCACTAGGGATCAATCCACCTTGCCAGCCGTTATCTGTTTTCCTGCCAATGATAGGCGCTTGTAATAAGTCTCTACATTTTTCACCAGAGTAACCAAGGCACCAGATAAGCGGAGCATGTTCGAACTTATACCCTTCCCAATCATCAGGATAATCACCCATTGCATGAATGGCGTCGATATAGGTAGCAGTGTCAGTCTTACCAACACGGTTGGCTGCAATTAATGCGACCTGTGAATATTCAATACTTAGTGCAATGAATTTCTTCTGCCAAGGGTAACGAGTTTCGTAATAGGTTTTGTAGCGATAGACATTTGCGCGGCGGGCTTTTTCTTCAATTAAAGCGATAAGCTCTATTTTCTGGTCACGACTTAACTGATCCATTTATTAGCCTCGCCAACTTTGCATTTAATTCTTCGTCTGACATTGTTTCAATTGAGCCAGAATGCTCTACCTTGTCAGTGAATAGCTTGAGGTGCTTACCTAGAAGCTCATAGCCTTTTAGCACTGCTGATGAATCATAGCGATAAACAGCGTTTAACTCTCCATCGTCTGTTTCATGCAGAACAGGATCACCATTTGGATAAGTAACCTTCTCTCCTTGTTCGCACCGACGAATATTTTTAATTATTCCCTCGATGACAAACTGAGAACTTAGACCAACAGCCTCATTACGCTCTGCTGCTAACTTCTTTATTTGCGCTCTAATATGAGGTTTTCTAAGGTTTTCACTTGCTATCTGTGCGGCTGACTTTTCACTATACCCAGCCCTAATTGCTGCCTGAGTACCGTTTAAATCGATAATGTACTCTTGGCAGAATCTTGTTTGTTGCTCATTTAAATCATCTGCCATATATCCCCCTTAATCAATTATCCAGCCCACTCGTAAATGAGCTGTGTAATTAACTATTTTGGAAATAGCAGCTCTGCTTCTTTGCACATTTGAACCGCTTTCTGTGCTCGTGATACCGATGAACATTCAGAGCCTGCGTGCTTCCATTGATCCCTGAATAACTCAAACTTAAGCTCGTCGTCTTGGATGAAGTCAATAGCAGCTTGAGCAGCAGCAGTGTCATTCATCACATGGCGAAGAATCTCAAGCCTCATATTTTGTTGCGCTGTAATCGTAGTCATTTAGTTACCTTATCTGTGTAGGGCTACTTAATTAAAAAGACCCTGCAATACAAGGTCTATTGTTACTATTCGTGAATTACCCAGTCTTCCGCCAACGCATCCGACTGACT
Organism: Providencia sp. NPDC089933; assembly: GCF_049545585.1. Classification (NCBI taxonomy): domain Bacteria; kingdom Pseudomonadati; phylum Pseudomonadota; class Gammaproteobacteria; order Enterobacterales; family Morganellaceae; genus Providencia; species Providencia sp. NPDC089933. Next base: position 54,035 of record NZ_JBMWDT010000020.1, read on the forward strand.
AGCCAACCAAGGCACTAGTTTGTTGTCTGCGGTTTTCATGCAAATGAAGCAAGATGTCTCTAATTCATCCACACCTTCAATATCACACTCGAAACCCCAAGCATCAGCAGGAACAATAAAAAGGAACATGCCCTTACCATTCCACCCTGAGCGAGAGATTTTCTTTCCTGCCTTGACAGCTTCTAGTGCTTTTCCAAAATTAACCATTTAATGCTCCTTTAGGTATTAAAAAGCCCCCTAATTGGAGACTCGTTGTTTTATTTGCGCCATCTAAATCCAAAGACATGCCTTTCTTTTGGCTTGCTAATTAATGATTGAATTTCACTGAAATTGATAGTTGCAATGTCCCTGTTTTCATACCTTGCTACCATTAAGAGCCTTGATTTGCTCTGGTGTTATTGCGATATTACTCGTTCTTAAAAACTCCTTTCCGTATTCTGTAACAATTTTCGCCTAGATTATTTTACTTATGTTGATATTATGCGCACGCCCTTACGACATTTGGGCTATTCATAGAACTAGTAATAAACATTCCGAATTTTTATGCCTCAGCTTACAGAGGCTTTTTTTTTATTCTTTCGGAATGCTTTTATCAAACTCATCTCGAAATTGTTCTGGTTTATCGAAACATTGTGCTGCCACGATAGGTATTTCTCCCGTAGATATTAAAAAGCCTCTGAGAAATCAGGGGATAGTTATTATTTGACTATATATATTGTACATTTATAAATCATTAACTAAGCTTACTATTGGTGGCAGATGCTACCGCATTTACATTTTTATCTTTATATAACTAAGCCCCTGCGTCGTTTACAGGGGCTTCATTCTTTATCTTGAGTTAATCTTTCCAAGTGATAGCTTTTACCGCCCACATTTGAGCATCCATAATGCGACGAATGGCCTCATTGTGAATCATTAAGGCTTCTTCTGAAGTGGCTCTTTGCATGCTGTCCTGAATTAAATCAATTGTATCTGCTGCATTTTGCTTTACAGCATCAACAATGATATTTCCGCTAGGGTTGAAACTAACGCCAACTAACTTTTGACCTAAAGTCTGACTCATTTTAAACACTCCGTTCTAATGTAATCCTGCAAGCCAAGTATCATTTGCTTGGATTCTGCGATTCGTTGTCTAAGTAACCAATAATTTCGGATAGCGGAGTCAGTAGGTCGGGCGGTGATTGCATCATCCAAGCCGGGGGGGCTAGTGCCTTCGGCTTTAGGACAACTGGCTCTGATGTACACCCACTCAGGATTACGCTCAGCAGCAATACGCAACTTATCAATTTCAGCTTTTGCATTTGTGAGTTCCGTTGTGTGTTTGGTGTCGAGTTCGTGAAGGGAGTTAATGCGCTTTTCGTAGTCTGCGGTGATAGCTACTTGCTCACTGAATTTATCCTTTAATGTTGAGTAATCACCTTTCAGGTCACCGTAACTACCCATTACCCACCAAAGCCAGAAAGCTAGGATGGCGCAAGCACCGACCAAGACTTTGGTTAGCGTTGTCATGCTGGAATCTCAACATGAGGCGCATCAATGAATTTAGTTTCAATTGGTAGTGATGGGTCATTCTTCCAGTTGATGCCGAAACGCAATTTAACGCCTAACTCATCAGCAGCTTGCTTAACTGCTTTCAGTAGCGGCTTAAACTCATCAATCTGCCATTTAGTATTCACGGGGATAATGTCTACTGCATGACCTGTCAAGTGACGACTGTGCATAGTTTGTGATTTCTTTTCTGCAACCAATTGCTGTTGTCGCTCTTGAGTTCGTAGACCTTCAATGACAATGAAATCGACAGGTGTTATTTCCAGAGTGCGACGAATAACTTTCACTAAGTCAGGGTTAACTCCCTTGAGATTGTTTTCGCTTCGCTGGCTGAATTTAAAATTGCTCATTTCCTACCGCCTGTATATTTAGCCCAAAAGAAATCAAGAGCCACTGACCCCATTGCGCCAGCCATGCCAGCTGCAAATAGAATTATGTACATTGAAGCGCCTGACTCTAAAGCACCTAGCCCACCAAGCACACCAGTGAACCCTGATACCGCCATCTGAGACAATGCCCCGAACCAACTGAACGGATAACCATTCCTCTTACTGTCAATTATGTAACGCGCTAAACCGCCATACAGTGAGATAGCCAATATGACACCCCATGCGGTTGCACCGACTTTTAGGTCTTTATCATCCATTCGTGCCATACCGCCTCCTTGGTGGAGGAATTTAGTTAATAGATAGCCGCGCACAATCTCTATGCGTCAATTAAGTGTGTGTGATTAGAATTCTGTGGCGGCGTATACGAAAAAAGGCCGCACTAGGCGACCTCTTGAATTTGAACTTGTAAGGATTACTTACAGGTTGGAATTTTGGCAATAAAAAAACCCACGCTGTATCGAGCAACGTGGGCTATATATGGGAGTACTTTATGTGGTTAAGCCAACCTAAGAACAGTTAAGGCAGCTTACCTGATAAGTATTGTCCATTTGGTCATTACTGTCAATAGCAAAGTTCAGTTATTTTTCTAACTTTAGCTACACGTTTGCGACTGTTCATTGCATTTCGAAGAGGTTCGTATAATAACCACTGGCAAGCTTTCAGTTTTTCGTCAACTTCTCTTCGGCATGTTCGCAATGATGGAACCTTTACTTTTCCTCCTGACCTTGTGTTCATTTTGCGGGGATTTGCAACCTTATGATAGTAAGATGCTATCGAAAGCTTGGATGCCCCATGAGCGTAATAGCTGAGCAATATTTTATAAGCCTGCTCGTCAGTGGCGATGATTGAATCTACGACCTGAGAAATCAACATTCCTTCATCGTCACTGCACATTGGTCTGGATGGTGTACTGTTTGGCTCTACTGTTCGCATAAATTTATAAATCATGTTTATCATACGTACATTCAATCGCCCTGAGTGAACCCAAGCACCCCACAATTCAAGCCACCCGTTAAGCCAGTCGAATTGTTCCTTCGTTAACTCTTTCTCTCCGATGTAGCTCATCTTACCTCCGGCAATACTGTGTGATACCTGTCGCAACCGACTGAATAAACAATCGACTTTCCTCTTTGTTGTGCATCAAAAGTTCTCACAACAGCTAGGTTTCCTAGTGGAAGCTGAATAACACTAAATTTGGCTCGATGAAGTGATTCTCTTGATTTTCTTCTGGCCACCGCTATTGCAACGCGAAGATTTTTGTATTTATCAGTCATCACATATCCCCCATCTGATAAGTTATGCCATGCTGATACCAATCTGGTAACGTGAACTCAATCCGACCTGTTACACCCTCACTACGCAGCTCCTGAAGCCGTTTAAGCTCACCTTTCATGTGCTGATATAAATCATCCATCTGCCATGGTTTTAACTTCACTGCCGTTCCTGCTAAACGAGCCACGCTATCAATAGTCATCTCGCTGTAAGTGATAACAGCATGAGCATTGAATTCGTGTGGGTCTTCGCCTAGTTTTCGGTGGCAGCCAGCGCAGTGAGAGAAAGCATTAAGAGGATGGTATCGAGTTGCTTTGTGTCGTCGTGATTTGAAATGGGAGCAGTGAAGTTTTGAAGGTTCGTGTCTAAAGTGTCTTCCGCAGTAGTCGCATTCGTAATCTGTTCGTTCCCTGACTAGCTGCGAAAATACAATATCGTATTTATCGCGTTTTAGTGCCATGTCAACGTATTACCTCCACAATTAAACCCGCCACTAAAGCAAATACAGACCAAATCAAAACAAATTTTCCGTATGTGAATAACAGGTCAAAGTTAAACATAGGCTTATGAAATGTATCTTTGTACGTTGGGCGATTGTTTTTATTCATCTCCACATCCTATTAATCATTGTTCGAGGTGTTGGCTTGAGCCATTTTTGGGTGGGTAGGTTGACTGATACGTCGAAATATTTCGGGTTGATATTGAGTATTTTGACTGGGGAATAACCTTGTCGCTTGTAATGCTCACAAAGTCTTTCTGCTTCTTCGTAAGTGAGAAGTCTGTGTATGTGGGGTTCTTTCACTTTCTAGCCCTCCGCTTCTTGGCTGCTCGGTTTATCTTTGCGTGACCTGTGATGCGCTTAGTTGATGTGGGGTAGCTGTACCAACTGCGACTATGGTTAATAGCCCATAAGGCGTTCTGTGATGCTAATGACGCCATAGCGATTGCCATTTTTGATATAATGTTCATCGTTTCACCTTCTTAACTAACTCACTTACGAAAGCGTCCACTCGTTTCTGCTCGCGACTATCAACAAGGTTAGATAGCTTAATCATCGTTCTAAATGATGGTCTGAATTGATAAGCATCAAGTTCGCCAAACTTGTATTGGTGTCCGTATGCGTAATATTTGTTTTCCTTCCAGATATCTACTTTTTCACCTCTGTCATTGAATGTGATTATGCAATCTCTCTCCTCCGCGACATCGCATTCATCGATAAGGTAATTCAGATAGTCATCCCACTCTTTACAATATGGTCGTTGGAATCTTGTGCATAGCCAGATAGCTCCGTACTGTATCGCGTCCAAAATATTTCTAGCTTTCATCTCTCTTGCTGCTCCTTGAGTTTCTGCTTGTCACCGATGCGTTGCGCCCACTCTAATTCCCGCCTTGCGTCATCACTGAATTTCACACCATTTTGTGAACCAAACCAGTGAGCACATTCGATAACATCTGCTATTTGCTTCACCCGCATTTTGCTAGTACGTTCACCAAAATAGACAATGCCGCCCCCCAGACCCATAGCAGAGCCAAGGCTCACTGCTGAACGTTGCGCTTCCCCGTTAACCTGCCTATTCAATACAGTGATTAAATCCTTCCAATCCTCTTTGTCGTACCGTTGACCTTGCCACATGACTTGCTTAGACAAATCATCAAGAGTTGCCCACATGCGGTCATTTTGTGCTTTGGTTCGTTTGGGTTCGGAGAGTTTGACTTCGTATGGTTTGGCTGAATCTATTGGTAGGTTTTGTATTGCTTCGATTGCGTTCTGTCTGATGTTTTTGCTACTAAGATAGTATGTCTTTATTGACATTTAACCCCCTATGCTTTCTTGCCTCGGTTAACGAACCAATTTACAGCATCAACAATTTGCTCATCTTCGTACCAATTTTCAATCCATCGTGTTTCGTATTTGTCTTTGAAAATAGTAGGACCGCAATACGGATGCCATGACATGTAAATATATCGACCGTCATTTAATCTAAGCCGATACATTCGATAGCGGCTGATATGTATTATTCCATCACTCACTGTTATCTCTCCTGTTCCATGCCGCGATTGCTTCCTGCTCTGATGGTTGCGCCATGCCTAGATATTCACAGCAATGACAAATCACAAACCACATTGGGAATTTCAGTTTTTTGGCGACACCAACTTTTGTTGATTCACATTTAGGTCATTTCTTGAGTTCGTTCATAACTATCCTCGCCTATCAAAATCACGCAGCCAAACTGAAATGTTTGTATCAACAATTTCTGTTATTTCATCTTTCTCGCTTCGCTTGCAATTTATGTAAGTTACTATGCTGTAGAACGGGTAAAGAAATGGCGTTGATAGCGCAATTGATAGCATGAAAAACAACATCAATAGAGTCATAGGTAGCTCTCTAATCTCACTATCTAGCCAAAATAACCAATCACGAGTTTTCATATATTCACTATAGGAATCTGCAACATACGCCATGCAGTCAATGAAATTAAAATCATATCCCGCTGTTGCCGCCCATGTAGGCCTGTGAAGAAAATGCTTAAACGTTACTGGATATTGTTTGTAGTACCTCATCATTCACCCTCTGGCATTGGTGGGAGTGGCAGGTCTTTGATGTACATCCAGTAGTCGAATGTTTCCAGTGGAGCCGAATCATAGTCGCTGTTATTGTGTGGTATCCATCTAAGTTCTTCGCAGTCAACACCGCATGAAATTAGTTCATATGTTATGTTCTGGATATGTTCACCATAGCCAACAATTACCGGTTCGCCTTCAGTTGGCAATCTCTCACTCACCTTAACCCAATTAGTTCCCTGCATCCTTACCTCCTTTTAACCACAAAATAACAGCCGACTCGTCAGTCATAGCAATTGGTCCTCTTGCTGCACAGTTTCTACAATAAACAAATGTGTTATTGCACAGCTGCATGACTTCTAACTTATCTGAATTGCAAAAATGACATTTGCTATCTTTCCAATTAGTTCCCTGCATTAGATACCTCCCTCCGTTAACGTTGTTCCTTTCATCACTCAACACCTCGCTTAATTCCCTCTGGCTCAATCCCTGTTTCAAAGAAACTTAATTTCCCTTTCATTTGGATAAACTCAAGCGGCCTTGCATCAGCTAATACGAAACCTTTTTCACCGAAAAACCAAGGTGATTCGCTTTGCTCTACACAATCAATAATCGTGGCCATACCAACAATACCGCCTGTATCAAATGCGTCGATTTCTGGAAGTGTTATTCCTAACCTGTTAGCCAGTGTGGATGCTCTAACATATTCAATAGTTTTAACGCCTTGAGATGCATGAATTAATACTTCGCCTCGGTATTTTGTGCGCCAGCTTCGGTTCTCAATGTCCTTATGACCATTGACTATAAGCCACGCCCAAGGCTGACGAATTGATATTGCTTTCATCTAGAAGTCCTTATGATTTGGTGTGTTAACACTCGATGTCGGCATCGCTGTAGCGATCCATAAATGCTCGGCTTAAATCTGCCGTATCTAAACCACCATGAGTGTTAGTGAAGTAATAGGTTTTTTCTGCACCTGGTGCGTGCCGTGATTTTGTGCAGATAACCTCTGTTATTCCTTTCAGTTCAGTATCAGGGTTATATTTCTCATCCCGATAAATCATGAAAATAACATCTGCTTCTTGTTCAATAACTCCTGACTCCCTCAAGTCAGCATTACCAGGACGTTTGTTGGTTCTCTGCTCCAGGTTGCGGTTTAATTGTGCCAGGGCAATAACTGGACATTTTAGTTCTTTGGCCAGATTCTTTAGCCCCGTGGCTATTTCACCAACTGATTGATTCATATTCTCTGGGTTTGTCATTTTCATCTTTTGAAGGTAGTCAACGATGATCACCCCTAGGCCACCAGTTTGTTTATTCATTCTCCTGGCATCAGCTCGGATTTCATGAATGCTCATTGATGGCTTATCATTGATGTAAATTGGAGAGTCTTTAATTTCAGCTAATGAACTAGATAAACGAGCCCAGGCCTCATCCATGTTCATTTTAGATTTCTCTTTGCCGAGAATTGATTCCTTATCCACCCTGGCATGATGAAATGCGACACGCTCAGATATTTGCCAGGACGGCATTTCCAAGCTGTAGAACAAAACAGGTTTAGATTTTGCTAAGCCAACCGATTTTGTTATCGTGGTACTAAGCATTGTTTTACCCATACCAGGGCGACCGCCGATAACAATAAAATCAGTGTTATTGAAACCACCGAAAGCCTGGTCAATGTCTTGCAATCCGAACTCGGTTTTATACTTCCAAATATCACCGCTGATCATCGACTCAATAATCGATAGCGACTCTTCAACACCTGACATGATGTGTTGCGTCTCAGTAATCTGGTTATTACTAACGTTGGATATTTCTTCCTGAATTTGCCCAGCAATATCGTGAACATGATTTACCCCAGACTCATTTATCCTGGATATACCATCTTGAAGAATTGATATCGTTCCCCTGGCTAGAGATAGCTGTTTAACTTTTTCAACATACCCAGGCAACATGTGGATACTAGGCAAGTCTTTAGCGCATTCAGCCAAGTATGGGAAGCCGCCACTGTTTTTGCTATCCCCGCATTGCTCAAGCTCACTGTTAACCATAATCAGGTCAATCTTCGCGCCTGCCTGGTTCATTCGCTTCATAGAGCGGAGAATCAATTTATTGCTAACAGCAGTAAAGTCATCCTCAGATAGCGTTTCTATTGCGCTAGTTGCCAGGTCTACATGCTCACCAGTAGCATTTAAAATTCCACCAATAACCGATCTTTCAGCGTATAAATCACAAAACTTATTGTTCATGTTAAATTCCTTTTTTACGCTCTGCATATTCACGCTTAGCTTGCTCGTAGGTTTGAGACCACCTGGCTGGAGTCAAGATCCAATCCAGGGTTAAATACCCCTTTTCACCCAGGTTAGTGAAATGGCTTGATTGCGAAATCAACCTAAAGCAAGTGTCCATGTGCTGTATCTCTCTCCATTGCCCCTTGTTTGTCTTGCCATTCCAAACAGCTTCCAGGTCTTTGTATGCAGGCCTGCGAGGCGTCCATTCATGGAGCTCAATTGCTCTCTCAGGGATATATCTATTCCAAATTTTAATCAGCTCTTCGTGTGGACAATCAACTGGGTTAATGCCTTCACGATTTTTCCATTTCAAAGCGTCAGACAAGTAACCATCGAACCTGGTCATGCGGCATAAATTCTGAGGCTTTAAATCCTTCCCTTTAGTCCAGGTCTTAACAGCCCATTTCATCACCAGTTTTATTTCGTCAGGCGTATAACATTCACCTTTTGACTTAACAGTGTTGAGAGCTTTCAAAATTGGAGCTGTAGATTGAAACTTGGAGTTGGTTAGCTGGTTGTAATAATCAAGAATTTCGAGAGCGATATTTTCCCCCTCGGGGGTAAGGGGGATATTGTCTTTATTGTCTTTTGTAATATTGTCTTTTGTGGTTGACCGTTTCGGTAAAACCTCTTTTACTGTTTTGGTAAAGCTTTTCTTTACCGTTTCGGTAAATGTTTTACTCTTTTGGTCAATGTCAGTATTCCAGTCAGAAATATCTTTATTCATTCCAACTTTTCTACCTTCCTGGATAAAGACTTTCATGCGGATTAATTGATTTTTAGCTGTCGAGCATTTGGTGCTGTCTAGCCTGGTCATCTTTTCTAACTGAGGATTGCTTACCCAATCCATTTTTTTGTTAAAGCCATATGTTTTCCTCCATACAGCCATGACAATAAGTAATTGGTGCTTAGTGAGCCCAGCTAGCATAATCGCATCTAAGAGCTCATTTGCTATCCTGGTGTATCCATTATCAAGATCTGCCACTGTAGGCCTCTCTTGCCGTCGTTGGTTGCCAAAATCAGCGTATGCAACGTTACTCATGCCGCTTCCCTCCCGTAACTTCCTGACGATGCTCAAGCCGTAGTTTTGCATCTTCCAATGCTGACCTGAGCGCCTTAGCTCCCTGCTCAGTGACCGAGCGATTATCCCGATCACGCATGACGTTTTTATGCACAGCGCTGTAATTAAATTTGTTTCTCATGTATAATTACTCCTGCTTACGAAAATTAAATAAGCTCCATCTGAGCCTCATCGGTCGCACCCTTTGAGGTTTTTCTTTTTGGGTATCTGACATGCTCTAGCATCTGAATTAATGCCCTAGCCTCATCACCTTGAATAATCACATCTTGAATTGGCGCATCGAACCCTATTGCGTCCAGCAGTCTTGCTGCCTTCTCAACAAAGCCGTTCTCAGCTTGCCATCTAGTGATTTGGGATTCGTGTACACCGACAGCCTTAGCAACTTGCTTAGGTGTGGTTAAGATGATCCCTTTGCGAATACGAGCTTCGATAGCTCGCACGTTGCGTGAAATTGCGTAGTCCATTTGTTAAATTCCTTTTGACGTAGTTAGTCCGTTGCTCACGATCCTGTGAGTGTGTATTGCTCCTGATGCAGGAGCTTTGGGCGATATTGTTAAAGAGCAAAAATGAATTACTAGTTTTCACCAAATAATTCATGTAAATCAGGTCGTAATTGATTAGCTTTAATCGTTCCGTTGGTAGCTAACTCAATACGTTTCGCGCTAATGGCAGATGGTTTTTTCTTTCCATGTAACCAATCCCATACTGAAGGTTGTTTAACGTTACATATCTCAGCCAATTTCTGTTGGCTTCCGACCATGCCAATAGCCTTATCAATTAATTTATTTCTCATAAAATAACCTCGGCTGTTGGAATATAGACAATAATATCCAAGGATATTTTAAAAGTAAATAGCTTTAGCTGTTTGTTGCTATATATCCGAGGCTATATAATTAGAGTATGAAAAATACAACCTTTACTGAGCGGCTGAATTTAGCCATGAAAATGAGAGGCTTCACCCAAGCAGAACTTGGCGAGGCAGTGGGCATGGCGCAACCTAGCGTTTGGAAGCTAACATCTGGGAAAGCGCAAAGTTCAAGAAAAGCAGTGGAGATAGCTAAAGCCCTGAATATTGATCCTGTCTGGCTAACCACAGGCGAAGGTGTGCAGCCTGATTTTATTGACCATAACGACACGAAAGCAAAAGATGGAACCCCTATAGATCAGTTAAAATCAAGGGAAGTTGATGTCTGGGATAGTAAAACCCCACTTGACGATGACGAAGTAGAAGTTCCATATTACAAAAGCATCGAACTTGCTGCTGGCAATGGAAGCAATGGCGGTGGTGATGACAACGGATACAAATTAAGGTTTTCTAAATCAACTTTAAGAAGGTATGGAATTTCAGCTAAAGATGTGGCCTCATTCCCTGTTCATGGCGATAGCATGTCACCAGTAATACCAAACGGGTCAACTGTATTTGTTAACCAAGCAGATCACCGCATAGTTGATGGTGGGATTTATTTTATTGAACAGGATGGGTTGCTTAGAATAAAAATGCTTTATCGTCAGCCGGGTAAAATAATTATAAAAAGCTATAACTCTATTGATTTCCCTGACGAAGAAGCCAACCCTCAAGATGTTAAAATTATAGGCCGGATATTTAACTGGTCTGTTATGGCTTATTAGCCAGTGGCCTGACGACACGTTTTAATATGAAGAGACTGCTAGAGCTAATATCCAACGCTAACATAATGATACTGCTAGTTATTATAGCGGTGCTGGATATCATTCTATTGTTGCTGATTGCTTTTGATAATTAGTGAGGGTTCGATATGAAAAAATTATTAGAACTCATCAGTAAAAATAAGCTGCTGATTGTTATGTTGATAATAGCACTAGCAGTTGGAGCAGTATTACAACTTGCAGAAGAACCTTTTGCTTGGTTCTCAATCTATAACGAAGAATAACAATACGTTAAGGAACAACATGGCACTCAACGATATTGAAGTAGCGAACATTAAGCGGTGCATGGAGTTTTTCATGGAGAAACGCCGCCCTGCTCCGTTCATTCGTGATGAAATCGATTTGATATATGAAATACAAGACCAGTCCGTCATCATCAAAGAAATTCGTAACATTATAGGGCGTACTATCGAGTCACCTATCGCCAAGATAACGTTTAATCGCACGAAGAAAGGCTGGAAGCTGTTTGCCAAGAATCGCAACGATGAATGGGAAGGCATGTTTAGCGACCTCATACCAACGTTCTCAGACGCAATTAAAGTGGTTGAAGATGATGATATTGGTATCTTCTTTGGCTGACGACACGTTTTAGGGCGTGGGTAAAATAACATTTCCCATTTTGGGAAAAACATATAGAATGATGACAAAGGTTCTTTGTGCATGATCATTTATAATATTGAGTTAATCCGAGAGCATTGCATTAAGTACCATCAATGTAAGGGAGCCATGAACGTGTGGGAGAGCAAGGTAAAATCTTCCTCATGGGCAAACTTTAGTGATATTAAAAACATGTTCAGATCAGCTGATTATGTAGATGGTTTAGTAATATTTAACATCCAAGGAAACAACCATAGACTTGTTATCGAAGCAGCATTCCATGAAGGCGCTGTAGCAATAAAATGGGTTGGAACTCACGCTGATTATGATAAAAAATGCAAAAAAGGTGGCTTTAAGTTATGAGCAAATCACATCCTAAAGTTATCAAAAGCAGAGAGCAGTATCGAGAATACATGGATGAGTTCTTATCACTCTTTGGCAAAAACCTTGATAACGACCAAGACATGAAAGACCGATACGAGTTATTGGGTGTTGTTATTCGCGACTATGAAAGCAGAGAATTCCCGCCAGAAAAACCATCAGCAATAGATGCCATATTGTTTGAAATGGATGAGCGAGGTCTTACTCGCAAAGATATGGTTGAATATTTAGGCGCTCCTTCTAAGGTTTCTGAAGTATTAAGCGGGAAGAGAGGTCTAAGTCAGGCGATGATCCGTAAACTGCATTCTGGACTAGGGATACCTTTAGACATTCTAATTCAATCCCCTGAGGATTTGGGAAATAATGAAATTTCAGATGTCATTGTAGTACCAAGCAAAAAACACCAAGAATATGAAGATTCGCCTTGGGATACAACTGGAACTGGAATGAGGCTTCAAGAATTAGTAGTAACAAGCTCAACTAAACGCGAAAAGAGCGTATTACAATGAATATAACTTTAATACACAAATTAGTACAACAAGTTGAACTTAAGCGCCTTGATGACGGCGAAATAGAGCAGGAAAACGAACTAAAATTAACCTTTGGGACTGAGATATTTCATAACCAAAAAGATACTACCTTAGTTAAATTCAGACACTCAATAACAGTAGTAGTTAAGGACGAGGTCTCCGTTGACCTTATATATGACTTTACCTTTAAAACAGATGTCAGCATAACAGACGAATTCAATGAAAGTGAAGAGGCTGTTAGAATTATCCCTAATCTAGCGTACCCATATATAAAAACATATGTGGAAAATATATTAGTTACATCTGGATATAAAGATATTAGCTTGCCTTATCTTAATTTTTACGATGAACCACTGAAACCAGCTAAGTAATTATTAACACCAGCCCTCCCCGCGAGGGCTTTTTTGTGCCCGCAATTCCCCGCCAGTGTGATTTTCCTCGCAAGATAAATAATTTTTGAAAATAAATTACCTGAAAAAACAACCAAATATAACTTTATCTATATTTTATATATCCAAAGCTATTTACATGCATAATATCTTTGGCTATATTAATTCCATCTAAGGCAAGCAACATGAAATACAGCCTTATGTTCTTTAACAATTTGGATATCACACCTGATGCTGAGCGGAGAGATCTGCGTAACTCAGTTCCCTGACAATCCCCAGCCTTCAAGGGGGCATGGCATTCTCGGGCAAGCGGCGGACAGTGTCGGGTGTTTAGACAACGAATAGGAGATAAAAAAATGGTTTAGTAGCGCGGACAGACCGCAGACGCATAGCGTTAAAGGTTAGGTAGTGACTAACCCCTGAGTAGCATGATGGCTAGCCTGTGTAGCGACGGGTTAAGGTTCCTAGATCACAAATAGCTCCGGCACTCCAAGCTGACCGCCAATCAGCTACCGGTTAGAGGTGAGGGATTCTTGGTGATACCCCTGACATATGATCTCAATGGCATGAGCGCAGCTACTGCGAGAGTGTAGCAAGTTAATTTTGGGATTGGTCATCGCTCCGCTAAGCGTGAATGGTAGATGAGTGCGCTACCACCAATCACCAAAGTTAACTCGGAGGAAATATGAACTCTAAACAACGATGGAATTTAAAACGACGTGAAGCATGGATCGCCGAGCGTAGAAATAAGCCTCATACGGCATATAACGGCACGGACTGCCCGATAGCAAACTTGGTACTGGAACTAAAATCAGCACCAGACACACGCAAGCAACCACGGCTACGCAAGCCGATTATGAGTGATGGAAGTGTTACGGCACGTTAAATAGGAGATAGAAAATGAATATCGAACAGGTAGAAAAAGAAACAATCTCAGCAATGAAAGGTCTTGCTGATGTACTGAAGGTAAAAACGGAAGAAATTAGAGTGCTGGATGCTGCTAAATTGGCAACGGATAGCATCTTTAATCCAACATTCGCCAACCTAACCGAAGAATCGCAACGGGCAGCTCGTGAGGTTTTATCTACCATGCTGATAGATAGCTATCGACACAACTTTAAATTGACTCGTGATGAAATTTTAGAATTAGGTCACAGAGTTAGAAAGGCATTTGTGACCTTGGAAAGTGAAGAGCCTAAACCTGAAATGTGTGGTAGCGGATCAGTCGGACTTTGCTCTACTGATAAATAAGCCCTGTCCACTTAATTCTTTCAGCTTCAGTCACAAGAACCTTTGCATTAGTTCTAACTGATTTTGCAACTTTAAACGCTGTACTACTTACAGCTTCAATATCATAAGTTCCATTGTAGTAATATTCAGCATCGGGAAGGTCATACTGCACGCCATCATCACCAGTTATTTGCTTGGTGAATCCATATCCTTCCATTAAGTCGTATAGTCTCTGATAGTCTGAATAATCAGCATTGGGTAACTCTACTCTCACTATAAACATAGCCATGCAACAAATCCTTATTTTGACTGTGGAATGACCAATATACCAATTTTCCTTGACTGTGGAAAGTAAGGAAACCACCTCGCCTGACGTGGTTAAAAGCAGGCACAGTTAACTAATTACAGTCCATCAAGGTGGGCTGTGGTGAGTTGATTAATAGATAGGAGCCGCAATGAAATGTAGCAATAAATATTGCCAAGACGGCATTGAGTTTATTACATGTTGCTCTGGTCGTGAATGTGGGTGCATGGGTCAACCAGTAGCGGCAACTAATTGCAAGGAATGCAATAAAGAGAACAGAGAGCCAACAGACGAGCAAGTTATTCAGGAATTGCAACACCTTGAATGGCTTGGTGATTAATAGATAGGAGATAGAGATGGAAATATGGTTTAAGCAATTTGAGTCACATGGACGTCAGATTCTAGTTAAAAAAGCGAATAACTCAGAAGAGTCAAAGGTCGGAGTTCAGTATTGTTGGCCAGAGAAGCTTTTTGAGGTCGATTTTGGATTATGGATAGATTACGACGATGATGACAAGGAAAGTTGTGAGAAAGCAGAAAAATCTCGCGATAAGCTATTTGATTCCATCAATCAAGAATCAGTAGATAGCACGGTTAGCGATTTAATTCAAAAACTCAAGCTTGATGACTAGCATCGTGTTTAGTTAATAACGGAGGGGGTATGACAGATAAAACAGGTGGAGCGGCTTTTCCTGCAAGTGGACATCCAGATATGCAATTTGTAGCGCAGGAAGGCATGAATTTACGTGATTACCTAGCTGCTAAGGCTATGAATGGGATTTTAACCAACCCTGCAATAATTGACACCCTGACAAGCTCGACTCTTGAGTGGGTGGCAGGAAGCGCCTATGACTTGGCAGATGCAATGTTAAAGGCTAGGGGGTGATATGGAATTTAAGCATAGTCCAGCGCCTTGGCTTATTGAAGAGCGCGACATCAACGGAAAATGGGATGATAAGTATTTTGACATCCAAACTATGGAGATAGATAGTTGTGAATATATGTATTTACTTGATTCAACAGTTGTTGGATATGAACAATCACTAGCCAACGCCCATCTAATCGCAGCAGCACCAGAGTTATTAGAGGCTTTGATTGAGCTAACTGAAAGTGCCAAAGAAGCAATCGACGGCCTAGGTGATTTAGCAGACGCAATAGACACAGCCAAAGCAGTAATCGCAAAAGCCCTCGGTCAGCAGTAACCCACCGCACCAACACCAGAACACTATAACCACATCGCTATAAATCGATAAGTGAGGGATTTCTTATGCCAAAAATTAACGAATTAAAACGTCAGGAACTCAGCTATCGACTGAATAGCGAGAGCTTCAAGGATGAAGTTAAAAACAAAATTAAGTGGGATTGGATAGCTGTTGTTGTCGCCCTACTTGCCTTCATAACACTGATACCGAGGTGGATATGACGTTGCACATAAATACAAAAGGTTATTACCCGTCAATAACGTTTGATAAAGACTTCAGGTTATCAATTGAAAACCATGAAGTGCAAAAAATAGAGGGAGATACGGACGCTCTCTTTACTGCAATGGATGCACCGATTGAGGAGATAGTTGATTTCCTCTTAAAGCATGAATGGACTGATGCGCTTATGGAAGAGTACATCACCAGAGGGGAAGGAAGCCTAATATTTTCGGCAGTGGCCAGATTAAGTAAGGACGCAGCATGAGAATTTCAGAGTATGAACTCAAGCAAAGGCAGGATGCCGAAAGACGACGCAGGGAACGCGAAGCTGAGGAGCAGTGGTATATCAATGAAGCACTAGGCTTGCAGCAACAACCAGCTCTAGATAGCTGGATGCGAGGTGATTATGGGTGAGTATCTGGTTAAATGCTTCCCATCCTACCCCACCAAAGAAGCTGCACTTGAGGCGGCAATAGAACAGATAAGGCTATCTAGGCAAGGAACGCCTCAGAATATCAACGCATCAGGGAGGCAACGCGAAGCCATAAGCACATGGCACTCAAATTTAACTATGTCCAAGTACTACCCTCCTCTACCCGCTCACATAGAACAGCAACGGATCATCGAAGAACAACTTCGATATGCGAAATATTTAGCTAAAGGAATTAGCTCAAATGGGTATGGGTATGGCGAAGGTAGAAACATGGGAGACTAATTTTCGGAGGTAATTATGGGGACAGCAACGTTAATTATTGGTGAGTCTGGCACAGGGAAAAGTACCAGTTTACGCAATATCAAACCAGAAGAAACGCTATTAATTCAGACGGTAAGGAAACCGTTGCCGTTTCGGTCTAATGCATGGAAGCCCTTTAATCACAAGGAGCCTGTAACTTCAATATTTGTTTGCGACCAATGGGAAAGAATAGCCAAAGCCATAAGTTCAGCCGCTAGTTTTGGTAAAAAAATAGTCGTCGTTGATGACTTTCAATATTTGATGGCTAACGAATTCATGCGCCGCTCTGATGAAAAATCATTTGATAAGTTTACAGAGATAGGCGCTCACACATGGAATGTGATCAACGCAGCCATTGGCGGTACGCCAGATGATGTGCGAGTTTACTTTTTAGCCCACACAGAAGAAACGCAAATGGGGAAAGTAAAAATGAAAACTATCGGCAGGATGCTGGATGAAAAAATAACCGTGGAGGGGATGTTTACTATCGTACTGAAAACACTAGTCAAGGATGGTCAGTATCTATTCTCAACACAGAATAGCGGTAACGACACGGTTAAATCACCAATGGGTATGTTTGAATCACACGAAATTGAAAATGACTTAGAAGCCGTTGACGAGCTTATCTGTGACTACTATCAAATCGAGCGTAAAAATGAAACCAATCGAAGTGAAGAATAAAAAATTCGGAAGGTTAACTGTGATAGAGGAATTGCCGAAAAAAAATAACAAAAGGTTTGTTAAGTGCATGTGTGATTGCGGGAATGAAAAGCAGGCATTTTTGGATAACGTTGCCAGTGGGAAAACAAATAGCTGTGGATGTATTCACCGCGAAAGAGTATCCCAAAAAAATTCATCCCATGGGCTATCCAAAACTAGAGAATTCACCATATGGATGAATATGAAAGCTAGGTGCACGAATAGTAAAAATAATTCATTCCATCGATATGGAGGAAGAGGAATAAAAATATGTGATAGATGGATGCTTTTTGAAAACTTCATTTCTGATATGGGCTTGTCTAACGGACTTACTCTTGATCGCATCGATGTAGATAAAGATTACTCACCAGAAAACTGCCGATGGGCAACCCCAAAAGAACAAGCAAACAATACCAGAAAGAACGTTTACGTGAATATCAACGGAAAACGCGAAACTCTAAAGCAAGCATGTGAAAGATTAAACCTAAATTATAAAACAGTACATATGAGAATATCACGCGGGCAAACACCTGAGTTGGCTATCAAATTTTATTTAGAAAAAAGAGGAATTAACTAATGAGTAATGTAATTTTTACCTACAACCAAGAAGATGCGTTAGCGGCTGGTCAAAGCGGGTTTATTAATGAATCAGGCGCTTATGTAATTACCATTGCAGAAGCTAAGCTGGGCACATCAGAATCTGGCGCGAAGTTTATTGAGTTCTCTGGCGATACTGACGACGGACGAAAAGTTAACTATCTGAGTGTTTACAGCACCAAGAAAGACGGTGAAATTAATAAATTCGGACACAACATGATTAACGCAATCATGGGCTGCGCTGGTGTCACGCAACTCACTGAAAAGATGATTTCTGTTAGTCACTTTATCGCACCTGAATTTACTGGCAAGCGTGTTGGGTTAGTGCTGCAAAAGACGCTAAAAACCAAGTCAAACGGTAGCGACACCTACAGCTTTGATATTCGAATTCCATTCATTGCTGACACGCGCCAGACACTACAGGAAAAGATTGACGGAACCGCGCCAGTAGCTATCGATAATATTCTTTCAACCCTGAAAGACAAAGATGAGCGGAGGCAAGCAGCGAAAAGCAGTATGCCATCTAATGATTGGGTTGATGAAGGAATGCCATTCTGATTAAGGCCCGTTAATTCGGGCTAACCCTTCCCTATGTGATTTAACCAAAGGATATATTTGCAAGGATGCAAACAGGAGATAGATATGACTATTGAACAGTTACAAGAAGAAAATAAGAAGTTGAAAGAAGTGATTTTTGCTGGCGCTTTCTTAATGGCTAAAGCGGTTCATAAATATGATTTCGGCGTTGGAATGGAAGAGCAAGCCACTGACTTTATGAAGGATGCAGAGGAACTGGTTGGCAGAAAGCTGCCTAAATTTGCAGATTAATTTAACTCGCAGGGATGCAATAAGAGGAATGAATATGAGTAACGATATTTTTATACAAGCAGCT